>NZ_JARFTR010000222.1 GCF_029167235.1 Kamptonema sp. UHCC 0994 | reverse complement strand
GTAAAAATACCGCCCAGAGGGCGGCGTTACCTATTTGCTCGCGCTCTCGATAATAAATAGGCAGCAATAGCAACTGCTGCTACTAGGAACAAGAAAGTACAAACCACTAACGCCGCTCCATAGCCAAAATCTAGGTAGCGCATTACTGTACTATAAATATAGATAGAAATAGTCTCGGTTGCTCCTGCTGGCCCTCCTCCCGTCATCACTTGAATCAAGTCAAAAATACCGAAAGATTGGGCAAACCTAAACAACAATGCTATCACGATTTGCGGCATCAGTAGCGGTAAAGTAATCTGGCGGAAACTCTGCCACCGAGTCGCACCATCAATTGCATGAGCTTCATATAAATCTGGGGAAATAGACTGTAAACCTGCTAGCAAAAGCAAAGCGATAAAGGGAGTAGTTTTCCAAACATCTGCTAACACAACTGCTATCATTGCCAGAGTTGGATCTCCCAGCCAATTAATCCCTGTTTTAATTACTCCTAAACGGATTAAAATGTCATTGATTATGCCATATTGGTCATTGAAAATCCACGCCCAAGCTACTCCCATTAAAGCAGTTGGTAAAGCCCAAGGTAACAGAGACATTGTTCGTACTATACCTCGACCTTTAAAGGGTTGATTTAGGACAAGAGCAATACCCATTCCTAAAATTAATTCTAGCAAAACGGAGGAAGTTGTAAATACTGCTGTATTCCATAAACTCTGCCAAAAGCGGCCGTCACTAACCATTCTTGTATAATTATCAAAACCAGAAAAAACCAGTTTCAATTCAGTGCCGAGGTTTTGGGCAAATAAACTTAACCAAAAAGCCCGTAAAATAGGGTAAGCAAATACTATCATCAGCAAAATTAATGCTGGCGTTACTAATATCCAACCCGTCTTTTGTTCCCGTCGCCGTATCGTGTCTATTGTCATCTATTTAAGGATTGATAATTGTTCACTGAGGTATGTAGTTGGGCTTTAGCCCTCAAAGAGCACTGAAGCGCAACTACGTACCTATTGTTCCCGTCGCTGTATCGTGTCTATTGTCATCTATTTAAGGATTGATAATTGTTCAATGAGGTATGTAGTTGGGCTTTAGCCCTCAAAGAGCGCTGAAGCGCAACTACGTACCTATTGTTCCCGTCGCTGTATCGTGTCTATTGTCATCTATTTAAGGATTGATAATTGTTCACTGAGATATGTAGTTGGGCTTTAGCCCTCAAAGAGCACTGAAGCGCAACTACGTACCTATTGAGTAGCCATTAGCCATTAACCATTAGCTTGAGAAGGTTTAAACCTTCCAAGCAAATTCCGGGTTTCACTTGCTGCTGCTTTCATTGCTTTTTCTGAAGTCATCCTTCCAGTAAAAGCCGCACTCAGATAACGCTGTAAAATATCCGAAGCTTGAGCATATTGAGCCAAAGGAGGACGCAAAGCTGCCTGTTCCACTACTTTTAGTAATTGTGGGTAATGGGGATACAGAGCAACAACTTGTCTGTCAGTAAAAAGCGATTTATAACTAGGAACAAACCCGGTTTGTAAAATAAACTTTCTCTGCGTTTCCTCACTGGTTAGGTATTGAATTGCTCGCCAAGCTTCCTCTGGATGCCGAGAAGTTTTGGCAATTCCCCAACCCCATCCTCCTAAGCAGGAACCGCCTTTTTTACCAGCCGCGTGTAGCATTGGCTTAATCGCAATTTTACCTTTAATCTTCGAGCCTTCGACATTTGCAAGTTTCCAGACATAGGGCCAATTCCTTAAAAAAATTGTTTTACCAGATTGAAACAAAAGGCGGGTTTCTTCTTCCCCGTAAGTCGTAACTCCCGGAGGTGAAATGCCGCTAGTAATTGTGCTTTTAAGAAATTCAACTGCCTTGATTGCTTCTGGTTTATCTAGTCCAATTTCAAAGGTTTGAGGGTTTGCCCAGAAGCCGCCAAAACCTTCTAATACTTCTACAAACATGGCCGATACTCCTTCATATTGTTTGCCTTGCCAGAGATAACCCCAAGTGGCTTTTCCCTGTTTTTGCAAGTTTTGAGAGATATTTACCATTTGTTCAAAAGTTTCGGGCGGTTCGACTCCAGCTTGCTCTAAAATATCTTTGCGGTAGTAAAGCATTCCCGCATCAGAAGCGTGGGGAATACGATAGAGTTTACCTTTGTAGCGCCCGCCTTCGACGTTACCTGGGATAAATTTTGATAGTTGTTCTGAGGAAATTTTATTACTAAGATCCATTATCCAACCTGCTGCTGCAAACTTGGGAACCCAGACAATATCCATATTGATAATATCGTAGGGAGAGTCTCCTAACAGGAAGGCAGAGGTGTAAAGATTTTCTATGAGGTTACTATCAAATGGCCCTTCTACTAAGTTAATCCGAATGTCTGGATTTTTCTGTTCAAATTCTTCGACAAAAGGCCTCCAATTAAGGAGGTCTTGACCTTGCATGAGCATGGTCAGAACTATTGGTTGCTGGGTAAGTGCAGGTTGAATAAAGAAAAATAAGATGCCTAAGATGATGCTAGTAAATAATGCCAGCAAGTAAAGTCCTGTCCTTCGCCACACAAGGGATAAATGTACAAAGAAAATTTTTCTTATTTTGAGTTTTGGCGTTATGCTTCTGAGAAATTGAGCTAAAGGTTTACTATTTACCATTTTCGATTGGGGAATTAAGACTGAGAAGTAATGCCTATTTTGACAATAGGTCTTCTGTCTTGAGGAATAGACTTTACGATCGCAGAATTTTCTAAGCTTTCCATTGCGATCGCTTTATTTATCTCTTAGCTCGATTTTCGATTTTTGGGTGAAGATAATTAGTATTTGCAATAAAAGTTTAATAAAGGTTTAATTTACTTAATAAATTCAAATGTAAAAAAGCAAGATTACATTTAAACATCTATCTATCGGATTAGATATAGCAGTTAGAACAAATTTTTGTAGGGTGGGCGCTGCGATCGCAGTCGCCAAATCGGTGAGAATAAATTCCTGTAGGGTCGGCACTGCTAAGCTGCTAAGGAGCTAAACTAACTCCTTAGCAGCAGTCGGATCGACATTTCCCCATACATGGCTTTGCTGTATGAGTCCATAGTATGTAACGATTTGATATGGCTACTACCTTGATTTATCTGAATTTCCACCATGCCGACCACGATCGCTTCCACTTCAGTTGTGCCATTTCTAGGTTCTGAAATCGTACCAGACTACGACAAAGCCCACGTCGTGATTTTACCCATCCCTTACGAAGCCACAACTACCTATCGACGGGGCTGCGAAAATGGGCCGGCTGCACTTCTGGAAGCCTCCCACCAACTTGAGTGCTATGATGAGGAGCTAGACAGAGAAATCTGCTATGATGTAGGTATATATACTAACTCCCCGATCGCAGATACCCGCAACGGGCAACGAGTATCACCATTAGAAATGCTGCAAGTAACTCAAAAAACCATACAGCAGCTAATCTCCGAAAACAAATTTGTTATTGCTTTGGGAGGCGAACACAGCATCACTTCGGGTGTAGTGGAAGCCTATCGCCTATCATATCCTGATGAACCTTTCACTGTAATTCAAATTGACGCTCATGGCGATCTCCGCCACGAGTACGAAGGCTCTATTTACAATCATGCCTGCGTTATGCGGCGCATAGTTGATATGGGTTTGCCGACACTGCAAATTGGCATTCGCGCCATTTGTAAGGAGGAAGCAGATTTGATTAAGGAGAAACATTTAAACGTAATTCGGGCAAGGGAAATAGCCACAGATCCAGATTGGATGGAACGCGCATTTTCTAGCATCAAAACTCGGCGGGTGTTCCTAACAATTGATCTAGATGGCATCGATCCCACTTTAATACCAGGAGTAGGCACGCCAGAACCGGGAGGACTAAACTGGTATTCTCTCACCGGATTTTTGCGCCGCCTCTGTGAATCTTATGAAGTCATCGGCTGCGATATTATGGAATTAGCACCAGTTGTAGATTCCGTAGTATCAGAATTTACTGCTGCCAAATTGACTTATAAACTAATCGGATATCAAGCTTTGGCTAAAGGCTGGTAAGGAAGGGGGAAGAAGAAAAAGCAGGGTGAAATTATATTCTTCTTCTTCATATTCTAAAATGAGTTTGTCTTTGCGGCTTTCGGCTCTGTTGGTAACTGATTAATATTGAATACAGGAAAAGAGGAAAGAGGGAAAATGAGTTTATTAGTGGAAACAACAGGTACTCCTATTGACGGCTATGCTCCTGATTTTGAATTGCCGGGAGTTGATGATGAAGTTCACCATTTAGCTCGATATCTGGAAAAGTTTCGAGTGATCGGTGTAATATTTATGTGCAATCACTGTCCTTACGTGCATTTGTATTTAAATCGCCTTAAACAAATCCAGATAGATTTTCAAGATCGAGCAGTTACTTTAATTGGGATTAATGCTAATGATGCAGTTCAATATCCCGACGACAGTTTCGAGAATATGAAAACATTTGCGGCCACCAATGAATTGAATTTTCCCTACATCCGAGACGTTACTCAGGATGTTGGTCAAAGCTTCGGAGCTCAGACAACGCCGCAGGTTTTTTTGTTAGACCAAGATGGGAAACTGCGTTACAAGGGTTTGATTGACGACAATGCCAACGATCCAGCAGGGGTGCAGGTACAATATTTACGAGATGCGATCGCCCAACTGCTGAATGGTGAACCTGTAACGCCTGCCTCTACCGAAGCGATCGGCTGCTCCGTTAAATGGCGTAATGGTTAGTAGTTAGTGGTTAGTAGTTAGTAGTTAGTAGTTAGTGGTTAGTAGTAAGACTCACGCAGTATCAGCTAAAAATAAAGGGTTGCGATTACTTCGCTTGGCTCGTAATGACGGAAATACGTTGTTCTTGCGTAAGTCCTGAGTATTTGGTTGCTTCCCCTTCTCCCCTTCTCCCCTTCTCCCCTTCTCCCCTGCTCCCCTGCTCCCCCTCCCCCCTGCTCCGTTGATGTTCAAAGTGTCACTCTACTGCTATCTTATGGTGGAGGGAATTTGAGTTAACAAAAAAGTCACGGCATGGGGATACTATATCGGCGGGTTTTGCTGAAAGTGAGTGGTGAAGCCTTAATGGGGACTCTAGGCTACGGCATAGACCCTATAGTTGTTCAGGATATCGCTCAGGAAGTAGCCGAAGTCGTGTCTCACGGCATTCAGGTAGCGATCGTTGTCGGCGGCGGGAATATTTTTCGCGGCGTGAAGGCGGCGGCAGCAGGTATGGATCGGGCAACAGCAGATTATGTGGGCATGATTGCAACGGTGATGAATGCCATCACTTTACAAGATGCCCTCGAACAAGCGGGAGTGCCAACTAGAGTACAAACTGCGATCGCCATGCAGGAAGTAGCTGAACCTTATATCCGACGGCGGGCCATCCGTCACCTAGAAAAAAAACGCGCAGTAATTTTCGGCGCAGGTTCTGGCAATCCTTTTTTTACCACCGACACCACAGCAGCTTTACGGGCGGCTGAGATTGATGCGGAGGTAATTTTTAAAGCCACTAAAGTTGATGGTATCTACGATTCAGATCCCCATCTCAACCCAGGCGCACGCCGCTACAAAACTCTTACCTACGGTCATGTTTTGACTCATGACTTGCGGGTGATGGATAGTACGGCGATCGCGCTTTGTAAAGAAAATAACATTCCTATTATTGTATTTGACCTCTCGGTACGCGGAAATATCTACCGCGCCGTGATGGGAGAATCTATTGGAACTCTTGTGGGAGGTTCTTGTGAAGTTAGCTGAAGCTGAAGATCATATGCAGAAGGCAGTTGAGTCAACTCAACGGTCTTTTAACACTATTAGGACGGGACGCGCCAACGCCTCCCTCCTCGATCGCGTGATGGTAGATTATTATGGATCTCCAACTCCGATCAAATCTCTTGCTAGCATCAGTACACCCGATGCTAGTACGATCAATATTCAAGCCTTCGATCGCAAAACTATTAACTTGATCGAGAAAGCGATTTCTCTGTCTGATGTGGGACTTACTCCTAGCAACGACGGCGCTACGATCCGCTTGAATATTCCGCAACTAACGAGCGATCGCCGCCTTGAGTTGGTAAGACTTGCCGCTAAGTTTTCTGAAGAAGGCAAAGTTTCCATCCGCAATATCCGCCGCGATGCTGTAGAGGCGATTCGCAAGCAGGAAAAAAGCAGCGAACTCTCTAAAGATGAAGCGCGGGACTTGCAAGACAAAATGCAAAAATTGACTGACAAGTACATTGCCAAAATTGATGAAGTGCTTGCAGCCAAAGAAAAAGATATCAAGACGGTTTAGTTGTTAACGGTTAACTGTTAACGGTTAACTGTTAACTGTTAACGGTTAACAACTAACAACTAACCACTAACAACTAACAACTAACAAAATGTTTGATTGCATTATTGTAGGTGCCGGCCCAGCAGGAAGTACAGCAGCCTATCACTTGGCCAAGCGCGGACGTTCTGTTTTGGTGCTGGAAAAAGAATCTTGGCCGCGATTTAAACCTTGTGGTGGTGGAATTTCTCCTGCGATCGCTCAGTGGTTTGACTGTGATTTTACCCCCGCTATTTCGCTAAAAGTCAATAAAATTCGCTACACCTGGAAGAATGAAGATCCAGTTGAAGTTGATATAGATACGTCAATGTGGATGGTAAGACGCGATGAATTTGATGACTTTTTAATTAAGCAAGCTCAGAATCTTGGCGCTGAATTTCGACCTTCTACGGAAGTTAAAGGCATTGAGTTTAAAAACTCTGCTTGGGAAGTTAAAACTAATGGCGAACCTGTAACTGGGCGTTATTTAATTGCTGCCGATGGAGTTAGCGGGCCGATGGCTAAATGGCTGGGATTTAAAGAACCTAAACGCCATTTGAGTGCAATTTTAGAAACAGCATCGACGACAACAGGAGATACTCTAAAATTTGATTTTGGGACAATTAAGAAAGGTTATATTTGGAACTTTCCGAAGGCCGGCGGTTATTCAATTAGCATAGCGGCACTGAAGGGGGATGCTCCTAAAAATCTGAAAAATATTTTAGCTGATTACGCAACTCAGTGTGGCGTAGATGTTAAAAATAGTCAGGTTTATGAATATCCCTTGTGTTTGTGGGATGGCGATCGCAAGCTTCACTCTCAAAATGCACTGCTAGTAGGAGAAACCGCAGTTGTGGCAGATCCCCTCTCTGGTGAAGGGATTCGCCCTTCAATTTTTAGCGGAGTGAAAGCTGCGATCGCCATTGACCAAGCTTTAAGCGGCGCTGGTGATGCCTTGGAAAAATATACTCAAGTTATTAGCGAAGAATGGGGAAGTGATATGGTTTGGGCTAACCGTTTAGCTGGTGCATTCTATCAGTTTACTGGAGTTGCCTATAAAGCCGGTGTCAAGCTCCCAGTGGCTACCCAAGTTATGAGTAAAATTCTGTGCGGAGAATTGCGCTATGCCGATATCGCTAACCGCGCGATCAAACGCCTGATGCCATTCTAGACCCCCAAATTAAAACCAAGTAAATCCACTTAATTAAATATAAGATCGGGATGGCTAAAAAGCTTGCTGTATAAGCCTTCTTCCCGATCTCCTAGATAACTAAATCCTTCTTCCTTCTTCCTTCTTCCTTCTTCCTTCTTCCTTCTTCCTTCTACTTAAAAATTTAGGGCGGACACGGGGACACCGCCCCTACAAATCTAAAATCCCCATGTTCGACGCTGATGACAATTTACTTTTATAAGGTAGAAGAACCCTATGGCTGCTTTTCTAACTTTTCACCCCACAGTATTTACTTAAAAGGTCAAGATTGGTTGACAGTGGAACACTACTATCAAGCACAAAAATTTGTTGGTAGTGTAGATGAACAATTAATTTATCTGATTCAAGCCTCAGAAACGCCACAGGAAGCAGCCAAGTTAGGGCGCGATCCCAGGCGACAGCTTCGCCCCGATTGGGAAGAAGTGAAAACTGAAATCATGCGAGAGGCGGTTTTAACGAAATTTATTACCCATGCAGATATCCAAGCTATCCTTCTGTCTACAGGCGATCGCCTAATTGTTGAGGATTCGCCTACAGATTACTACTGGGGCTGTGGTTGTGACAATACTGGTCAAAATCATTTGGGCAAAATTCTGATGAGTGTTCGCTTTGAAATCTCACAACGCCATGCAAATGGTACACTACCCTAACCCTAAATTTATAGAAGAAGGCAGAAGGCAGAAGGAAAATATAACAAAATCAATAGTTTGAGCAATTAAGAACTTCCTGACTCTGTTAAAGGTTACGATAATTAGCATTTTATAAATTTGTGTAAATAATTGTTGCTTTTTTATAAAAATTAATTTTTTTTTGATAAAAGTTCTAGAACTATCAAAATTTATAAGATGATAGAAATGAAGGGTTAGCTTGAGAAAATGCCTTTCTTAGTGCAGGGATCAAACATAAGCTAGCAGCTCATTAACAAACAGTGTTAAATTATCAACTACCACCGCTAATCCTAACACCGGATATAGTAGAGCGCTTAAAAGAGGCTAGTTGACCTGCCTAGGGCAGGAAATTTTAGTGACAAGAGTTAAAGACCTACCTGTAGATGCGTCGCCAGCGCAAGCGTTGCCATCATTACAGTTATAACCGGAATCTCCAGGCGAGAAGAAAGATGAATCTGGTAGAAAATACACAAGAATTAAAGCAGAGACTAGACAGAGAAGTTTTACTGCGCCGGATCACGAAACGCATTCGCCAATCTCTGGAGTTACCAGAGATATTAACCTGTGCAGTAGAGGAAGTGCGCGGTTTTTTGGCAATAGATAGAGCAATGATTTATCGGTTTAATACCGATGGTAGTGGCGAAGTAGTTGCCGAGTCTATTAATAACAATCGCCTCCCATCTCTGAGAGGTCTAAATTTTCCAGCCGATGATATTCCCCAAGAAGCCCGCGAGATGTATGTCAATCTACGGCAGCGTACAATAGTTGATGTTAATTCCGGGTTAATGGGTTTGAGTCCTCTGGATTCTGGGGACACAGGAAAACCCCTAACAAGGGAAGAGATTAGGTATCGGTCAGTAGATACTTGCCACGCCACTTATCTGAGGGCAATGGGAGTACAATCTTCTGTAGTAGTACCGATTTTGTGTGAGATAACTGAGCGAGAAATAATAGACAATTTAGGAATTTCCCCCTCGCGCACCCAAAATTCAAAATCTCAATCTGAACTTTGGGGACTATTAGTTTCTCACCATTCCGAATCTAATCGCATTTCAGAAACAGATTTACAGCTAATTCAGTTAGTTGTAGACCAAATTTCCATCGCTATCTCTCACTCCAATCTCCTCGCCCAAACCCGCGAACAAGCATTTCGGGAAGCTAAAGTTAACCAAGTCGCAACCCTCTTGCATGGTCAACCTACAATTCGATTGAAAGCTGCTTTAGAAGCCACCGTTAGGGATCTTGAAGGTGCTGGTGGGAGAATCTATATTAAGGGTAAAAGCCAAAAAATCAAGGACAAAAATATATCGCTAAAAGGTACAAATTCTGAAGTTATAAATTTTCCAGAGGATGACCTTCTTGCTTCCTTTGAGCTATTTACCTGTGGCGAACAGCCAAATATGCCAGAATGGGAAAAAGAAATCCCCATTGAACAGCATCCTTTGTGGCAACAGTGGGCTGAAGCTGGTTTCAAACAGGCAAACGAGATTTCACAATTAACAATTACTAATTCCCAGTTTCCAATTATCAATTTCCAATTCCCAATTCTGATCGTTGGCGATTTATATAAAGAGCCTTTGTTTAGAGTCTTGGTTCCAGCTTTTCAATCTACTCAAATTCGGGGTTTGCTGGTGGTTCCGCTTCAATATCGCCAACAATTACTAGGTTATTTGACTATTTTTCGTAATGAAATTGAAACTGAAAGATTATGGGCAGGCCGCTTTGAGAGCAATATCAAACAAAGACTTCCTAGACAGTCTTTTGAATTATGGCGAGAACTAAAAAAAGGTCAATCCCGTGAGTGGAATAGCCGTGAGATTGAGCAAGCAAAAGCTATAGGCAATCACTTTTCGATGGCAATTCAGCAGTACACTCTTTACAAAGAGGTGCAAAATCTTAATATTAATTTGGAGCGCCAAGTTCAAGAACGGACTTCACAGTTACAGCAGTCTTTGGAGTTGGCAAAGGTACTGAGACGAGTTACAGACCAACTTCGCAGCACCTTAGATTTAAAAACCATTCTGCAAACTATTGTCCGAGAAGTGCGAACTTTACTGAATACCGATCGCGTTGTAATTTATCAGTTTATTGGAGGTCGAGAAGGCGAGGTTGTAGTAGAAAGTATTGCCTCTATTGCAGATGTAAAACGCGGTGGGCGGGGCTCAATTTTAGGTGTCAAAGCCCCGGAAAACTGCTTTCCAGAGGAATCAGCTTGTCTTTATCGACAAGGACGGGTGCAGGCAATTAATGATATTTATCAGGATGATTTAGCGCCTTGTCACCGGGAGTTTTTGCAGAGTCTTGAGGTGAGAGCGAGTTTAATTGTACCAATTGGAACGGATGTTTTACTATGGGGATTACTGATTGCTCACGAGTGTTCTGGGCCGAGAATTTGGCAGAGTTCAGAAAGCGATTTGCTGCAACAGTTAGCTCATCAAGCTGCGATCGCAATTCACCAAGCAGAACTTTATGAATCCAGCCAAGCTGCGACAATTGCAGAACAAGCTAAGGCTCAACAGTTAGGAAAAACTCTCGGCGAACTACGTCAAACTCAAGCTCAACTAATTCAAACGGAGAAAATGTCTGGACTAGGACAATTAGTTGCAGGTGTCGCCCACGAAATTAATAACCCTGTCAATTTTATTTATGGCAACATTTCTCACGTTACCGAATACACCAAAGACTTGCTCGGTTTGTTAGAACTATACGAGCAGCATTACCCTGAACCCAAGGACGAAATTAACGAATATACCGAAGCTATTGATTTAGACTTTCTGGCAAAAGATTTACCAAAAATTCTAGATTCAATGAAAATGGGAGCCGAACGAATCCGCCAGCTAGTTCTATCTTTACGCAATTTCTCACGCTTGGATCAAGCAGATAAAAAACCAGTTGACATCCATGAAGGTCTAGAAAGTACACTGGTAATTTTGCAGCACCGCCTTAAAGCCAAACCAGACCGCCCTGCTATTGAGCTTTTCAAAGAATATGGAAATCTGCCGCTAGTTGAGTGTTATGCTGGCCTGTTAAATCAGGTATTTATGAATATCATTAGCAATGCTATTGATGCCCTAGAAATGGATACTAGAGATCGGGGCGTGAGGCAGAAGAAAGTAGAAAATCTGGAAAGTGCAACTCAAAGCTTAATATTTTTCACCCCTAATGAAACACCAGCTTTCATTCGGATTCGGACTGAATTGATAGATCCTGAAACTGCGGCGATATCCATTATCGATAATGGTCAAGGAATTCCGCAAGATTTAGTTTCTCAGATATTTAATCCCTTTTTCACTACTAAGCCTGTCGGTCAAGGGACAGGATTAGGTCTATCAATTAGCTACCAAATTGTAGTAGAAAAACACAAGGGTGTACTTAAGTGTATTTCTCAACTAGGTCAAGGTACTGAGTTCAGGATTGAGATTCCAGTACATTAACAGTTAACGGTTAACCGTTAACCGTTAACCGTTAACCGTTAACCGTTAACCGTTAACCGTTTTAAAATAAGACTTTCAGCAAGACAGAACCTAACGCTCCTATTGCATTCATCCATCCTCCGCCACCAGTTTGAGGTTCCGTTGGCTTTTGGCGAGCTACAATTGCTTGCACTAACTGTTTTGAAACTTCCTGACCTCTGGCATTTCCTTGAGAGGCAAAAAGTTGACTAGCTCGCTGAGCATCCTCCGTAGCGCCTGGGAAGTCTCCTAAGTCAGCGCGAGACATACTTCGTGCAAAATAAACTACTGCCAAATCAGGTTTAAGGCTGAGTGCTTGATTGTAATAGTCTATGGCATTTCTGTAGTTTCCGGCTTTAGCTTCTGCGACCCCTAATCTGTAGAAGTCCTCTGCTTCTCCAATGTTGGTTGGTAATCCTCTAACTCCCAGCAATACTGCATTACTTAGGTTAATGCTGGCCAAATTGGCATTGCCAAGATAGGCATTTCTTAAATCAGCACCACTGAGGTTTGCACCTGTGAGATTTGCGCCGCTCAAGTTGACACCATAGAGGCTAGTACCGCTGAGGTTTGCACCTGTAAGATCGGCACCACTGAGGTTGGCGCGGCTGAGATTGGCACCGCTCAAGTTAGCACCTCTGAGATCGGCTCCAGTCAGGTTGGCTAAAACTAGACCTGCACCGCTGAGTTCGCACTGGGCGCACTGTCGGGTTGCTAGTAGCTGTTGTGTATGTTCAATATTCTCGGCGGATGCAGCAATGGCTGGGAAAATCGCGGTCAGCAGCGTTGCAGTTGCGAGGATTCTGAGTTTCATTTTTTAGCCTCTAAAATCCAAAATATAAAATCTAAAATACTCTTAGTATCGCTTATTTGCAATAAATTTAAAACTAAAATTACTAAGGAGTAATGGTTGTTTAAAAACTCATTACTCCTTACCTTACCACCAGTTGTTCGCAAGCTGCCAAAATAGAAGCGAAATTAGTCGTGAATTGTGCCGTCGGGCATGGTTGCGCCCTTAAGATATACTCCACTGAGGTTGACTCCAGTTAGGTTTGCCCCTAGTAGGTTGGCACCAGTCAAGTCTGCGGCACTTAAAATGGCTTCAGTTAGGTCTGCTCTAATTAGGCTAGCTCCCATTAAGTCGGCTCCACTTAGGTCTACTTTAGTTAAGTTAGCTCCGATTAGGTCGGCTTCGGTAAGAATTGCTCGACGCAGATTTACCCCGTAGAGGTTTACTCCGTGCAAGTCTGTCTGGCATAGAATCGCTCTAGAAATATTGGCCCCGATGAGATTTGCCTGTGTGAGGAAGGCTTTACTCAAGTCTGCTTTACTTAGATTAGTGCCGATTAGGTCAGCTCGACACAGGTTAGCTTCAACCAAAACCGCGTCTGTTAGGTCAGCTCCCCCCAAATCTGTACCGCTGAGATTGGTCTTACTAAGATTGGCTTTGCTGAGGTTGGCTCTGTTGAGTTTGGCTTTGCTCAGATTGGCTCCGGTAATATCTGATTCACATAAGTTAGCTCCAATTAGCTCTGCTTCGTAAAGGTACACCTCTGGTAGGTATACCCCACTGAAATTTCTTTCTCCTGTTGCGTATAGCCTCAGCAGTTCGTCAACGTTCATTATGGCTTCTCTATATCTTACTTGAATGCAAAATACTGTGACTTAGGTGGCTTGACCGGATGAAAAGTAAAGATTATGATAGAGTCCGCTTCGGATTTTACTTAAGTATGTTGTGACTAATATCACTTATGAGAGTAAGTATTATCACATAATTTAAGAGTTGGCGATCGCACCTCGAAGGATATATACAGCATATTCCAGGTGAATGAAGTACAGTAGCAGAACTCTTAGTCAACTAACTACTTAGATCGATGAAATTGTGTGTACCACATATATATGGAATATGCTGTATAACCGATACTGATAGTGTTGAGTTCCCCAAATGATGATGATAGCTCAAATCAGCTTTCCCCAACTCAGTATCGAGCAAATAGTGTTACAAATATTTTCTACTCGTAAAATTACTCGTACCGACCAGCGACGATTGATGTCAATGCTATTGGCGAAAGATTTTCTGAGTTCTGAAGAACAAAACTCTATCAATAGGATGTTTGAAAGTCTGCGTCAGGGTTCTATTAAAGTTGTAGATTAAATCTCAGACTGATTGCTAATAGAATTAAGGTAAAAATCGATCCAAAGCCGCTTTAAGTTCTTCAATCTCAGTTTCAATATTACCCTCCTTAGCGGCTCTACCAATACACTCAGTTAAATGCTCGTCCAGAATAATCCGCGCCACTCGATCTAAGGCCCCTCGAACAGCAGCAATCTGTATTAGCACTTCAGGACAGGGACGACTTTCCTGTACCATTGTCTTAACACCCCGAATGTGTCCCTCAATCCGAGAAAGCCTATTCACTATCCGACGGAGAGATTCTTCATTGTGAACGTGAGGATGAGCAGAATGACTGTGATGATGATGGTGTTTTTCTGCTTCCGAGTGTTGGTCTGTGTCTCGATTAGATAAAACCATGCTAGTTTGTCAATAAGTGAAATTTAAGCTATGGGATTTTTAAAGTTTTCACAGCCGCCGCTTTGCGCCCAAATTATTACCCGTCTGTTGGTAGTGGCATTTTCCGTCGCGATCGCCACGATTAGCTTCAGCTTACCACCAGAACTAGCGATCGCTGCAACTCTCCCCGATCTACCTAGCTCTAGCCAGCAAATATTACCTGCAACGCAAGTTGCACTCCAAAGTTCCCCACAGCCAGAAACTCATGGGAGTTTCGTCGCCGCAGCCGTAAAGCGAGTAGGGCCAGCCGTAGTCAGGATTGACACCGAGCGTACAGTCACTCGTTCCCTCGACCGATTTTACGACGATCCCTTATTCGGGCGCTTTTTTGGAGACGACTTACGCTCCCAAATTCCCCGCTCAGAGCGCTTACGCGGTCAAGGTTCCGGCTTCATCATCGATCGAAGTGGAATCGTACTGACAAACGCCCACGTAGTCGATCGCGCAGATAAAGTAACAGTCACCTTAAACGACGGTACCACCTATACAGGGAAGGTACTAGGCACTGACGAAATCACAGACTTAGCCGCCGTTAAAATCACCACCCCCAGCAGCAACTTACCCATTGCTAGCTTAGGAGACTCCGACGCTGTACAAGTAGGAGACTGGGCGATCGCCGTAGGCAACCCCCTCGGATTTGACAACACCGTAACCCTCGGCATCATCAGCACCCTCAAACGCTCATCCGCAGCCGTCGGTATCCCCGACAAACGGCTCGACTTCATTCAAACCGACGCAGCCATCAACCCCGGCAACTCCGGTGGCCCCCTCCTCAATGAGTCTGGAGAAGTAATCGGCATCAACACAGCCATTCGCCCTGATGCGATGGGAATCGGCTTTGCTATCCCCATTAATAAAGCAAAAACAATTATTGTCCAGTTAGCCAAAGGAGAAGAAGTCAGCCACCCCTTTCTAGGCATCCAAATGGTCACGCTGACCCCAGAAATCGCCAGAGAAAATAACACTGACCCTAACGCTCCCTTTAGAGTGTTAGAAATCAATGGCGTACTTGTCATGCGAGTTATGCCAGATACCCCCGCTCTGAAAGCGGGAATTCGCAGTGGCGATGTCATAGTCGGAATTGATAACGAATCTGTGACTAGCGCCGCTCAGATACAAAACATCGTAGAAAATAGCAAAGTTGGTCAAACTCTCAAACTAAAAGTGCGCCGCCTTGACCTAACAAAAGAAATTTACGTCACAACGGCACAACTTAAATAGTTAATAGTTAATGGTTAACGGTTAACTGTTAACTGTTAACCGTTAACCGTTAACCATTTAATCTTCATCCTCATCAAAATCATAGCCAATCATGTCATCATCCTCCATGATTGAAGAGATCGCATCCTCAGCACCCTCTTCTAATTCATCATCAATAACGATCGCCTCCTCCTCAAAATCATCATCATCCTCATCAATGTCAACATCAATATCAACATCAACATCATCCTCCGCAGCAGTTTTAACATCGAAACTGCGGTCAGAAGTATAAGCGCGACGAGCAATGCGATCGTCTAGAACCACATCCTCAACCCCCTCAGACACCTCATCAAATACCCCAGCATCGTAAGCCAGATCGGCATTCAGAGAATCCTCATAAGCATTAAATCCAGTCCCCGCCGGAATCAACCGCCCAATAATCACATTCTCCTTCAGGCCCCGCAGCCAGTCAGATTTACCCTCAATCGCCGCCTCAGTCAGCACCCGCGTAGTCTCCTGGAAGGAAGCAGCAGAGATAAACGAATCAGTATTCAGCGAAGCCTTAGTAATCCCCAGCAACACGGGAGTATAATCCGCCGGCGCACCGCCAGTAATACTCATCGCCTCATTCACCTGTTCCACCTGCCGTAACTCCACCAACTCCCCTGGCAACATAGTAGTATCGCCGCCATCATCAATCCGCACCTTATTCGTCATCTGGCGCACAATCACCTCAATGTGCTTATCAGAAATATCAATCCCCTGAGATTGATAAACCTCCTGCACCCCATTCACCAAAAACGCCTGCACCTGCTGGAAACTCAACAAAGCAGCATCCCAAGTAGAAGCTCCGCGCTCCTTGAGAGCCGAGAAGAAAATATCCACAATCTCATGGGGATTCGCAGGGCCATCAGTCAAAGGATCGGCAGCCTCCACCCGTTGCCCCTCAGACACCACCACATTCTGACCAGGTAACATCGGATAATCTTCAATCCGACCATCATCCTCAATTACCTTCATACCTGCCCCGTCTTCATCCATATCGACCTGAGCAACACCAGCCCGCTTAGCCAAAATACAGGCTTCCTTCGGCTTCCGGGCTTCCAGTAACTCTTCAATCCGAGGCAAACCCTGGATGATATCCCCCGTCTTCGCCCGTTCAAAGACCAGAATCACTAAGTTATCGCCCCGTTGTACTAAATCCCCGTCTTGGACGTGGAGTACAGCACCATTGGAAACCCGATAAGGTCTAGCAATTCGCATAGTTAAACGGTGCTTGGGCACAGACACGGCCGATGCTGCATCTTCGTTCCCACTCGCTATTGCCTCAACAGAAATCACCTGTCCAGATTCTTCGATAAACACCGACGGTGCAATTTCCGCACCAGCTACTACCAGAGAACCCGGTTGTATTGCCAGAGTCCCAGAAACCTCAATCGACATCAAATCGGCATCGCGGACGATTAAAATCCGACGTACAGGCTCGTTACTCCGTCCGCGAATACCGCGAATTTCCCCAGTTTCTTTACAGAGAATCTCCGTCCGCGCTACAACGGCCCCCGGTGCGATCACATCACCATCTTTGACGAGTAGCCCCGTATTGGTGCTGCCTTGAGTAGGATCAGCGATCGCATCTCGCCGAATTGCCAGAGATTCCAGAATCACCAGTTGCAAACGCATTGACCCCGGTTCTTCTTCATCGGGCAACAGTTCAATATCCGCTGCTAAGTAGGGGGCATCGTTACCAATTTCCAGCACTAACTGCGTCCGCAATAACTCCAGCCCATCTACGGATTTTACCCGTTCCCCATCTTTATAAGGCAGGCGTTGTACGGCGCGGAGGGCAATAGATTCGCTGATCGCAGTTTGAGAAGGTACGCTAGGACGATCGGGAACGGGAAACTCTACTACTGGCCGCAATAATAATGCGGGCCCTTCAGTAGTTTCCACATACTCGGCATACCTCAGTTCTTGGGCAATTAAGCCCGGAATGACTTCAGTGCCGGGATTGACAATCTTCCCTTCGGCCAGAGTTCCAACGGGGCCATCAATTAAGTGCAGTTCCCCTGGTTTAATCACAATTTCACGGAGGATGTCATTTTTCTGCATCACCTCGACTACGCCGTTAGTTTGGCAGAAAATATCTTTGACTACTTCTGCTCCAGCTTCAACGTATTGACCGTCTTCTACTAACAGCAGGGAAATATCTTTATTTACCTCGTGGCACTCTTCGGGAACCCAGAGTAAAGTGCCGCCTTTGACTACTTCATAGCCCAGCTTTGCCTTACCGCGCTTGTGTACTTCCACACCGGCATATTTGATAATTCCACCAGTGGCGGTACGGTAAGTATCGTCCATTAACTCAGCGACAACTTCCCCATTTTGTACCTTAGAGCCGGGAGTAGCTAAGAGCGAAAACCGCTGTACTTTAGAACCTGCGGCATTTTCTTCATCGCCGATGGTTTCAATCGTATAGTGGTCGCGGCCTCCGGCACTTTCTACCCGTACTTTTGCCCGGTCTAGAAGTACCGAAGCGGTGATAATTTCGATTTCCCGTTGGTCAGCTATCCGCACCAAGCCGCCATGTTCTGAAACTAGCTTAGTTTGAGCGAGTACGCCGCCAGATTTAATGCGATCGCCATTTTTGACCGCTGGTTCGGCAGATGGCGGTAAGTTATAGGCCGAACCCGATAAAATCCAAATCAAACCACCCCTAGAGGCAATGCGGGTGGTGTTTCCTTGGCGGTCGGTTTTTTCTTCTGGGACTACGCCATCGAATTTGACTTCGCCAGCTAAATCCGTCGCTACGTCTTTAGTCACTTTTTCCGTAGTTTTTCGGGCCGCCCGACCGCCTAGAGGTACTTCCGCTAAGAAGTCTCCTGGTTTTACCGTTGCCCCATCTTTGACCATTAGGGTCGAACCTTGGACGACGGCGATCGCCACTTTAGTAGCTTTAGTCGCTTTTTTACCTTGACCGCTGCCCGCTTCCCCAGTCAGCACTAACAAGCCATTATTTTCTGCCACAAATGCGTCTTCCCCGTGTCGGGTACGGAAAGGACGGACGCGCAAATCCTGAAAGCTGACAGTCCCAGCAAATTCGGCTCTTTCTTGTTTGGCGACTTCCCCAGTAAATACACCGCCTGTGTGGAACGTCCGCATGGTTAACTGGGTTCCCGGTTCTCCAATCGACTGCGCGGCAATAATCCCGATCGCTTCTCCCAAATCCACCATCCCAGCGTGGGCTAACGACCAACCATAACAATGCTGACAAACTGACCGCGTTGATTCGCAAGTCAGGGGCGATCGCACCATCACCTCAGATAATCCACTTTTATCTATAGCTACCGCTAACTCTTCATCACAGGCTTGGTTGCGAACTGCCGATAATTCTCCAGCTTTGACAGGTTTTCCTGTTTTTGGGTCGATCGCATCGGCGGCCAGTACCCGTCCAAATAGCCTGTCTCTGAGGGGAATCAATATTTTCTGACCGTCAGACATGGGACGGACTCGCAGCGATCGCGTTGTCCCGCAGTCAAATTCTCTGACAATCACATCTTGGGAAACATCCACCAGTCGGCGCGTTAAATAACCCGAATCCGCCGTCCGCAATGCCGTATCCACCAATCCTTTCCGTGCGCCGTAGGAGGAAATAATATACTCCGTGACAGTTAAACCTTCCCGGAAATTAGTCTTAATCGGCAAGTCGATGATTTCCCCTTGCGGGTCTGCCATCAAACCCCGCATTCCTACTAATTGCCGCACCTGGGAGATGTTGCCCCGCGCCCCAGAGAAAGCCATCATATAAACAGAATTCAGGGGATCGGAAGCCCGGAAATTCTTGACAACTTCATCCTTGAGGTCTTCAGAAGTGCTATTCCAAGTATCAATTACTTTCTGGAACCGCTCTACTTCCGTAATTTCTCCCCTTGTATAGCGAGTTTCCGCTGTGCGAATTTCTTCTTCGGCTGCTTCAATTAGCGATCGCTTCGACGGTGGTACCACCAAGTCATCCACACTAATAGAAACCCCCGCTCTAGTCGCGTACCGGAAACCCAAATCCTTGAGTCGGTCTGCCAGAGTTGCCGTCCGCGCTGTTCCGCAGTGAGTGAATGACCAAGAAATCAATTTCTTGAGCTGACCCTTATCCACAACACGGTTGCGAAAAATCACTTTGTTGTCTGCCATTATCTTTCCTGTTATTAATTGCTAATTGCTAATTGCTAATTGCTAATTGCTAATTGCTAATTGCTAATTGCTAATTGCTAATTGCTAATTGCTAATTTGGTACATATCAGCTATGAAATTAAATCTTTAACTCACAACTTTTTCTTACCATTAGCCATTAGCCATTAGCCATTAGCCATTAGCCGTTAACTATTAATTGCCGATTGAATTGTTTGGTGGTAAATAATTCTCCCCGCCGTCGTGCGGATGTATTGAGAAAGCATCACCCCATCTTTATCCTCCCGCACTCGGCGGAACTTGTACTCCTTACTCACACTACCGTTGGCCAAAGTTTCCACCTTCGGATCGCCCTCCGCCTCTACATTTTCCACTTCTCCGTCAAAGCGTACCCAGACGTAAGAATGGAGATGAATTATTCCCTGTTCGTAGGCAATAACTGCATCGTTAAAATTAGCGAAATAACGACCTGCCCCTTTTTGGGCCTGGGGATTTTCCGCTGTCAAGTAGTAGCACCCCAGCACCATATCCTGAGAAGGCGTTACAATCGGCCGTCCTGTCGCTGGTGACAAGATATTATTAGATGCCAGCATCAGCAGCCTTGCCTCTGCCTGGGATTCCAGGGATAAAGGTACGTGAACGGCCATTTGGTCGCCATCAAAGTCAGCGTTGAAGGCGGGACAGACTAAGGGGTGTAATTGTATCGCTCTGCCTTCTACCAAAATTGGTTCAAAAGCTTGAATTCCTAAGCGGTGAAGCGTCGGAGCCCGGTTAAGCAGCACTGGATGGCCTTCGATCACTTCTTCGAGCACATCCCACACTGAAGGATCGCTGCGTTGGATCAACTTTTTCGCTGCTTTGATATTGTTGACTAATCCTTGCCGGATTAAGCGGTGGATGACGAAAGGCTGGAAAAGTTCGATCGCCATTTCCCTTGGCAAACCGCATTGATGAATTTTCAGCTTTGGCCCGACTACGATTACGGAACGACCAGAGTAGTCCACCCGTTTACCTAGCAAGTTCTGCCGGAAGCGCCCCTGTTTACCTTCAATGATGTCTGAAAGGGATTTCAGCGGGCGATTATTTGCTCCCACTACTGTGCGTCCCCGGCGGCCATTATCAATCAGCGCGTCCACAGCCTCTTGCAGCATCCGCTTTTCGTTGCGGATGATGATTTCTGGGGCGAGAATTTCTTGGAGTCTGGCGAGGCGATTGTTGCGATTAATTACGCGACGATAGAGGTCATTAAGGTCGCTAGTCGCAAATCGGCCCCCGTCTAGTTGCACCATCGGCCGCAAATCGGGGGGAATGACGGGAACTACAGATAACACCATCCACTCTGGTTTTGAGCCAGTAGCAATGAAGTTGTCAATCACTCGCAAGCGCTTAATTAGTTTTGCCCGTTTCTGACCCTTTGCGCCGGCAATATCTTCTCGCAACTGTTCTGCTTCTGATTCTAAGTTGATGTTTTGCAGTAAAGTTTGCAATGCTTCTGCACCGATGCCAACTTCTACGCCGGACAATTCAGAGTCTTCGCTGTAGAGTTGGTCTTCGATTTCCAGCCAAGCATCTTCAGCCAGCAGTTGTTTGTAGGTAAGATTATCTGCATTACCGGCGTTGAGAACAACATAAGCGTTGAAATAGACAATTTGTTCGACATCCCGCAAGGGCATATCTAATAGAATTGCCATGTAACTAGGAATCCCTTTCAGATACCAAACATGGGCAACTGGAGCTGCTAATTTAATAAAGCCCATGCGGTGACGGCGGACGCGGGATTCAGTGACTTCGACACCGCATCTTTCACAGACAATGCCTCTATGTCTGACTCTTTTATATTTACCGCAATGACATTCCCAATCCTTTGCAGGCCCGAATATCCGCTCGCAGAATAGGCCGTCCATTTCGGGTTTTAATGTTCTGTAATTTATTGTCTCTGGTTTTATAATTTCTCCAACAATTTGACCATTTGGTAATGTTCTTTCTCCCCATTGTCGTATCCGTTCTGGAGAAGCTAACCCAATTTTAACGTAGTCAAATCTTTGTTCTAATTTAGCCATATTTACTCCTTAAATTTGTGAGTTATTACTAAAAAAAACTCACAATGCTGTCATCTATCAAACTCTTAGTAACTTTAGTCGCTCAATTCTAGAAAGACAAGCAACTAAAGTTGCTACTACTACGAAACCTAACAGTTAACAGTTAACAGTTAACTGTTAACTGTTAACTATTCTACATTTCGTCTTCAATTTCATCTCTAGAAATCGATTCGTAAGTAGGCCGAGAAGGCGATCGCCTCCCAAGAGCATCAGCCATCAAATCGACCTCTGCATCTCGCGAAGACCCATCTTCCGCAGTCTCTACCTTGTGAACGGCAATGTCCAAACACAAAGACTGCAACTCGCGCATTAGCACCTTAAAGGATTCCGGCGTACCAGGACGTGGTATCGCCTTACCCTTAACGATCGCATTCAGCGCCTCATTGCGCCCCTGCATATCATCGGACTTCACAGTTAAAAGTTCCTGCAAAGTATAAGCCGCCCCAAAGGCCTCCAGAGCCCATACTTCCATCTCTCCAAACCGTTGACCTCCCTGCTGTGCTTTACCACCCAAAGGTTGTTGAGTCACCAAAGAATAGGGCCCTGTTGATCGCGCGTGAATCTTATCATCAACTAAGTGAACCAGCTTCAGCATATAAGCCACTCCCACAGTAATCGGGCGATCGAAAGCCTCCCCAGTTCGTCCGTCATAAACTGTAGACTTCCCTGGATGATTTTCATCAAAAATCCAATCCTTACCCGTCTTCTCCCGCGCTTCTAGTAACTTCCCGTGTACGCTTTCCCGCGACTTCTCAGCCCCGTGCATTTCATCAAAAGGTACGATCTTAAACCGCAAGCCCAAATTCTCTCCCGCCCATCCCAACAGGCATTCAAAAATCTGGCCTACGTTCATCCGCGACGGTACGCCCAAAGGATTGAGGACAATATCTACAGGCCGGCCATCGGGCAAATAAGGCATATCTTCCTTCGGCAAAATCCGCGAGACGATACCTTTATTCCCGTGTCGCCCCGCCATCTTATCTCCCACTTGGATCTTGCGTTTCTGGGCCACGTACACCCGCACCACCATATTCGCCCCCGGTGGCAATTCATCGCCCTGTTCGCGCGTAAACACCCGCACGTCCACGACGCGCCCCTTCTCCCCGTTGGGAACTCGCAGAGAATTATCTCGGACATCGCGGGCCTTCTCCCCGAAAATTGCCCGCAGTAATTTCTCCTCTGGCGGTTGGTCGCTTTCTCCCTTGGGCGTAACTTTCCCCACCAAAATATCGCTAGCTTCTACCCAGGCCCCCTTACGGATAATGCCTTGTTCGTCTAATTGACGCAGGGAATCTTCCCCTACATTCGGAATTTCGCGGGTAATTTCTTCAGGCCCCAATTTAGTTTGCCGAGCTTCAATTTCATACTTCTCAATGTGAATAGAAGTATAAACATCCTCATAAACTAACCGCTCAGAAATCAACATTGCATCTTCATAGTTGTAGCCTTCCCAAGGCATATAAACTACTAAGATATTGTGACCCAGAGCCAACTCTGCTCCCTCCGTAGAAGAGCCATCTGCCAATACCTGCCCCGCCACGACAAAATCCCCTTCATAAATCAGCGGCCGCTGATTCAGACAAGTATCCTGGTTGGAACGCTGGTATTTCTGAAGTTCGTACTCAATAAAACCGGCATATTTTACCTTAAAAGCATAGGGATTTTTCTGCCGCAAATCGCTGTAGTCGCGAATGCTAAAATGCAACTCTTCCTCAGCAGCACCAGGCTTAATCGTTTTAACAATAATCCTGGTTGCATCAATATATACAACTTCCCCATCAAACTTAGAAACTACCACCATCCCCGAATCTCGTGCCGCCTGAGCTTCTAAACCAGTACCCACTAAGGGGCGTTCTGGTAATAACAAAGGTACTGCTTGCCGCTGCATATTAGAACCCATCAGCGCCCGGTTCGCGTCATCGTGTTCGAGGAAAGGAATCAGGGAAGTTGCCACAGAGACAATCTGCACGGGAGACACGGCCACATAGTCTACCTGCATGGGAGTTGTAGTCGTGAACTCCTGGCGATAGCGGACGGGTACGGAATCCCCTTGAATGTTGCCTTCAGCATCAGTACGAATGTCACCAGGGGCAACGCGGAGGTCATCTTCTTCATCCGCAGTCATGTAAGCAGGGGCGCGATCGCGCAACACTCGCCCTTTCTCTACGGGATAAAACGGCGTTTCCAAAAATCCGTAGGGATTCACCCGCGCGTGAGTTGCCAAGGAACCAATCAAACCCGCATTGGGGCCTTCCGGCGTTTCAATCGGGCAAATCCGGCCGTAGTGGGAAGGGTGAATATCCCGGACGGCAAAACCCGCCCTTTCCCTGGTCAAACCGCCGGGGCCCAAGGCTGAAAGACGGCGTTTGTGGGTCAGTTCTGCCAGGGGATTAGTCTGATCCATGAACTGCGATAGCTGGGAACTCCCGAAAAATTCCTTAATTGCTGCTACTAATGGTTTGGGATTCACCAGGGAAGCTGGAGTCAGAGATTCGGCATCGCTAACTGTCATCCGTTCCCGAATAATCCGTTCTAAACGGTTAAGACCAACCCGGACTTGGTTTTGCAATAGTTCGCCTACCGATCGCACCCGTCGATTGCCTAAGTGGTCGATATCGTCTGTCTGACCGATATCAAATTCCAAGTTAATCAGATAATCCACGCAAGAGAGAATATCTTGGGGAGTGAGCACGCGCATGGTGTCGGGAACGGAGAGGCGCAATTTTTTATTCAGTTTGTAGCGCCCTACTTTTCCGAGGTCGTAGCGTTTGGGGTCAAAGAAGCGGGAGTTTAGCAACTGTTCTCCCCCCGTGACGGTGGGAGGTTCCCCCGGTCGCAGCTTGCGATAGAGTTCCATTAGGGCTTCTTCTTCCCCGAACTGACCTTCTTTTTCGATGGTTTTCTGGAAGTATTCGGGGTGGCGCAAAGAGTCGAGGATTTCACCGTCACTCAGTCCTAGAGCCTTGAGCAAGACTTGGGCTGAGAGTTTGCGGGTTTTGTCGATTCGCACCCATACTAAGTCGTTTTTATCGGTCTCAAATTTCAACCACGCGCCTCGGTTGGGGATGAGGGAGGCGTTGTAGCTGCGGCGGCCGTTTTTGTCGGTTTCGGATTTGTAGTAGACTCCGGGCGATCGCACGATTTGGTTGACTATGACTCGCTCTGCGCCGTTAATGATAAATGTACCGCGCTCTGTCATCAAGGGTAAGTCGCCGATGAAGACTTCCATTTCTTTGATTTCGCCTGTTTCTTTGTTGATTAGGCGGGTGGGTACGTACATCTGGACGGCGTAGGTGCTATCCCGGCGTTTGGCTTCGTCTACGTCATATTTGGGCCGCTTGAGTTTGAAGTCTTTGCCCATGAAGTGAAGTTCTAGTTTGCCGGTGTAGTCGCTGATTGGGGAAAAGCTGTCTAGTTCTTCGATCAGGCCGGATTCTAGAAACCAGCGAAATGATGCCCGCTGAATTTCGATTAGGTCAGGCAAGGTAAAGCTGGGTTGTGGTGTGTAAATCAGATTTGTCATGGGTTTCCTCAAACTGTGTGGCTCTGGCCTTGTCTACAAGAATTAAAAATTAAAAATGCAAAATTAAAAATGAGGGAATTTAATTTTTAATTTTTAATTTTTAATTGATTTCTAATGGTTGTTTTTCGCTTATTGCTTTGTTAGGGAATATTTATATGCAGATTGTCTGGTAGCAGTTCGCAAGGAACACAATACCCCACCAAGACCGACAACCGACGTACTGTACAGGGATTCTAAGAGAGAATATGCTCTGATGCGTTCTATTGCCCTGCCAGTCTTGGGGAAAGCGTCTCCACAATTGACTACTAAAATTGATGACATTGGTGTGATTAAATTCCGCAAGCGGAACTCGCGATTTTTGATATTTTTGAAGATACAGTGCCAATTCATTCCGATCGCGGTTTCCTCTCTTTAAATTATAGGACGCAATTGCGATACTAGCAGGCTGTAGACCTTTTGTTTTTGGGGTAAGTGGCGTAATCGACAATTTATGGATTAATGCCAGTTTTGCTCAAGGGCTGATTTTTAATCCCCGACCTTATATTTTCGCACTATTTATGCTCTGAAAGGTCAAATAGATCGCAGGCATTTTGGGTCGTTTGCTGGCAGAGAGTTTCTAAGGGCACTCCTCTTAATCTAGCAACTTCCTCGGCTACGTGGCGCACGTAGGCTGGTTCGTTGCGTTTGCCGCGATTGGGGGCGGGGGCGAGAAATGGGCAGTCTGTCTCGATCAGAAGGCGATCGCTGTTGACTCTGCAAGCTGATTCTTGAATTTGGACAGCTTTTTTAAAGGTGACAGTTCCGCTGAAGCTGATGTAGAAACCGAGGTCTAAGAACCATTCGGTTTCTTCTGGGGTTCCTCCCCAGCAGTGCATCACGCCTCGAACTGGCCCAGAAGTTTGCCAAAATTCTCGCAACATTTCTGCCATTGGCGCTGCTGCGTCACGACAGTGGATGATGACGGGTTTGTTTAGCTTTTGGGCGATCGCGAGTTGAGATGTAAAGGCTTTCACCTGTTGCTGGACATTATCTGCTTTGTAAAAGTCCAACCCGGTTTCGCCGATCGCCACTACTCTAGAGTCTGAACTAGCCAACTCTAAAATCTGTTCTCCTGTCGATTCCGTCCACTTGTCCGCATCTAGGGGGTGGAGACCTACGGCAAAGGATACCTCCTTAAAGCGGTTGGCGATCGCCTGAATTCCCGCAAATTCTTCCGGCTCTACGCAGGAATGAACCAGATGGACGACTCCAGCTTCTCGCCAACGCTCTCGTACAGCATCTAAGTCGTCTTTAAACGCCTCAAAGTTAATGTGAACGTGAGTGTCAATTAGCTGCACTATTTTTTTAGGAGTATGTCAGAATTATCAATTAAAAATTAAAAATGCAAAACCAAAAATGAAGCTTATCATTTTTTAATTTTTAATTTTTAATTTTTAACTAGCAACTGGGGGCTGCTTGCGTTTGAGAGCCTTAGCCAAGCGAGATTTTTTGCGATCGCCATTATTGCGGTGTAGCACGCCGCGCTTTACAGCTTTGTCAATTTTGCTAAAAGCCTCTGACATCCGCTGCTGTACTTGCTCCATTGATTCGGGAGTGGGAGCGGCGGCGTAGGTGTCAACGGCTGCCAAATATTTCTTCATCAGAGTTTTGACAGCAGACTTGTAGGCTTTGTTTTGAAGTCGGTTGCGCTCGGCGATTTCGACTCGTTTGATGGCGGACTTAATATTGGGCATAGTCGGCAGTGATTTCTGGCTGGTATTGAATTAAAAATACAAAGTACCGGACAAACTAATATAACATCTATTCTCATAAAATCGCGATTCCCCAAAAAATCTAGGTTAAGCTATAACAAGGATTAAGGGTTAGTAGAGGAGCAGGGGCGCTCTTGAGCAGGGGCGCTCTTGAGCACAGGAGCAGGGGTGAAAAAATCTCCCCGCTCCCTCTCCCCCGGCTCCGCCTCCGCTCCGCCCTCCCCCTCCCCCTGCTCCCCCGCTCTTTTGGCGGGCAATTCCTACGGTAGGCATTCCTAATCTCCATGCTGCGAATCATAACTCAGTGGGTTGAAGCACAAGCTGAACTGCGACGAATCTGCGATCGCACCCACGACGACTTGGTTGTTCATAAAGAGGCAACGGTGCGGGAAGTGCTGCAAGCCGTAAAGCGTAAAGGCGACAGGGCTCTGCTGCACTACACGGCTGAATTCGACCATCTTTCCCTGAATGTCGAAGACTTACGGGTAAGCGGCTCCGAATTGGACGCGGCCTACCAGCAAGTATCCAAAGAATTATTAGATGCAATCCGCTTGGCTTGCCAACAGATCGAAGCTTTTCACCGACAGCGCATCCCTAAATCATGGGTGCAGTTTGGGGAAGACGAGGTAGTTTTGGGTAAGCGCTACACACCTGTAGACCGGGCTGGGCTTTACGTTCCTGGGGGACAGGCGGCTTATCCTAGTACGGTGCTGATGAATGCTGTGCCAGCTAAGGTGGCTAAGGTACCGCGCATTGTGATGTGTACTCCCCCAGGGCCGGAGAAAAAGATCAATCCTGCGGTGCTAGTGGCGGCCCAGGAAGCCGGAATTGAGGAAATTTATCGGGTGGGAGGAGCGCAAGCGATCGCAGCTTTGGCCTACGGTACAGACAGTATCCCCAAGGTAGACTTAATCACTGGCCCCGGCAATATTTATGTAACTCTGGCGAAGAAGCTGGTCTACGGGACTGTAGGTATTGACACTTTGGCGGGGCCGTCAGAAGTGTTGATTATCGCCGACGGTTCTGCAAATCCCGTGTATGTGGCAGCAGATATGTTGGCCCAAGCTGAACACGATTCAATGGCGGCGGCGATTTTACTAACCACAGACTCGGTATTGGCGAGAAAGGTGGTGACAGAAGTAGATCGACAGTTGGCGGAACACCCGCGCCGGACTTTAACTGAAAAGGCGATCGCAAATTACGGTTTAGTAGTAGTAGTGGACTCCCTGAAAGCTGCGGCAGAACTATCTAACGAGTTCGCTCCCGAACACTTAGAGCTGGAAGTTGCCGATCCTTGGGCTCTGCTTGAGCAAATCCGCCACGCAGGAGCAATTTTCTTAGGTTGCTCCACGCCGGAAGCTGTGGGAGACTATTTAGCGGGGCCAAATCACACGCTACCCACTTCGGGGGCCGCCCGCTACGCCTCACCACTGGGAGTGGAAACGTTTATGAAACACTCCAGCTTGATTCAATACTCGCCGACGGCGCTGCAAAAAGTAGCTAAAACTATAAATGCTTTAGCGAAAGCAGAGGGTTTGCCTTCTCACGCTGACTCGGTGCGGCTGCGGACTGAAAATATCGGGGATGAGGAATTTTAGTGTTTAAGAATATTTTGGTGGCTCTTGACGGTTCGCAATCTATAGAGCAGGTAATGGTAGCTGTACACCAATTTCGGCTAGAACCAGAGACAAAAGTTATTCTCTCTCATGTGGTTTCTTCTGCGGGGTCTGAGTTTGAATTGATTGCTGACAAGCCTCATTTTAATTCTGAGGAACTACCCTATCGACACATTGAAAAGCTGCTGCAATCTTATCGGGAGAAGTTACCTTGCAAGAGTGAGGTAGAGATTGTAGCAGGAGATGTGGCGGAAGAAATTGTGCGTTTGGCTAATATTTATAAGGCTGATTTAATTGTGATTGGGAGTAGGGGGTTAACGGGTTTGAAGCGAATTTTGGAGGGTTCGGTCAGTTCTCAGGTGGTGGCGGATGCTACTTGTTCGGTGCTGGTAGTTAAGGGGATTTGAGGGAGATGGGGGAGAGGGGGAGCAGGGGAGATGGGGAAGGTAGCAATTACCAATTACCAATTACCAATTACCAATTACCAATTACCAATTACCAATTAAAAATAATTATTCAGTTTGCGGTTCATCTGAAGTTAACGGCATAGGCATTACTAACACTTTGTCAACTCGGTTGCCGTCCATATCTACAACTTCAAGGCGCAATCCATTCCATTCAAAATGCTCCGCAGCAGAAGGGATGCGACCCAAATTTGTGATTACAAAACCACCCATTGTATGATAGCTACCTCTCTGATCTGGAGATAATTCTTCAATATTAAAAAGCTCAAAAAACTCTTCTACTGGTAACATTCCATCCAAAAGCCAAGAACCATCTTCTCGTTGTACAGCTTGGGGTTCATCTTCATCTTCGACAGAGGGAATGTCACCGACGAGTTCGACTAAAATATCGTTGAGTGTAACCAATCCTTGAATGACACCGTATTCATCAACAACTAAGGCAATGTGATTGCTAAATTGCTTGAAAAGCTCTAAAACTTTTAAGCCCCGCGTACTTTCTGGTACAAAAAGGGGTCGTCTTAATTGTGCTGTCAAATCAAGAGCTTGACCTGCTAAACTGCGGGACAATAAATCAGTAACGTGAATTAAACCGATAACATTGTCGAGGCCGCCTTGACAAACGGGAAAGCGGGAATGGGCGCTATCGAGCATTTTCTGGCGATTTTCTTCCCCTGTATCCTCTAAATCTAGCCAAATAATATCTGGTCTAGGGGTCATTAGGGCGCTAACTCTGCGATCGCCTAAACGAAATACCCTTTGAACCATATCTTGTTCTGCTTCTTCAAAGGTTCCTGCTTCAGTACCTTGCTCGATTAAAACCTTAATCTCTTCTTCCGTAACTTGTGGTTCCGTAGACGGCGTAATCCCCAACAGCCGCAGTACCAAATCAGTTGAGTAGCTTAACAAGCTAACCACAGGAGAACCAATCTTTGAAAGCATTCGCATGGGAATAGCAACTAATGCGGCGATCGGTTCTGGGTTGTTCAAAGCCAGTCGCTTTGGCACTAATTCGCCAATAATCAGCGTTAGATAGGTGATCAGCAAAATTGCGATCGCAGTCGAAATTGGCTGGCTGTAGGGCGCAAGAAAGGGTATCTGATGGAAAATCGGCTCTACCCTCTTAGAGAAAGTAGTTTCGCCGAAGGCACCAGAGACGATCGCGAGTAGCGTGATCCCAATTTGAACAGTCGGCAAAAACTGATTCGGGGCATTAGCCAAATCCAGCGCCACGCGGGCTTTTTTCGAGCCAGAGTTAGCCATCTGTTGCAGTCGCACCTTCCGTACCGAGACGATGGCCATCTCTGACATCACAAACAGTCCATTGAGGGCAATCAGTAGCAGAACAATCAGAATGTCAATACTCATGCTTAATATCAATACCTTTAGCCATTTAATATAGGTTTTTCTAGTACACTTCCAGTAAAACGTCTTTGAGACTGTTTATTTTCAGCTTTTTCTGGGTAAGCGAACTCATTTATTTATCCATCTATCTTAACCATCTAGTGATTCTAGTATTTTTCTTGTCCGCTAGGACGGCTTTAACCTTCCCACCCAAAAATACGTCCGTAGCCTACCCGGTTCAACTGTCACTGTGACAGTTGGCAATCTTTGGAAATTCTCTTAGGGCTTGCGATCGAAAACCAAAAAAACGCCCTAAAAGAGCGTTTTAAAATTTAACTTTTCCGTTCTACCTGTTTGCGCTACCTAGGGATTGCGGAATAAGTGATAGAAAATACGGCTTATTTCTTTGTTTCTTTGCTCACACGCTATCCTGCAAAACATCACGAGTATTGTGCCAAGCTGCCGCACCCATAAGGGCAACCAAAAGCCCCAGGCTCAAAAGCACGACGCGCAAACCCAAATCCTCCGAACCCACAGCTTTACCAACGGCATCCGTCAGTGGGCCAGTAATAGCTAGAGGAAGGCTTAAAGCAATATTAATCGCATTATTCTGAAAGCCAAAAACCTTACCTCGCATAGATTCCGGGGTCTTTTCTTGAATTAAGGCTTGCATCGGGCCGTTAATCAAAGAAGCGCCCAAGCCAAACAAACCACTCAGACTCAATCCCAGCCATAAATACCTGGTAAAGGCAAACATCCCTAAAACAAAACCCATCATCAAAAAACCAATCAAAGGCAGAGGCTTATTGTGCAAGCGGTCTGAAAAATGCCCTAACAAACCTGCACCGAAGACCATACCCACTCCCGCCGCCGCCAGCACAAAGCCAAATTGAGTTTCTTTGAGACCAATTTTGCCAGAGAGAGAAATTGCTAACACTTGTAAGGAGGCAAATACAGAATACAAAATCGTCAACTGTACCATTGCGTTGCTAACAAGGCGGTTTTGCTTGAGATATCGTAAGCCTTCTTTTAAGTCATGCAGGGGATGAATTAACACTGCGTGAGGCGATGCTTCAGTTTCTTTTACCTGCATCAGATAAATCAAAACCGCAGAAACTAGGTAAACTCCTCCCAGCAAGAACTCTTGAGCACTTTCACCTACGGTATCTTTTGAAAAACTTAGTAGAGGTTCGCCAATGGTCATGCCGACAATTATACCTCCCATTGTGGATGAGGCGAAGAGGTTATTGGCGGTCATTAATCCTTTTTTCGGCACTACTAGGGGGATAGCGGCCTGTTCGGCTGGGGCGAAAAATTGGGTGACAGTGGAAACTAGAAAAGTAATCACCAACAGGATGATAAAGGCTTTCGGCAAAAAAGGCAGTGCCATGATTAGAAAGGCTCGAATCAGGTTGCAGCCTAGCAACATTTGCTTTTTAGAGAATCTGTCAACGAAAATTCCCGCTGCTGAGCCAAATAAAATCGCTGGTACTGTGAAGGCTACCATGATCGCCGATCGCATGGAATTATCAGAATGTTCCATGCTATACCAGGGGCGATAGTCGCCGGCTTCTAGCAAGATAATTAGCAATACATAGAAAACCTTATCCGCTACTTGTGCAAAAAGCTGGCCAATCCACAAAGCAAGGAAGGGACGGTTTTTCAGCAGGGCGTTAAAACCCGTGCTATCAGGGGGAGGGCTGGCTGGGTGCATAGCGATAGTTTAGCTGACCGCCTGCGGCAGTTATGGTTAAAAGAAATATACGCAAGTCTGACACTGTAGACAGGGAGGGCGGGAAAGCTGGTTTGTCCTTTTTCCTCTATTTTTTTGTCAGGGCAAATAGGGTAGGCTGCCACTTTCTTACTCTAGCCTGAAGGTAGGCGCTATTGTGGCTGCTTTCGCAAATAGGTCGTTAAGCAGATGGACACAATTAAATGTAGGGTGGGCGATCGCCCCCTTAAAAAGCGATGTGATTCACATGGCTATAGATGGTTTAGGCTTGCGCCCACCCTAAAAGTTATAGCGTTTATTTCTGTCCACCTAGTTACTGGAAAAAGTAAACCCATTTTTCACGGCAAACTAGACATAAGGTATTATATGTTACAAAATCATCTCTGGTGGCGGTGATATCAAGAGGTGTCGTGCTCACTAAGCCATAAACTAGGAAATTAAGAGTTAGGAGTGAAGAACTTGAAAAAAGTAGAAGCTATTATTCGGCCGTTTAAACTTGACGAAGTGAAAATCGCGCTCGTCAATGCTGGCATTGTGGGAATGACCGTTTCTGAAGTTAGAGGTTTTGGCCGTCAGAAGGGCCAAACTGAACGCTATCGGGGTTCTGAGTATACGGTTGAGTTCCTGCAAAAACTCAAGGTTGAGATTGTTGTGGAAAACGATCAGGTTGATATGGTGGTTGATAAAATTATCGCTGCCTCCCGCACTGGCGAGATCGGCGACGGCAAGATTTTTATCTCTCCCGTTGAGCAAATTATCCGCATTCGGACTGGGGAAAAGAACCAGGAAGCTATCTAACAGAGGGGGGGCGGGGGGGCGGGAAGACGGAAATTGACCCTCTCCCCTTAGTCCGTAATTCTCCTCATCTCCCCCATCCTCCCCATCCTCCCCCTCTCCTTCTTCCTTGCTAAACGATCGCAATTCTATCGAGTTGCGGTAAAAGGATCTGGAATGCTTGACCTCGATGGGAGTGCGATCGCTTCTCTTCGGGGGTCATTTCTGCAAAGGTTTTCTGTTGGGTTGGTACGTAGAAAATAGGATCGTATCCGAATCCGCTGCTACCTTTGGGATTATACAAGATTTCACCATCGCATTTTCCTTCAACTTCGATCGCGATCGCGCCGTGGGGACTGGCGACCGCGATCGCACATACGAATTGAGCTTTTCGGTTCTGTTCGTTTCCTAATTCTGTTAATAATCGCTCGATGCGATCGCTGTCTGTTTTGCCATAGCGAGCCGAATATATCCCAGGTCTACCATTAAGTGCGTCTACTGTCAAGCCTGAATCATCTGCGATCGCCCATTTCCCTGTAGCTTTTGCAACTTCGGAGGCTTTGAGGCAAGCATTGGCGATGAAGGTATCGCCTGTTTCTTCTATTTCCAATTCATCTGGTTTAAGTTGCAATTCCCAGCCAAAGTCTGCGAGATATTCTAACATTTCTTTGACTTTCCCAGGATTACTGGTGGCGACAAGTAACAATTTTTTATTAATCATCTGTAGGTAATTGTTCATTGGTCATATGAATACCCAAGATATCCCCTTAACCAGCGTTCATACAACTAATTTCCCCAATATTTTAACTCAACTGGGTATTTCTCTAGTTGTTTCCACTTACCAAGCAGGCAAGTTAATAGTTCTACGTGCTGACAATAATAGCATAAATACCCATTTTAGAACCTTCGATCGCCCAATGGGTTTAGCAGTAGATCGCGAAAAATTAGCCCTTGGTACAGCTTACCAAATTATCGAACTTCGCAACGTCCCAGCCGTCGCGCCAAAGCTAGAACCCCTTGGCAAACATGATGCTTGTTATCTCCCGCGCCGCACTCATATTACTGGAGATATTGACATTCACGAAATGGCTTATACAAATGATGAACTTTGGTTTATTAATACCCGTTTTTCCTGTTTGTGTACCTTAGATAAAACTCACAGTTTTGTACCCCGATGGCGGCCCAATTTTATTAATGCTTACGATTTAAGCGATCGCTGTCATCTTAACGGTTTAAGCATCCGCAATAATCAACCACAATATATTACAGCATTAGGCGAAACAAACGAAGCCGCCGGGTGGCGAAAAAACAAAACCAATGGGGGGATTCTCATTGATATTCCCAGTAATGAAATCATCTGTCGCGGTTTATCTATGCCTCATTCTCCTCGCTGGTATCGGGAGGAACTTTGGGTATTAGAATCAGGCAATGGTAGCTTAGCTAAAGTTGACTTAACTTCAGGAAAATTAACCGCAGTTGCTCAAGTTCCAGGTTTCACTCGCGGTTTAGCTTTCTGGGAAAATTTAGCATTTATTGGACTTTCACAAATTAGAGAAACCGCCGTTTTTAGTGGATTACCAATTACCAAAAGTCTCACGGAACGCAATTGTGGCGTGTGGGTAGTTAATATTAACACTGGTGAAATTATTGCTTTTTTAAGATTTGAAGATGGCGTACAAGAAATATTTGCTATTGGGATTATTCCTGGCTTTCTATTTCCCGAAGTCATTAACTGGGACGAGCAACTTTTAGGTACAACTTATATTTTACCCGATGCAGCACTTCAAGAAGTAGAATTAACTGAGAAGATTCTACAACCAGAAGATACTGAATATTTACTGAATTTGGGCAATGATGCCTACAATCAAGGCAACCTGGAAGCTGCAATGCAGCAATATCAGAAATGCCTAGAACTTAAGCCAGATTATTTGATGGCACGGTATAACTTAGGAGTGGTTTATTTAGAACAAGAACAATGGGAAGAGGCAATTATTGAATTAGAACAAGTCATTGCTAGAGATCCTAATCATGCAGAAGCTTACAATAATCTGGGTATAATTTCCCAGCACGAACATAGATTAAATCAAGCGATAGAATATTATCAAAAAGCAATTGCTATTCGCTACCAATTTCCTGATGCACATTTTAACTTAGGCATGGCATTATTACAAATGGGAGAATATACCCAAGGCTTTGCCGAAAGTGAGTGGAGATGGCAAACGAATAACTTTACACCATTTATTTGTCCTCAACCTTTGTGGGATGGTAGCGATTTAAGCGGCAAAACTATTCTGATTCATACCGAACAAGGTTCGGGAGATGCAATTCAATTTATTCGCTATATTCCCCTAGTAGCTGAAAGGAACTGTCGCATTATTTTAGTTTGCATTCCCGATTTAATGCCTTTATTTGCTACCATTCCTCACATTGACAAGATGATTCCGCCGGGAGATATTGCGACATCAGAGTTTGATGTTTATGCTCCATTAATGAGCTTACCTCATATTCTGGGTACAACTTTAGATACAATCCCTGCTCAAATTCCCTATTTAGAAGCAAGGGAGCAAAACGTTGTTTTCCCAATCCTGCATTCATCTCAGTATAATAAATTAAAATTAGGGATTGTTTGGTGTGGGAGTCATACTCATAAAAACGATCGCAATCGTTCTTGTCAATTAGATGATTTCGCACCTATTTTGAATATGAGAAATATTGATTTCTTTAGCTTGCAAAAAGTCACTAAACCGACAGATGTAGCAAAATTGCAAGAATTTAATGTCTGCGATTTAAGCTATTATCTGAGAGATTATGGAGATACGGCAAGAGCGATCGCGCAATTAGATTTAGTAATTACTGTGGATACTTCCGTTGCTCACTTAGCTGGTGCATTAGGTAAGCCAGTTTGGACTTTACTATGCTATAGTCCTGATTGGCGGTGGATGTTAGAAAGAAATGATACTCCTTGGTATCCTACCATGCGATTATTTCGGCAATCGCAACCGCGAGATTGGGTGGAAGTGTTTAATCGCGTTGCTGAAGCATTTCTTCAAAATGGTATAATATCTGAAATATAAAATATCCTCTCAATCAAATCCTACTATGCAATTTATCAGTGCTAAAACCGATTTTGGATTCAAAAAAATCTTTGCTTCTCCTCAGAGCAAAGAAGTTTTGATCAGCTTTCTTAATGCGATGCTGTATGATGGCGAGTCAACGATTGAAGATTTGGAAATTATCGATCCTTATGCCGCGCCGAGTGTGACTGGGTTAAAAGATACTTATCTGGATGTTAAGGCTAAAATTACAGGCAATAAAACTGTAATTATTGAAATGCAGGTACTTAATGTTGCAGCTTTTACTAAGCGAGTGGTGTATAATGCCGCGAAAACCTATGCAACTCAACTCAAACCCAGGGAGGGATACTCAAAGTTAAATCCTTTGATTGCTTTGACAATTACAGATTTTATTTTGTTTGAAAATACTGAGAAATTTTTGACTCATTTTGTTTTCCAGGAAATCGAAGAAAAGTTTGAATATGTAGAGAGAGAAATAGAGTTAGTTTTTGTGGAATTACCTAAGTTTACGAAAGAGTTGGAAGAGATTGAGAATTTAAGCCAAAGCTGGGCATATTTTCTCAAAAATTCTCCCCAATTGGAGGAAGTACCAGAGGTATTGGCATCAATTCCCGCAATGCAAACAGCCTTTGAGATTGCCAATAAAGCGAATTTAAGCTTGAAGGAATTGGAAGAATTGGAAAAGAGGGAGATGTTTGTTGAAGATCAGCGTGGTGCGATTATTAAAGGGATAGAATTGGGCATAACTCAAGGCAGACTTGAAGGGAGAATTGAAGGGAGAATTGAAGGGAGAATTGAAGGGCAATTAGAATTAATATTGCGTGTAATTGCACGGCGGATTGGTGAAATTTCGCCGGAGATTCAAACTAGCATCCGGCAGTTACGCGGCGATCAATTAGAGAATTTGGCAGAGGCAATTTTTGACTTGGGAAGTGTTGAAGATTTGTTAAGTTGGCTGCAAGGTTGTGTTTGAGTAAACAGTCCTGATTGGCGGTGGATGTTAGAAAGAAATGATACTCCTTGGTATCCTACCATGCGATTATTTCGGCAATCGCAACCGCGAGATTGGGTGGAAGTGTTTAATCGCGTTGCTGAAGTCTTAAATGAGTTAACGGGACTCGGACAAAATTTATAGGACTTACGAAAAAAACCCGGTTTCTTACCAAATTTATAGCTTTTTTCGAGAAATATTGACGCAGAAACCGGGTTTTTGATCGAGCGTGGGTAAGTGCTGATTTAGCTTAAACAAAACCTGCCAAACTGTTGTACTTAAATCAAATTGTAGAGTGTGTCAGACGAGTTTTGACAACGACTATCAAGGGTTTAAACTTCTAATTTTCCCTAATATATGTATCAGTTACATAAGTCCTGTAGCTATTTTGCGAAACAAATCTTTCGCATTTTGACTAGCGCCACCAGAAAGTAGCAAGTTATAAATTTTTTTATAGTGCAATAAATTAACGCATAGATTACAACCTGAATCTCTGAGAGGTAACTATGGCCGCAGTTAGCGTCACAACCACCAACGACACAACAGATGGAGATACTACCAGTATTGCGAACCTAATTGCTAGTCCTGGCGCTGACAGCAAAATCAGCTTGCGAGAGGCAATTTTAGCTGCCAATAACACTACTGGTGCAGATGCGATCGACCTGACCGGCATCAGCGGTACGATCGCTCTTGCCAGCAGTCTAAGTATCACCGATTCAGTCAGTATCAACGGGCAAGGCGCAAGTAATTTAACCGTTAGCGGTGACAATGCCGTGCAGGTATTTAATATTTCCGGTGCGGGGACAACAGTAAATATTGACAGCATCACTATTGCTAATGGCAGCACCAGTGGCACTGGTGGCGGGATTAATGTGGGAAATGGCAGCACCCTGAATTTGAGCAACAGCACCGTTAGCGGCAATTCAGCGAATTTTGGCAGCGGAATCCACAACAAAGGCACAGCCAGCATAACTAATAGCATCATCAGCGGCAATTCGGTTAAATTCAACGGCGGTGGGATCAACAACAACGGCACAGCCACCATAACTAACAGCACCGTCAGTGGTAATTCATCTTCTGATAGCAACGGCGGCGGAATCTATAACAAAATCGGTGCCAATTTCACCGTCACTAATAGTACCATCAGCGGCAATTTGGCTAAATTCAACGGCGGTGGGATCTTCAACGCCAGTACAGCTACCCTGACCAATAGCACCCTCAGCGGCAATTCGGCTAGAGGCGGTGGCGGGATCGTCAACTTCTTCGGCACAGCTACCCTGAGTAACAGCACCCTCAGCGGCAATTCGGCTAGTGTCGCTGGCGGGATCGTCAACGTCAACGGCACAGCTACCCTGAGTAATAGCACCCTCAGCGGCAATTCAACTTCTGGCAACAGCGGCGGAATCTACAACTACAATGGCACAATCAACCTGACCAGCAGCACAATTACCAACAACACGGCGGACAGTGACAATGACGGCACAGGCGATGGGGGCGGGATTTTTGGAAAGAATGGCACTGTCAACGTCCAAAACACCATTGTGGCGGGGAACTTTGACACACCCAACAATGCGGGGTCGGGAACTATTAATCCAGATGTTTCTAGCAATTCTTTCACCGATCAAGGCAATAACCTAATTGGTATCGATCAAGGTAGCACCAATTTCGTCAACGGCACAAACGGCAACATCGTCGGCACGTTTGCTACCCCTGTCAATCCCCAATTAGCCGCTTTAACTAATAATGGCGGCCCCACCCAAACTCACGCCTTAATTGTTGGTAGTCCCGCCATCGACGCAGGCACTAATCCTAATAGTCTCACCACAGACCAACGCGGTACAGGTTTCCCCCGTACACTTGGTTCCGCTACCGACATCGGAGCCTATGAATTACAACAATTCAGTGACCTTGCCATTAGCACAGCCAACAGCACCCAACCTGAAGGTAACACTGGTACTACTAACTTTACTTTTACTGTTACTAGAACACTCAATACTAGCATTACCAGCACAGCAAATTATACCGTAACTGCTAGTGGAGCCAACCCCAGTGATGCGACAGACTTCGGTGGCACTTTCCCCTCTGGTACTGTCACCTTTAATGCCGGAGATACTACTCAAACTATCACTATTCCCGTTTCAGGTGATAACACTGTTGAACCGGACGAAGACTTTACAGTTACACTTTCTAATCCATCATCAGGAACAACTATTTCCACAGATACAGCTACGGGTAATATTCAAAATGATGACAGCTTAGACCTAAATATTACCTTATCAGATTCCCCCGATCCAGTAATATTAGGAAATCCCCTCACCTACACTCTTACTGTTAACAATACTGGCAATGCTGATGCCACAGGGGTAGATGCAGAATTTACCTTACCCACAGGACTTTCTATAGTAGGAACTCCCACCCTTTCTAACGGTTTCACCTACGCGGGAACCACAGGTGGAATTGCTAAATTTACAGGCGGTAGCATCAGTGCCAGTAGTAATGCCACTCTGACTTTAGATGTCACCCCGAATAGTGCAGGAACTCTTACCAGTGGTACAGCAGTTGTCGATCCAAATAATACAATTACAGAAAGTGATGAAACTAATAACACAGCCACCGCAGTTACAACAACAGTTGATGCACCAACTGTCAACTTATCAGTTAGTAGCAATTCGGGAACTGAAGTAGGAACAACAATAATTACCGTCACCGCCACAGCTTCTAGTGCAGTTTCTAGCAATCAAACCGTTGATTTAGGCATTTCAGGAACTAACATCACCGCCGGAGATTACAATCTCGCTAATACTAACATTACCATTCCTAGCGGACAAACTACAGGCACTACCACCTTTACTATTGTCGATGATGCTTTAGTAGAAGGAACAGAAACCGCCACATTAACTATTAGTAATCCGAGTTCTGGTATTGTATTAGGCAGCACGACTACTCAAAATATTGATATTACTGATAACGATGTAGCCGGTGTCACCATTTCTCAATCTGGGAATAGTACAGATATCACCGAAGGCGGCGCAACTGATAGTTACACAGTCGTATTAAACAGTCAACCCACAAATGATGTCACAATTGCCATTAATTCTGACAGTCAAAGTACCAGTAGTGTCAATAGTTTAACTTTCACTTCCGCTAATTGGAATGTAGCGCAAACAGTCACAGTTACAGCCGTAGATGATAACCTACTTGAAGGGAATCATACTAGCACGATTAGTTACGCAGCAACTAGCACCGATACTAACTACAACGCGATTACTATTACCCCAGTAACAGCGAATATTACTGATAACGATGTAGCAACACCAACGCCAACACCGACTCCATCAGTAACTCCGACACCATCGGTAACTCCTACACCAATTCCCACACCAATTCCCACACCAATACCATCAGTAACTCCCACACCAATTCCTACAGCAACTCCCACACCAATACCATCAGTAACTCCGACACCAATTCCCACACCAATTCCCACACCAATACCATCAGTAACTCCGACACCAACTCCTACACCAATTCCCACACCAATACCATCAGCAACTCCCACACCAATTCCTACAGCAACTCCGACACCAATTCCATCAGCAACTCCGACACCAATTCCATCAGCAACTCCGACACCAATTCCATCTGTAACTCCAACTCCGACACCAATACCATCGGTAACTCCATCGGTAACACCAATTCCGACACCAATACCATCGGTAACTCCGACACCAACTCCATCGGTAACACCAACTCCCACACCAATAACTAACAACATCCCAGACGATAGCTGCATCTGTGACGACATTTCATATCCCAACTTAAACCAACCAAACTCAGTTGAAAACCGCATACTTGGTGTATCAAACTTTCAAATAGGTACATCCCAAAATGATGAGTTTTTTGGTAGCAACTCTGGCAATATATTTGATGGCAAATCTGGAGATGATAACCTATATGGTGGTGACAGCCAAGACATTTTCAATGGCAATTATGGCAATGACTTCATCAGTGGTGGTAACGGCAATGACATTTTATTAGGAGATGAAAATAATGATATTATACTCGGCGATTTGGGCGATGATTTAATCTTTGGAGGAAAAGGCAAGGACTCTCTCAATGGCCGGGAAGGCAATGACATCATTTTTGGTAATAGAAATGATGACTTCATCGACGGTGGTAAAGAAAATGATACTTTATATGGAGGCAAAGGTAGCGATACAATCTTGGGTAGTGAAGGCAATGACTACCTATTTGGAAACCAGGAAAATGATACCATCTGTGGCGGTGAAGGTAACGATCTAATCAGTGGTAACGAACAATCAGATGTGTTAGCTGGATGTGAAGGTAATGATACTATTTACGGAGGGGAAGATAATGATACTCTCACGGGTGGAAAGGGTGATGATATCCTTTATGGAGATTTGGGGAATGATAGCTTGATTGGCGGTAGCGGTAATGATATCTTTGTCTTAAAAGCTGGTCACGGATTTGATACTATCGGTGATTTTACCATCGGCCAAGATTTGATAGGATTAGCTGGTGGTTTGAGTTTTAGTCAGTTAGATTTTAGTGAGGATGATCGGGGAACAATCATCAAAAATCTCTTGACAGGGGAGCAGTTAGCTGTTACAATTGGTATGAGTAAGAATGCGATTACATCGGCTAGTTTTCTGCTGATTTAGGAAGCGGATATAAAGTGCGATCGCTATCTGTTTTATTCAGCGATCTGAATATAAGTAAATCCTTCTTCATTCTTCCTTCTTTCCTAAGATTTTAGAGGTGGTAGCTGAATTAAGGAATTTTTGGAAGTAGGAATTTCGCCGGATACTGAGTAATTTGGATCGTTTGGATCTGAGACGAAATCGACTTCTACATGACGGGCATTTTGCCCCTTGGCGAGTAAATCAACCGCATCTCCCAGGGCAGAAGTTAAACTTTTGCGAGTTTCGGCGTGGTGAACTTGTTCTGCTTTGAGGGCGGATGCTAAGTTATTGATTTCATCACGGGCGCGATCGCGTTCCAAAAGCACTTCTATGAGTTTAGCTTTCACTTCTTCCAGGCTTTGCAATTGTTCAATCTCTTGGCTGAGTGTAGTTCCAGCCTTATTTTCATCCGCTATGCTGGAGGAGAAACTTTGAAGTTTCTGAATTTGTGCTTGCAAAGCTGCGATCGTTTGCTGATTTAGCTTAGCTTCCGCCCGTCGCTGCTGTGCTTCTGTGTTGTAGAGTTGTCGCCATTGGGCCGCACTCTCTAAAGCTGCTTCGCGATCGCGCACAACCTCTGCTAACTGCTGTTGCAGAGCCTTAATTTCATTTAACCACTGCCTGATATCCTGAGCCATATCGATTTTTAATTACTAATTACTAATTGCTAATTGCCGTGCCATCAGACATCAGCCATAATGAACATTTTTCGTAATTTGCGCCACCTTATTTTAGCCATGTTTCAGGTGCTTTGGATGCTTCTGAGACGCATAATTAGGCGATCGCGCCGTTTTTTCAACTTCTTTGGCCATCTAAACTGGACAATTATCAAGGAAGTTGGCGATCGCGCCGGACAGCAGCGCCTACCAGGATTGTCCGCTGAAATGGCCTATAATGCCATGTTAGCTCTATTCCCTGCACTTTTGGCTTCGATCGCAGCAATTGCTTTATTTGAATCCTTACAGTCAACACTTTATCAAATGGCGCAACTGTTAGGGGAGATAGTGCCAAATCAGGTTCGCACTTTAATTCGTAGCTTAATCCAAGAAATTCTCCAAACTCGCAACCAAGAGATATTTTCTGTCAGTTTTATTGGCGCACTTTGGGCATTTTCTGGAGTTTTGAGTGCAGCGATGGCCGCCCTCGATCAAATCCATCAAATTCCTACTGCTCAAACTCGACCTTTTTGGAAAGCAAAACTTGTTTCTATTGCGTTGAGTATCGGCACAATTATGCTATTGATTCTCGCTTGCGGAGTAGTATTTGTCAGCGATCTAATTGTACAAGTTGTAGCTCGTCAAAGTTGTTTACTGGAAGCCGTATCAAATTGCGAATTACAAGATGTCTACAATTGTCAATTATTACCAATTCAAAGTTGTCCCCTAGAGTCGCACTTGTTAGCTATTTGGAAGTTATGGCGCTGGCCAATTACTTTAGGAATTGTATCATCTGCCTTTGCCTTTATCTATCGCTATGGGCCAAGTCGCCACCACCGAGGAACCCCGATTTTACCGGGAGCAATTTTAGCTGCTATTTTTTGGGCTGGAATCTCTGGTTTGTTGCGATTCTATGTTTCCCATTTTGCCAATTATAACTGGACTTACGGCACAATTGGAACTTTTATTATTTTGCTATTATGGCTTAATTTCAGTTCTTTGGTCATGCTTTTAGGTGCTCAGTTGAATGTAACTGTGGGAAAGGCTATGAAGGGTAATTGCTAATTGCTAATTGCTAATTGCTAATTGCTAATTGGTAATTGCTAATTGCTAATTGCTAATTGCTAATTGCTAATTGCTAATTGCTAATTGCTAATTGCTAATTGCTAATTGCTAATTGCTAATTGGGGAAAATCCTCCCCCGCTCCCCC
>NZ_JARFTR010000155.1 GCF_029167235.1 Kamptonema sp. UHCC 0994 | reverse complement strand
CTAAAACCTAGCCATTGATAGCAGGAGCAACCAAAGCCACTGGGGTAGACTCACCAGCAGCCAAGTCGAGAGGGAAGTTGTGAGCATTACGCTCGTGCATTACTTCCATACCCAAGTTAGCCCGGTTAATCACATCCGCCCAAGTATTCACAACACGACCTTGTGAGTCGATAATTGATTGGTTGAAGTTGAAACCATTCAAGTTGAAGGCCATCGTCGAAATACCCAAAGAGGTAAACCAGATACCCACAACTGGCCATGCACCTAAGAAGAAGTGCAGAGAACGGCTATTGTTAAATGAAGCGTATTGGAAAATCAAACGACCGAAGTAGCCGTGAGCTGCAACGATATTGTAAGTTTCTTCCTCTTGACCGAACTTGTAACCGTAGTTTTGAGATTCAGTCTCAGTGGTTTCACGCACCAAAGAAGAAGTCACCAACGAACCGTGCATTGCAGAGAACAAGGAACCACCGAATACACCTGCCACACCTAACATATGGAAGGGGTGCATCAAGATATTGTGCTCAGCTTGGAACACGATCATGAAGTTGAATGTACCGGAGATACCCAAAGGCATACCATCGGAGAAAGAACCTTGACCAATTGGGTAGATCAAGAATACTGCGGTGGCTGCTGCTACTGGAGCAGAGTAAGCTACGCAGATCCAAGGACGCATACCTAAGCGGTAAGATAATTCCCATTCGCGACCCATGTAGCAGAATACGCCAATCAGGAAGTGGAAAATCACTAACTGGTAGGGGCCGCCATTGTAGAGCCACTCATCGAGTGATGCTGCTTCCCAAATTGGGTAGAAGTGCAGACCAATCGCGTTAGAAGAAGGAACAACAGCACCGGTGATGATGTTGTTTCCGTACATCAAGGAACCTGCAACGGGCTCGCGAATACCGTCGATGTCAACGGGAGGAGCGGCGATGAAGGCGATGACGTAGCAGATGGTGGCGGTTAAGAGGGTGGGGATCATCAGAACGCCGAACCAACCGATGTAAATCCGGTTGTCGGTGGATGTTACCCACTCGCAGAAGCGCTCCCAGACGTTAGCGCTTTCGCGCTGTTGTAAGGTAGTTGTCATGTGCTTATGATTGCTTTATGTATTTTTCAAGGTTCGGGGCGGTTTTGTGTTCCGCCATGTAAATAAGATTA
>NZ_JARFTR010000077.1 GCF_029167235.1 Kamptonema sp. UHCC 0994 | reverse complement strand
GGGAGCATCCCGATTTTGCAAAAAGACTGGCAGCAGATACAATAAAGAGACTACCGAAGGTAAAAAAATGAGCATAACTCCCGAAGAACAATTGCGCCTATCAGCTTGTATTCAGGAGATTTCGCAAATCCTCTACAAAAATACAGCTCCAGAAGAAATAGTGACCTTAGAAGGGATTGAGAAAGCAGTACGTCAACAAATGTTAGAGTATGTTAGCCCCAAAGTTGCCCTTTTTTTATCCAAAAAGTCACCAAAACAGTCAAAGGGCGATCGCGCACACTCAACAGTTGTGTAGGACGGCTCAAAATTACACAAAAACAAGCAAACCGCTTGAGCGTGGAGCCTTACAGCCGTAAAAGTCCTCTGCTAAAAAAATGCTGTCTTCTACTTTGTGCTTCCGAGTCATATCAAAATGCTTCTGTTGACCTGGCAACCCTCACGGGTGTTAAAGTTGGTCATAGCAGTCAACATAGGTTGGTGCAGCGTCAAGAATTTTCCTATTCTCAAGCGTCTGGGGCGATCGCACAACTCAGCATAGATGGCGGTAAAGTGCGACTGCGAACAGAACGGGGACTGCCCTGTGAGTGGCGCGATTATAAGGCAGTGCGCTTGCAAGACCTTTATTATGGTGCTTTCTTCCAAGATAACTTAAGTCTCACGGACTGGGTAAACAGTCAGCCGCTAACTAATCCTGTAATCTGTTTAGGAGATGGTCACGATGGTGTTTGGAATTTATTCAATGAAATTGCGACAACGGAACAACGGCAGGAAATCTTAGACTGGTATCACCTGAAAGAAAATCTTTATAAAGTTGGTGGCTCCCGTAAGCGGATTAGACAGGCTGAGGCTTTATTATGGCGTGGTCGGGTAGAGGATGCGATCGCCATTTTTGACAACTGCCACCGTCGGCAAGTTGTTAATTTCCGTGCCTACCTCAAAAAACATCGTCTCCGCCTTGTGGACTATGAGACTTGTCAGCAATTACAACCAGGCTCTATCGGTTCAGGAGCGGTAGAATCAGCCGTCAAGCAGATCGGTAGAAGGCTAAAAATTTCAGGCGCACAGTGGAAATCGGAAAGTGTTTCCCAAATGTTACAACTGCGTTGTGCCTACCTGAATGGCGAATTTGCAGTTTAATATTTTTGTTTTTACCAAATCGGGATGCTCCC
>NZ_JARFTR010000036.1 GCF_029167235.1 Kamptonema sp. UHCC 0994 | reverse complement strand
ATTTCAAAACGGGTTTACCTTTGACTAGCCATTACACCATTACACTTAACGATGGTTCAGACACATCTTTGCTTTCGCTACGCATGGACTCTTGCTCGACAGTTACCGGGTTTGGCTCCTAGTAGTTCTGCCTTTTACCCCCGCTTTAGCTATCATGGTTGCTACCCAATAAACTAGGGGATATGCTTTCACCTCTGCACTTGAGGGGTGGGGCTTACCGCACAGCGATTCACCCACAAATGTAATCAGTTATCACCAGTTTCATCAACTGGGTTTACCGTCCCGCAAGCTTTTCAGCTTACTTTAGGTAAAACGAATCGCACTATTTCATAATGTTTGTGACCTTCCGCCAGTTCTAATTCTCGCAGCAAACCCATCCTAGCCATTAACTTTAGAGTTCGGTAAATGGTAGACAGACTAATCCTTTCGCCTCGATTTTGTAGCACATTGTAAAGATCCTCCGCACTCAGGTGATTGCCCTTTGGCAAATTTTGAAAGACGTGCAAAATAGTCTCCCGCTGAGGAGTCATCCGCCAGCCCTTGTCGTTGAGTTCGGATTTAAATGATGTCGCTGTGTAAAGTACCATAATCAGCTTTTCAAAAAGTCTTCCTATTGACAATCATACACAAGAATTCTATATTTTTTCAAGTATTAAAGATTATTGAGAATCAATAGCGATTAGATTATTAGCATTAATCAAAAAAAAATCAATAAACGGGGAAGAAGGGGCTAGGGCGTGTTCTCAAACTATCAATTTGATGTAGGGGCGAAGCATTCGGGCAATAAATTACCACTATAAACCAAGGTTTTGTGTCCGAATGCTTCGCCCCCCCAGAGTTTGAAAACACGCCCTAGCCTCTAGTTATACTAAGTTAGAGACTCTAAATAATCCCGAACTCGGTTGCGGCGCTTCGGCTGGCGCAACTTTTGCAAAGCTTTAGCTTCAATTTGGCGGACTCGTTCTCGCGACAAGTCAAGGGCGCGACCAATTTCTGCCAGAGAGTAGGGATGTCCATCTCCCAAGCCAAAACGCATCAGAATCACATCTCGTTCCCGACTGGTTAAATCGGCCAGAAGTTGCTGCAAGTCACGGTGTAAAGCCTCCCGCATCAGCATTTCTTCTGGGGAAACACTCTCGGTATCGTCGAGCAAATCTCCTAACTCAGTATCCTTCTCATTACCTACTTTAGTTTCGAGAGAAACAGAACGTGGCACTCTGAGCAAAACTTCTCGCACTTGGGGCGCAGTCATGCCCAATTCAGCAGCGATATCTTCAATACTTGCCGTCCGGCCTTTTTCTTGAGAGATTTTGCGTTGAGCTTTCTTGATTTTGTTAAGCTTTTCAGTGATATGAACAGGTAGGCGAATAGTGCGGCTTTGGGTTGCGATCGCCCGCGTAATTCCTTGACGAATCCACCAGTAGGCATAGGTGCTGAAGCGATATCCCCGTGTCGGGTCAAACTTCTCAACTGCCCTTTCCAGTCCCAGAGTACCTTCTTGGATTAAATCTAAAAGTTCCAAGCCCCGATTTTGATATTTTTTCGCAACTGATACCACCAGCCGCAAGTTAGCCTGGATCATATGATCCTTGGCTTGGATGCCTTCAGTAATCATTTGATCTAACGCTTCCAGCGTCAGACTCGCCAATTCAGCCCAGTGGCGCTTACCTTCAGCCATGATCCGCTTCAACTCGGATACCTCAGCGACACCTGCTAATGCGGCCCAGCGTTCTAGGGAGGGGCGGTGGCCCAACTGAGCTGCTAAGCGATCGCGTGCCTCAATTAACCCTACGTAGCGGCGAATTAACCCTTCATCCTCAAGTGCTGCGGTGTTTCGCAACTCCAGCAACCTGATGTAGCGTTGGACTTTTTGGGCTTCGGAGACTTCCTCATCTCGACCCAATAAACGAACCCGACCAATTTCTTGAAGGTACAAGCGCACCAAATCGGTAGTGCGGCGGCTGGCCGCGTTTTGGAATTTAGCTGTGTCTCCTTCCAAGACCTCTATCTCATCTTCTTGGAGGTCTTCCACAGCTTGTTCGGCATCGCCCTCCACTACGTCGGGTCGCAAAGAATGCCCTTGCAGTTGCTCGTCGTATTCGGCTTCAGCGTAAAAAGAGGTGGCTGGCATAGTGATTCTCTCAGTTGCTCCGGGTAACAAGATCCTGCGCTTAGCGGCGGTTTATTTGTATGATGCCCCCTGTATTAAGACGAAGCATCACCGCTATTAGTTTCGTTTCCCGCTTTGCCGACACCCGTGCTGCGATCTGTTAGGACTCAAGCCCCTGTAATGTTTGACGAACATTAGCGAAAGTAGCCAGACTCTAGCATCAAACAACCAGACTGCCCGTAAAGAGGGTTATGCTTCTCTATTTGCTAGCTAGTATAGAAAAAATATCAGCTACCAGAGGGTGACTTTCGTCAGAAGCTAAGATAATCTTCATCACCGTTAATGTTGGTTCCCGATCACTTCGCAAAATCAACCTAAATCTTTACAAAACTTGATTACTGTATCAAGTTAGATGCCTAAGTCTTAATTCAAATTTTTAATTTTTAATTTTTAATTTTTAATTCTCTGCCGGGGATAAAGCTGCATCAAGGCTCTAACTTGTTCAGCATGATAAGAACTGCGAGTTAGAGGAGAAGCGACAACTTGCAAAAATCCCAAGGACTCCCCAAACTCCCTCCAAGCCGCAAACTGTTCTGGCGGTACAAAGGTTTCGACATTTAAGTGCTTTTGGGTGGGTTGCAGATATTGCCCAATAGTTAAAATATCGCAATCAACCGATCGCAAGTCCTGCATCGTTTCCCGAACTTCCGCGTCAGTTTCTCCCAATCCCACCATGATGCCTGATTTAGTGTAAACCCAAGGTGTCAGTTCCCGGCTGCGCCTCAATAATTCCATTGTCCGCCGATATTCCCCTTGGGGGCGCACTCGACGATAAAGGCGTTTAACTGTTTCTGTATTGTGGTTAAGTACGTCTGGCTGTGCTGCGAGAATAGCCTCTAAAGCTTGCCAATTGCCGCATAAATCTGGGATTAATACTTCAATCGTAGTTTGATGCCTGAGCGATCGCACCGCTTGAATACACCGCCCAAACTGGGATGCACCGCCGTCGGTCAAGTCATCTCGGTTGACAGAGGTAATCACAACATGGTTGAGTTTAAGCCGTAATACCGCCTCTGCAAGTCGTTCTGGTTCAGTTGCATCAAGAGATTTAGGCTTTTTCTCGAAGTCAATGTCGCAATAGGGACAGGCGCGGGTACAGGCGGGGCCCATAATTAGAAAAGTAGCAGTACCAGCATTGAAGCACTCGCCAATGTTGGGGCATGATGCTTCTTCGCAAACGGTATTGAGGGCTAAATCCCGCAGAATTTCTTTAACATTGCCGACTCGCTCCCATTGGGGGGCTTTAACTCGCAACCATTCTGGCTTAACTGTCACGACTGCCTCGATACTGCTGAAGTGTTAGAAATTATTATAATACAACGGGTTGGGGTGATCAGGTGTGGCGAACTCTAAGATTTTTTGTGGGATGAGTTTGTTCGTAGCGATCGCGCGTGCTAGAATCTCGTAAACGACTAAATTCGGGATGTAGCGCAGCTTGGTAGCGCACCTCGTTCGGGACGAGGGGGTCGCAGGTTCAAATCCTGTCATCCCGATTTTTTATAATAAAATAGCCTCTGGCATTCTTTGCGATCGCTGTTTAAGCTATGAAGTCTACCGCCAAGCAATAAAAATCAATGAAACTTAAAGTCATAATTCACGAAGCAGAAGAAGGAGGATTTTGGGCAGAAGTTTCTGCTATTCCTGGTTGTGCTACTCAGGGAGAAACCTTTGAGGAATTACTTCAAAACCTTTATGAAGCTATAGAAGGATGTTTATCAGTCGATATTGAATCAGGCGATCGCACTCCATAGCTAACTGAATATTAAACAGCTTTAGCCACCAGCAGCGGAATCTCAATGATAAACTCTGCTCCCTCTCCTGGTGTAGAAATACACTTCAACTTTCCCCCATGTTTTTGAGTAACAATGCTGTGGGAAATTGATAACCCCAAACCCGTACCCTGGCCAACAGACTTCGTAGTAAAGAAAGGGTCAAACAAACGCGGTTGCAATGCCAAAGATATGCCTGGGCCATTATCAGCAATCCGAATTAATACTGTATTACTATTACTAACTTCCGTACTAATTCTAATTGTCGGGATACTAAAATTTGCCTGCGTAATTTTCCCTGAATAGCCTTCTTCCAAAGCATCAATAGCATTAATCATAATGTACATTAACACCTGATTTAGTTGCCCTGCATAACACTCCACCAGTGGGAGTTGACCGTATTCTTTAATCACCTGAATCTCAAAGCGAGAGCCGTATTTTTTTAAGCGACTATCCAAAATCATCAAAATATTATCAATACTTTCATGAAGGTCAATCGCTTTGATATCGGCTTCATCGAGACGGGCAAAGTTCCGCAAAGAATAGACGATGTTGCGAATTCGCTCCGCTCCTGCTTGCATAGAACCCAGTAGTTTAGGTAAATCTTCCTTGATAAAATTTAAGTCAATATCTTCTATTACTCTGTCAATCTCTGGGACTGTATTGGTATAGCATTGCTGATAAATTTCTACCAAATTCAGGACATCTACAAAATATTTAGAGGCGTGGGGTAAGTTACAGTAAATGAAACTGACAGGATTGTTGATTTCATGGGCAATACCAGCAACTAAAGTACCCAGCGAAGACATTCTTCCACTTTCAACCAGTTGAGTTTGAGTTTGTTTTAGTTCGTCCAAAGTTTGCTCTAACTGCTGTGCTTTTTGTGTCAACTGTTGAGAAGCAAGCTCCAATTCTTGATTAGCTTTTAGCAGACGCTCTTGAGCTTTTGTCCGTTCAATACGAACTCCCAAAATGCGGCAAGCAGCTAGGATTAAATCTTGTTGTGGGCTGTTTTTAATTGGCGAGAAATTGTGCGAATTTAAAGTAAGCACACCTATAACATTACCGTCTGTAGCCGAAATCGGAAAAATACCGATCCTGTTAATTTCGGGTTGGCTAAATGTGGAGACAGAATTTAGCTTTGGAGTATCATCTTTGACAAATATTGGCTGGCCAGTTTTTACGACTTGCCACAGCATTCCTTCACTATTAAGGATGTCATGGTTTATTTCTTCGTCTATTTCCGTAGGGTTGGGTTTGCCGTAGGCGGCCACCAATTCGGCAGACAGATCGCTACCCACAGGACAAGTGTAAGAATTTTCATCAATGCTATTAATTACTTTGACATCTCCATAAGTAGAGTTTGTGGTTTCAACAAGATGTTGGATAGCAAATTCAGCAATCTCATTTAAGTTAGTAGAAGTTTGCAAGCGTTCAGTCAAACCTAGTAAAAAAGAAAGACGTTCAACTTCAGATTCTAACTGATAGTGACTGGTTACATCTACTAGCAAACCATTCCAGAAAATATTTCCGTTTGCTTGGCGGGAAGGTTGAGCATCCCACTGAATCAATTTAGTCTGTCCTGAAGATAAGATAAACCGCCCCGCCCATTTCCATGATTGCAAATTACAGGCGGCGATCGCTATAGAATTGTGAAAGTCATCTATGTCTTCTGGATGAATCATAGCCAGAAGAGTTTCTGTGTCCAATTCCATCTCCCAAGCATCCAGCTCAAAAAATTCGCCAAAACTAGGAGTTAAGAATAAGAAACTTAACGAACCGTCTTGACGGAGTAAGAATTGATACATCAATCCCGCCATGCTTGACAACTGCCACTGAGATTTAGTACGGAAATGATACATAGATCCTGGTTTTTCGTAGCATTCACTGTGGGAGTGTTGCGTAGGCGTTCCCTGTCGTTGCCATCGCTCAGTATAGGAAGACGCTTGACCCAGGAAGGCTGATAGTGTCATAAATTTACAGGGCTACCTGACTAGGAAGATTTTGCTTGCTGGAACAAGAAGGTAAGCTAAAAAGAAATTGAAAACATTTTTATACGAATGTATAAAAATAAGACTATGTAAGCCGTTAAGACTGCTGAGCATAGAATAGTATAAATATAGTAACTATTTTTAAGTTTTACCTAATATTTAATGATTGTTAACTCTATCTATAGGTTGAACACCTAAAAGTTGAGTTCGTTTAACAATTGACAATGTAAAGCAGTCTGACTTCAGGCTTTAACTGTTAAAAAAATATAAATTATCGATCGCTTAAGTCAGTTTAATGGTATTAGGCGTTCCAACTCTCATCAACCAATGCTATACTTCTATAGAGAGATGAGCTAAAATTTTAATATGTTGGAAATTATATCTAACGATAAATTTTAACACCAACCCTGAGTTCAGAGGAAATTCTCATGTATCAAAGTGGTAAAGTTTTCGGCTCCTGCACTCGCTGCGAAACCCTGCCTAGCAAAATTGAAGGCAGCGGCTGTTTATACTTGTGGTTTCCTGTAGGCCATACACTAAACAAGGTTATTTCTGTTTTGCAAAAAGCTGGACTTAAATCCCAATTTCTAGAAGATGAAAAATGTTTGTACATATTTCTAGAAAAAAATGAAGCGGAAACTTTGAGTTCTCTAGTATCAGCTAAACTTACGCCTAAAGAGTTGAAAGAGACGCAAGTTTTATGGATGGCGGGAGATACAAAACCACAATTTAGTGATTTTTACCGCATGGCTTCACTGCATAACTTCACTAGCCTCAAACAGTCGGAATGGTTGGTTGATTTGTTGGCAGAAGAGCGAATTACCAGTCATTTTCAGCCGATTGTTTACACCTCAGATACTTCTAAAATTTTTGCACAAGAGGCGTTACTCAGAGGTTTTGACAAGGAGGGAAATTTAATTTTTCCGGGTCGCATCTTCTCTCAAGCGGAGTCCGCAGGTATGGTTTTTCAACTAGACGCTTTGGCTAGGACTTGTGCGATTCGGCAAGCAAGCCATCATGGAATTAAAGAGTTGATTTTTATCAATTTCTCTCCTACTTCTGTCTACGATCCAACTACGTGCTTGCGAATGACTGTGCGTGCCATTGATGAAGCCGGGATTCCTCACGATAACATTGTTTTTGAAGTAGCAGAATCGGAACAGCCACCGGATCTTGCTCACTTGATTAAGATTCTAAAATTTTATCAAGAAGCAGGGTTTTTAATTGCACTTGACGATTTTGGGGCTGGATATTCTAACTTGAATTTAATTCATCAGTTACGCCCGGATTTTGTGAAGTTGGATATGGACTTAATTCGCAACGTACATCAAGATTCTTACAAAGCTCTAATTACTGAAAAACTATTGGAAATTGCGAATCATTTGAATATTAGAACTGTGGCGGAAGGGGTGGAATCTTTAGAGGAATTTCACTGGGTGCGGGAACGGGGAGCAACTTTTGTGCAAGGTTATTTAATTGCTAAGCCAACTACCCCGCCTGTGGTGACTACACCGTATTTTGAATAATTTATACAAATATGCAAAAGTATACGTAACGTCGCCATCCTAGTGGTAAAGAAACCGCCTGGAAGGCGGCGTTACGTAGAGGGTGCTTAAGTTCTGAATAAGCAAGAAATCCAGAAAACTCGCCCCGATTCTATGCCACTATAAGATGTCCCATTTAAACGCCGATGTACCTCCGTAGATAGCTTTCTAGAGATTCCATTTTCATATCGAAAATTAACTCCAAACTTTCGATTTCTACGGGGGTACAGAAAAATTCGTTAGCTAACAATACTCGCAAAGTGCTTAAACCTTTTTGAGCTTGAGGGTTTAATAAACCCACTGCTCCGCGTAAGCCGTCGAACACAAATAGAGGCGGGTTAATTACCACAGGTTCGCGATTGAAAATGCGCCCAAAGATGCGAGCAATTTCCTCTCGCGTCAGGATATCGGGGCCGCCAACTGGTAAAATTTGATTGCGAGCTCCGGCAATATTTACGGAGTCTATGGCAATTTTTGCTAAGTCGTCGGTACTGACAATTGATGTGCGATTTTTGGGGTCGCCTATCAATAAATAAACTCCCGTTTGTCGAAATTGTTCGGCTAGGGGGATTAAATTTGAAGCAAAACCCGCAGGTCGTAAAATTGTATAATTCAATCCGCTGGTTTGCAGATATTTTTCTACTTCACGCTTGGCTTTAAATACCGTAGAGTCTTCATATCCTCGGTCTACTCCAAGTACGGAAATAAAGACAAAGTGTTCAACGCCAGCATCTTTGGCGCGGTCAATTAATTCAATGTTGGCGCGGTAATGTATTGCTTGAGCATCGCTACCTGCACCATGCGTGCTAATGACGTATTTAACGTTTTGGCACGCTTTTTGAATGTCTTTGTCTTGCTTGAGGTCGCCGATGAAAATTTCAGCGCCTCGGTTTTCTAGTTCTGAGTAGCGAGATGTGAGGCGAACAAATGCTCGCGTTGCTATTTCTCTTTCTCTGAGTAGCCGCACAATTCGGCGGCTTAGTCCGCCTGTTGCTCCAGTAATTAGAAACATGATAATTAGTTGTGAGTTGTCAGCGGTTACAAATCTTTATAACTCATATTTCAAATTTCGACAACGACGGGGGCGTGGTCGCTGGGTTTGGGTAATTGTCTAGGAGTTTTGTCTATTATGCAGCTTTTGGCGCGATCGCATAGACTCAAGCTGAGATAATGGTGGTCAATGCGCCATCCCCTATTTTGACGGAAACCACCCGTGCGATAGTCCCACCAGCTAAAATGACCGCCTTCATCGGTAAATTTGCGAAAAGCGTCGCTGAAGCCTAATGCGACGATTTCCTGTAAGGCTTGGCGTTCTGCTGGTGAAGCCATGATTTGATCTTTAAAGGCTTTAGGGTTGTGAATATCTCGATCGTCGGGAGCAATATTAAAATCGCCGCAGACACATAAATTAGGAGATTTATGAATAATATTTTTGAGATATTCTTGCAGAAGTTTAAGCCAATTTAGTTTGTAGTTATATTTATCACTACCAACTTCTGAACCGTTGGGAACATAGAGGTTGATGACTTGAATATCGGCAATTATACCTGCGATCAATCGTTTTTGGTCGTCAAAGTCTCCAACAATATCAGCGCCGAGTATGGGTGCAAATCCGGTGCTAATATTTGTCATTGGTAAGCGGCTAAAAATGGCTACTCCGTTGTAAGATTTTTGGCCAGAGATATAACAATTATAGCCGATATCAAGAAATGGCTGTAGTGGAAAATCTTTATCTACAACTTTGGTCTCTTGTAGGCAGAGAACATCTACAGAATTTGCTTGTAGCCACTCTAAAACCTGTTCTAGACGGCTGCGAATTGAATTAACGTTCCAAGTGGTAATTTTCATTTTGTAATTGGTAATTGGTAATTGGTAATTGTTGTAATACTTCCTTCTTACCTCCCCTTCCTTCTTCTATGCAAGTGTCGCCTCGATAACACTTGCTGGCCCTTTTGTTTCTATCATATTAGTCACTTTAAACCCTGCGGAAGAAAGTAAATGATAAAATTCATCCTGGGTACGCATAAAATTACCACCGATCGCAAACAAAGTTAAGCTACCCATACCAATAAATGGCGACATTTTACCTTCAGGCAACATAAAATCAACAATCATCAACCGATCTTTAGCTGTCATAACTTGATAGCATTTTTTAAGAATTGTAATAGCACGATCGTCGTCCCAATTGAGAAGGACACGAGAGAGTAAATAAAGATCGCCACTAGGAGGAACCGCATCAAAAAAGCTACCTCCAACTATTTGACACCTATCTGCAACTCCCGCAACTTTCAAAACGGGGTTTGCATCAACAACAACATCTTCGCGATCGAATAAAATAGCTTGCATCTTGGGATTTGCATTCAGAATAACAGCCGTTAGAGTACCAATACCTCCACCCACATCCACAAGGGTTTTAACCTCTGAAAAATCATAAGCTTCGAGTACCGGCAACAGCCACTCCCTTGTTGTCTCCTTCATCCACTCATTAAAGTTTACCGCAGCCTCAGAATTCTGTTTTAAATAGTCATAAAAACTCATTTTAAAAGTATATTCAAAAGCAGTTTCTCCGGTTTTCATACTGTATAGTAAATTACCCCATCCCTGATAGAGTTCATCACCCATTGCCAAAACCGTACCTCGTAAAGAATCAGAAGTACCAGTTAGTAAATGTTTTCCCAGAGAATTCAAGCAAAACTTGTCATTATCTTCTAGACAAAATACACCAACACTTACTAGCATACGCATCAGGTGATAAATACCCTGAGAATTTACACCAGAAGCTTTTGCAAGTTCATCAGCAGTCTTAGAACCGTCACTCAGAATATCAGCAATTTCCAGTTTGGCGGCCACAAAAAGAGCCTGAGATATTTTAAAACCATACATCATTTCTAGTAGTAATGATGATGAATTTTCGCTATTTAGTTGGGTATTATCTGAATATAAAGCCATGAGTTGTCCTTTGACTGAAAGTTTCTAATTGTTACACCGCATAAGTTCTAGGTAAGTAGTTGGGCTTTAGCCCTCTTTAAAAAGTACGTAGTTGGGCTTTAGCCCTCTTTAAAAAGTACGTAGTTGGGCTTTAGCCCTCTTTAAAAAGTACGTAGTTGGGCTTTAGCCCTAAGAGGGCTGAAGCCCAACTACGTACCTAGATATATTCTAAGTTGTTCCGCCATAATCTGAACATGAGGGGGATAATTCATAGTAATATGATTTCCTGGTACTTCTCGAACTTCTACCCCAACTCCAGCAACATCAATCCAGGGTAATTCTGGATTTTTCGCATTGACTTCATTTTGCTCTGTAGCACGGAAAAAGATAATTTTACCTTGATAAGTTTGCGGAATATAATTTCGCATTGCTTGAGCGTGTACTTTAAACAGATGAAGAAATTGCCGAATTTGCGGTAATCCAAAATCTGGAGGAACTACCCTATTAGCAACCTTTACCTGTTCTAAAAAGTAGATAAGTTGCGCCTCTGGTTCAAGTTTTTGAAGGATATCCATAGAAAGAGACAGATTAAAACCAACACCCAGTAAGTATACCAGAATTGTGGTATCATCTTCTGTCGCTAAAACAGGCATTTGACCAGGGCCAGGAGTATCTATTAAAGTTAGCAATCCTATCTTTTCACCTTGAGCTTTGAGTTGCTGCGCCATCTCAAAAGCAACAGTACCTCCAAAGGAAGAACCACCCAGAAAATAGGGCCCTTCAGGTTGGCGAATCCGTACCGCTTCAATATAGCTAGTCGCCATTTCCTCAACAGTAAAAGACTGTGTTTCCCCATCTGAAACGTGGGCTTGTATGCCAAAAACAGGCAAATCTGAACCTAGATAACGTGCTAAATCTCGATAAATGTAAACGTGGCCGCCTACCGGATGAACTAAGAACAAAGGTTGCTTAAAACTACCGCGCTGAATTTCTACTAACAAGGAGTCAGAAACTGCCTGTAATTGATGTTTATCACTCTCAGACAAATCGTAATTTTCTTTAGCTAATTCAGCCAAAGCTGCAATTGTTGGTGATTGCAATAGGCTATGAGGAGACAATGATATTTGTAGAGTTTCGTTTAATTTAGTTATTAGTTGAACTGCTAATAATGAGTCTCCACCTAAATCAAAGAAATCATCATAAATCCCTATTTGCTGAATCCCAATAAATTCTTGCCAGATATTAGTAATGGTTTGTTCAATCTCATCTCTAGGTGCAGCATAAGTATTGTTTAAATTTGGTCTTGAGTGGAGTGTTGAATCTATTTTTTTGGCATCATCTGTATCTGGTAAAGATGTAGTTTGAATTTGTGGATCGATTCCTGGTGCTTCAATCCAATAACGTTGACGTTCAAAGGGATAAGTTGGTAAAGGAATGCGATAACGTTGCTCATTAGCATAAATTTTAGACCAATCTATTTGTACTCCTCCTAACCAGAGTTTACCCAAGGTAGTAAGTAAGAAAGCTACATCGGAATTTTGGTCTTGTGGATGGCGCAATGAAGAAAGTACAATCTGTTCCGATGCTTTATTTGGATGCTGTTTTGCTAGGGTGTTCAATGTCCGTCCCGGCCCCACTTCTAACAATATTTGGTTTTGGTCTTTTAATAGCTGTTGTAAGCCATCGGCAAACCTTACTGTTTGACGTAGATGTTGAGCATAATAACTCGGATTTGTCGCCTCCGTCGTTGTAATCCAAGTGCCAGTAACGTTAGACAAATAGGGAATTTTAGGCGCTTTCAGCTTAACTTTTTTCACCTGTTCGGTGAATGGTGTTAAAATTGGCTCCATCATCTGTGAATGGAAGGCATGGGATGTGTGCAAACGGCGACATTCTACACCTTTTTTAATTAACTTTTGTTGTAATTCATCTATGGCTTCATTATTACCTGAAACCACGCTCATAGATGTTCCATTAATCACAGCTAAGTCGAGTTTATTGCCCAGAAAGGGTTGTATTTGCTGTTCGGGAAGTGGAACGGCAATCATTGAACCAGCAGGCATTTTTTGCATTAAATTACCTCTTGCTGCTACCAAGGATAAGCCATCTTCCAAGGAGAAAACATCAGCCAAACACGCGGCTACATATTCACCAATACTATGACCAATCATGGCTTTAGGATGTACTCCCCAAGACATCCACAATTTAGCTAAAGCATACTCGATCGCAAATAGTGCTGGCTGTGTAATTGCAGTTTGTTTTAGTTGGTTTGTCGCTGTTTCTGCTTCTGTCTCGCTGGGATAAAGTACGTGGCGGAGGTCAATTTCCAAGTGATGTTTAAGAATTTCCGAAGATAGATCGATTTGTTCGCGAAATATTGGTTCACTTTGGTAGAGTTCTAAACTCATATTAATGTACTGCGAACCCTGTCCTGAAAACATAAATACCACAGGTGTATTTTTAGACTCTTGGAAGCTTGTAAAAACTTGTTTTGGATCGAGATTTTCAAGAGCAATTGTACTTTCTTCAACGCTATTACAAACTACTATCCGTCGATGGCTAAAAGTCCTCCTACCAATTTGCAGCGTGTAACCAACATCAGCCAGGTTTAGAGCGGAATTTTGCTTTAAATATTTTGCTAAATTTGCGGTTGCCTTATCTAAGGCAGTGCTAGTTTTTGCCGATAAAACTAACAGTTGATATTCTGGGGCGGGCACGGGGGCACCGCCCCTACTATTTCTGTTCAATAGTTCTACATTAGGCGCTTCTTCTAACACCACATGAGCATTAGTTCCACCGATGCCAAAAGAGCTCACTCCAGCACGGCGGGGTGTTTTACCTGCTTTCCATTCAGCAAGTTTAGTATTAACATAAAATGGACTATTGGCAAAATCAATTTTAGGATTAGGCTGTTCAAAATGCAGGCTAGGTGGTATTATTTGGTGTTTAAGAGATTGGACAGTTTTGATTAAACCAGTGACACCAGCCGCAGTATCTAAATGTCCGATATTGGTTTTTGCCGAACCGATGGCACAGAAGCCTTTTTTCTTAGTTTCAACTGAGAAAGCTTGCGTCAGGGCCGCTATTTCTATGGGATCTCCCAGGGGTGTTCCAGTTCCGTGAGCTTCTATATAACTAATAGTTTCAGGAGGAGTTTCTGCTAATGCTAAAGCATCTGCGATCGCCTGCGCTTGACCATCTATACTAGGAGCAGTATAACCAATTTTGAAAGCACCATCATTATTAATCGCACAACCTTTGATTACTGCATGAATATAATCTCCATCTGCGATCGCTTCCTCTAATCTTTTCAAAACCACAATACCCACACCGCTACCGCTAACAGTTCCCTGTGCCTTAGCATCAAAGGCTCTACAGTGTCCGTCTGGAGAAAGAATCATTCCCTCTTTATACAAATATCCTGTCTTTTGGTTAACGCCGATAGAAACGCCACCAGCCAAAGCCATATCGCACTGATAATTTAGCAAGCTTTGGCAAGCCATGCTAATAGCAACCAATGAAGTAGAACAGGCTGTTTGTACAGTCACGCTCGGCCCTTTTAAGTTTAATTTATAAGAAACGCGAGTTGACAGAAAATCTTTCTCATTGGCGATCGCAAGTTGATAATCTCCAACTGATTCTCTAAGCTGACGATTAGGATAAAGGTTATTCAAGAAATAAGTATTGAAACTCCCTGCACCAGCGTAAACTCCAATCGAACCTTCGTAAGTTTCCGAGTTATAACCAGCACTTTCTAAAGCTTCCCAAGCCGATTCTAAGAAAAAGCGGTGTTGTGGATCGGTAATTTCTGCTTCTCTTGGATTAAAGCCAAAGAATGCAGCATCAAACAACTCAATATCTGCTAATACGGCTCTTGCTTTTACATAGCGTGGATTGTGCAATACTGACTCATCAATGCCTGAAGATTTAAGTTCCTCTTCAGAAAAGAAAGAAATAGATTCCACACCATCGCGGAGGTTTTGCCAAAATTCATCAACATTTTTAGCACCGGGAAAACGACCGGCCATACCGACGATCGCGATACCTTCTATAGAGTCGGGAGTTTCAGTATTATCCATTTTTATTCTTTCCCTTTAGCGCTTGTTTTTGCTTTTGCTTATTGATTGCCTCTTTTTGTTTTTTGATGCGATCTTCACTTTGCCCAAAAGAAGATTGTTCGTCGGTTTCCTCACTTAAATATTTAGCCAAAGAACTGATGGTTGGATATTTAAACATCTCAACGATTGAAATCTCTTGTTCCACCACTTCGCGCAGTTGGCTATGAGCCTGAGCCATCAGTAACGAATGACCGCCTAGATCGAAGAAATTATCATCTACACCTACTTTTTCTAAGTGTAATACCTGTTGCCAAACTGTAGCGATGGATTGTTCAATCTCAGTTTGGGGTGCGATATAAGTTGTTTCCAACTGTGGGTTAATAGCATCTGGAGCTGGCAGTGCCTTGCGGTCTATTTTACCGTTTGGTGTGAGCGGTAAATGATTCAAAAATACAAAGCTGGAGGGAACCATATAGTCGGGTAGTTTCTGCTTCAAAAAGTCGCGTAAGCTCCCGACTGTTGTGCGTTGCAAAACTTTCAAGAAACCCTGAGTTTCCAGAAGGTAATCTATGCTTTGTTGAACTAGAGTCTGCTCAGTCCGGGTGAGGGCGAACTGAATCCCACATTGTTGCCCTTGTCGCCAGACGAGCCTGCCTTGCAACCATTGCTCCTCAATCAAACCAGGTAGGCGCAGATACAGGCGGACGGGTTGACCGGGTTGACAAGCATCTGGTACGCCGACTATGCAGACACCACCGATAGAAATGTCTTCTGTGCGAACTTCCACCGCAGGACTTGTGCCAAATTCTGCCAAACACGCACTCTGATAAGGTACTCGTTCTAGTCTGAGGTTGGAAAGAATATAAGCTACTAGGCGCTGATTGCCAGAGGCTTCCTCGCGGTTGATAACTAGAGACTCCTGCACATCCGGGTGTTGGCTCAATACGGCTTCAATTTCGCCGAGTTCGATGCGGAAGCCGCGAATTTTCACTTGATGGTCGATGCGGCCTAGAAATTCGATATTACCGTCGGGTAGGTAGCGGGCTAGGTCGCCAGTTTTGTAGAGGCGAGAACCTAATTCATTGCTAAAGGGGTTGGGGATAAAGCGATCGCTTGTTAGTTTGGGTCGGTTGAGGTAGCCCCGTGCTAAACCATCGCCACCAATGTATAACTCTCCGGGTACGCCGATCGGGACAAGTTGCAGTTGGGTATCTAGAATATAAACCTGCGTGTTAGCTATAGGTTGTCCGATAGGCGGTGCTGTGTCGGTTTGGTCTCTAGCAGGAATGACGCAGGAAGTAGTAACGACAGTATTTTCAGTTGGGCCGTAATTATTTACTAGCTTCACCGAGAGTTCTGGTAAAGAATAGTTATGGAGTTTGTCTCCCCCAGTCAGCAAAACTCGCAAACTTACATCATCAGGCCAATCAAACAACAATACACTTTCTGCTAGTGTTGTTGGTAGAAAAGAGATAGTAATTGCATTGGAAATTAGCCAATCCTGAAGGTACTTGGGTGAAATGCGAATTTGTTCATTGGCGATATAAATACTCGCTCCTGCACTCAAGTAAGGCCACAACTCCCACACTGATGCGTCAAATGCAGGTCCCGCTATTTGAGTTGCCCGATCCGTAGACGACACAGAAAAAGTTTCTTGATGCCAGAAGACAAGATTAAGCAATGCTCGATGTTCAATTAGAACTCCTTTTGGCCGGCCTGTAGATCCTGAAGTGTAAATTACATAGGCTAGATTCTCAGAGGTTACGCTGTATCCAGGGTTTTCCTCGCTCTGTCGCTCAATTATTTCCCAGTCAGTGTCCAGACAAACAGTACGCCCTTGATGTTTGGGAAGAGATTTTATCAACCGCGCCTGAGTCAGCAGCACTGCTACTTCGGCATCTTCTAGCATGAAAGCTAAACGCTCTGCGGGATAAGCTGGGTCTAGCGGTACATAAGCCCCGCCAGCTTTCAGAATGCCCAGGAGTCCTACTACCATTTCCAAGGAACGCTCTACACAGATCCCCACCAATACCTCTGCACCCACACCCAAATTACGCAGATGATACGCTAGCTGATTTGCTCGTTGATTCAGCTCTTTATAGGTAAGTTGCTCATCTTCAAAGACTAATGCGATCGCATCGGGCGATCGCTCTACCTGCTCTTCAAACAACTGGTGTATACAAGCATCTTTACGGTAATCGGTTTCGGTATGATTCCACGCTGCTAACTGCTGTCGCTCAAATTCAGTTAAAAGAGGCAACTCCGAAATTTTCTGGTCTGGGTTAGCGACGATGCCTTCCAGTAAAATCTGAAAATGCCCTACCATCCGCTCGATCGTCTCAGCATTAAATAAATCTGTGCTGTACTCAAAACGACCGACTATGCCTTCTGGTCTCTCGTCAAGTTCGAGGTACAGGTCGGACTTTGCCGTACCGGTATCCACGTCTAGCTGGCTGATTGTCCACCCATCCATTTCGACAAGCGGGGGTTCGAGGACAAACGCAACTTGAAACAGAGGATTATAACTGAGATTCCGCTCTGGTTGCAGTTCTTCCACTAGCTTCTGGAAAGGCAATTCTTGGTGAGCGTAAGCCCCTAATGTCACCTCACGCACCCTCACAAGCAGTTCCTTAAAACTGGGGTTGCCAGAAAGATCGCTACGCATTACTAAAGTGTTGAGGAAGTAACCAATCATCCCCTCTAGCTCTTGTTGGTTGCGGATGTTGGCGGCAGTGCCCACTGGAATGTCAGTCTGCCCCGTATAGCGGTAGAGCAAGGTTTGGAATGCTGCCATCAAAGTCATAAACAGGGTGACACCTTCTCTACGACTCAGATCCTTAAGCATCTCGGTTAGGCTCAGAGGTAGTTCTAGACATTGCCTCGCACCCCGGAAGGTTTGAACCAGCGATCGCGCTCGATCTGTAGGCAGTTGCAGTGTTGGCAAATCGGCTAGTTGCTGTTTCCAGTATCTCAGTTGGTTTTCCAGCACTTCTCCCTGTAGCCATTGCCGTTGCCAGTAGGCAAAATCTGCGAACTGAATTGGTATTTCTGGGAGGGGCGATGGCAAGCCTAAAGCAAAGGCGGTGTAGAGTTCCGCGAGTTCCTTTAACAAGACGCTGTAAAGAGAGACAGCATCAATAATGATGTGGTGTATGGTCAGGAATAACCTGTAATCTGTCTCGCCTAACTGTATGAGAGTACCCCGCAGTAGCGGCCCTTGGGTGAGGTCAAAAGGCTGCTTTGCTTCCAAAGTTGCCAGTCGCAAGGCTTCAGACTCCCGTTCTATCTCTGGTAATTCCTCAAGATTCACCACTGGTAAGGCAAAATTAAAGGCATCTTGAATCATCATCACTGGTTGCCCATTCGCAATACCAAAGGTGGTTCGCAAAATTTCGTGACGCTTGACGATTTCGCTGATGCTGCGCTCTAGTGCGGCGATATTGACCGAACCAGGTAGACGAATGGTAATCGGTTCGTTATAGAAAGGTGTATCGGGAGCCAGTTGACATAAAAACCACAGTTGTTGCTGGCTGAAAGACAAAGGCAAATCCTGATCGCGCGAAATTGGTTGAATCGGTGGAGCCTGGGTTATGGGAGCTTTTTGACTGGCGATTTCCAGATTGTGAGCCAGATCCGCTACTGTGGCAGACTCAAATAGGGTACGCAAGGGTAATTCCATCTGGAAGGTGTCTCGCATTCGAGTTGCAATCTGCGTGACTAGCAGAGAGTGACCTCCCAATTCCAAGAAGTTATCGCGAATACCAACTCGCTCTAATCCCAACACTTCCGCCCAAATGCCTGCGACTACTTCTTCGACTGGAGTTTGAGGTGCTACATAATCTTGTCGTACTTCGGGAATTTTTTTAACGGCAGGTGCTAATAGCTTCTGGCGGTCTATTTTGCCGTTCGGCGTTAGCGGCAAGCTTTTCAGGAATATAAAGCTGGAAGGCACCATGTATTCGGGCAACTTATCTTTCAGGAAGTTACGCAATTTGCCTGCGACGGTGCGTTGCAAAAATTTTAAGAAGCCTTGGGTTTCTAAGAGATGGTCTATACTCTGCTGAATTACAGCTTCTTCAATGGGTGTGAGAGATAAATCAATTCCCGCCTGATTTCCTTCACACCAAGCAACAGTTCCCTCAAAACATTGCTCTTGGGTATTTCCGGGTAGTACGAGGCGGAGGCGAACTTGCTTACCTCTTGCCCAATTATCGGGCACTCCAACTACGCCGATGCCACCTACTGATATGTCTTCTGTGTGTAGTTTAAGGGAGCGATCGCCATCAAATTCTGCTAAACATTCGCTTTTAAATGGTGTGCGTTCTGCGGTGACTTTAGAAACAATATAAGCTATCAACCGCTTCTGTCCGGGGACATCCTCTTGTGCTGTTACCACTGCTACCTGCACATCTGGATGTTGTCCCAGCACTGCTTCAATCTCGCCTAGTTCGATGCGGAAGCCGCGAATTTTAACTTGGTGGTCGATGCGACCTTGAAATTCGATGTTACCATCGGGTAAATAGCGACCTAAATCGCCTGTACAGTAAAGGCGATCGCCTGTATGGGGATGATTAATGAAGCGTTTGCTGGTTTTTTCTTCATCTCGCCAATAGCATCTCGCTAAACCGATTCCGCCGATGTAGAGTTCCCCAACTTCTCCCTCATTACAAGGCTCCATTGCTTCGTTGAGGACGTAGAATTTCTGGTTAGTCATCGATCGACCGTAAGGGATACTTTTCCAGTTAGGATCGATGGTTTCTATGGGATATAAAATCGACCAGATGGAAGCCTCGGTTGCGCCTCCTAAGCCAATAACAGCGGGGGTTGAAGGTTGGGCTATAGTTTCATTTTTAGGACTTACTGGGTATCCAGAAACCGGGTTTTTTACCGAATCTACGGGCTGTAACGAAGTATTTTCATCAAAAAACCCGGTTTCTTTAGTCGGAGTGCGTAAGTCCTGATTTTCTTGTAGGGGCAATCCCCCTGTGGTTGCCCCTTTTGGGTTTGGGGCAGGCACGGGGGCACTGCCCCTACAGATGACTAAAGTTTTGATTTGATCTGGCAAAGTCAGGGGTATCCAATCTCCGCTTAGAAGCACCAATCGCAGAGATGATGACAGAGTATTGCTATGAGCAGTGGCATAATCTACAAGCATCTGCATCAAGGCGGGTGCTGAGTTCCAGATTGTGACTTGCGATCGCGCGATCGCCTCAACCCAATCAGCGGGATCTGGCGTTGCTGATACTTTAGGGATCACAACGGTTCCTCCCGCAGCCAACAAGCCGAAAATGTCGTATACAGATAAGTCAAAGCTGAGGGAAGATAGAGCTAAGACGCGATCGCCTGCTCCAACTTCAAAGCGATCGTTAATATCAAGAAGCGTGTTAACTGCGCCACTATGGGCGATCGCAACTCCCTTGGGTTGACCAGTAGAGCCAGATGTATAAATCACATAGGCTAAATTATCGGGTGTCACCTCACTGTCTGGGTTTTCCTTGCTGAAGCGATCGATTATTTCTGAATTTCCATCCAAACAGATAACATGGGCTTGGTGTTCGGGAAGAGAATCGACTAAATGTTTTTGTGTAAGCAAAACTGGCGTTTGCGAATGTTCTAACATGAATGCCAGTCTATTTACTGGATAATTCGGATCTAGTGGTACATAAGCGCCACCAGCTTTGAGAATACCTAATAGACCTACAACCATTTCTAGCGATCGCTCTACACAAGCGGCAACCAGTACCTCTGGCCCAACACCCAGAGTCTTCAGATAATGCGCCAACTGGTTAGCTTGGGAGTTTAGCTCTTGATAGGTTAGCTGCTTCCCTTCAAATATTACTGCAATAGCGTCAGGCGATCGCTTTACTTGGAACTCAAATAGCTGGTGGATGCACTTATCCTGAAAATTATCTAACATTTTATTCTTCCTTAGATCGAGAAATACTGATTTTTTTACTCCGTTCGCATAAGCGTTGTGGAGTTAATATCCGAGTCTCAGCCAAAGGGCTTAAATAATTGAACTAACTATCAAAAATACCTGATGTTTTCTTGATAGATATCTTACTGCGAACCTAAGACTTAAGAAATATTATGAAAACGATTACAACAAGAGCCTCTAAAGGCTATTGATTTTCAATCTAACGGATGGTGATATTTTTGTAAATCTACCTTTAGTGGTATTTTTGAGAGTAAAAATAAATGCCAAAAAAATGCACAAACAGGTAAATATTATTCCTGTCTTACTAAAGCCAGTAACTTTCTACCTTCTGTATTCTGCCTTCTGCCTTCTGCCTTCTGCCTTCTACTTACTTATTATTTCGTTTACTGCTTGATTGGAATCTCAATCACAAACTCCGCTCCCTTTTCTGGCGCTGAAATACAAGTTAGCCTACCCTGATGTTTTTCCACTACAATTTGATAGCTAATAGCTAAACCTAAACCAGTACCAGATCCAACAGGTTTCGTAGTAAAGAAAGGATCGAAAACTCTTCGACATACTTCCTCTGTCATCCCCACTCCATTGTCCGCAATACATATCTCTACGTTGTTACCGTTTACAATACTGGTGCGAATGCAAATTTTTCCTTTTTTATTTACTGCTACTGTAGAAGAAACTAAAAATGATTCTTCTATCGCATCAATCGCATTGCCGAGTATATTCATAAATACTTGGTTAAGAAAGCCAGGGTAGCACTCTACACTAGGTAGCTTTCCATACTCTTTAATAATTTCAATTCCAGGATGCTCTGGCTTAGCTTTTAATTGATTTTGCAACAAAAGCAAAGTGCTATCGATCCCTTCATGGATATCTACCTGTTTCATTACCGCCTCATCCAAGCGCGAGAAATTCCGCAGCGACAAGACAATCTGGCGAATGCGTTCAGCCCCTACTTGCATTGAATCAAGCAGTCTAGGAAAATCAGAAATTAAGAATTCCAGATCGATACTTTCTGCAAGGTTCTCAATCTCAGGAGTTGCATCAGGCAATTCCTTCTGGTAAAGATTCAGCAATCCCAGCAAGTCATGGAAATAGTCACTAGCATGGGTAAGATTGCCATAGATAAAGTTAATCGGATTATTGATTTCGTGAGCAACCCCACCAACCATTTGCCCCAGACTTGACATTTTTTCAGTTTGAATTAACTGAGTCTGTGTCACTTGCAATTCTTTAAGGGTAAGTTCAAGCTGAATTGCTTGTTCTTTCAAAAGCGTATTTTTTTCTTGTAACTCCAGTGTCCTTAATTCCACCTTCTCTTCCAGGGTTTGGTTGTAATCGTCTAATTGCTCGTTGGCTGTTTTCAAGTTTTCAGTTGCAGTTTCTAATTTCCCATAAAGCATCGCATTTTTAAGGGATATAGCTATCTGTGAAGAAAGTATTTTTAATACTTCCAGCCTCTGAGGTGTAAATGCACCACTTGTGATATTATTTTCCAAGTAAAGAATACCAATTAGCTTGCCTTGATTAATAATAGGCATAGACAATATTGACTTCGGTTGTGTTTTTATGATGTAAGGATCGTTTATGAATCTTCCTGACACGGTTGCATCATTTAAGACAACATTTTCTTTAGCTATTCCCACGTAGTTGATTATAGAAACAGGTAGATTATCACTGTTTTCAACGGGTGACTCCGAACACAAAACAACCGTATTTTTATCCACAACACCTGTAGCTTCTATCAAAAGCTTTCCATCTTTTTCTAAAATCAGGTAACTATTAGTAGCTCCGGCATTTTCCATCACAATTTTCAGTAGCTTATCCAGCAACTTATCGAGAACTATTTCTTCTGCCAAGACCAGAGATGCTTTATTGACAGTGGACAAATCCAAAACTGCCGAACTTCCTCCTGTAGTCGATGTTGTTGTCCTATTAATCTCTATGCCTGTCGATTCTCGCATCAGCATCTCGGAAAATACCAAGGGATATCTAGACTCTAAATCTTTAACTTTAGCTTTAGCTCCCCAACGAATATATCCGTAGTAAGCCTGTGTTAGATAGATTCGAGCAAACTTGTCTCTACCGAGGGAGAAATAAAACTCTGCTGCTAGTTCCGATGCTATTGCTTCTTCCTGAATATATCCTTGTGCTTTGGCTCCCGCTATAGCTCGGTCATAATATTCCATTGCTTCTACAATTTGCCCTTGAACTCGTGCTTTCTCTGCTTCCACAAGGTCGTACTTATGTTGGAAGTTAGAGGGGGCATGAAATGCCCATTTCTGCATTTGTTGTTGATTAGATTCTACTAAGCTGATATATTGTTGTTGTTCGCCGTGTGAAACTTGAGGATAAACAGCGAGGAGAGCGAGGGAATAATAGAAGTTATAAAAAGCAGCAATTACCATGCCCACCACACTGACTGCGTATTCTGCGGCTAAATAAGCGTTGGTAACAGCATTCTTAGGTTCTTTAAATAGATAAAAGAGAATCGTTTTGCTAACATAGGTAATAAACAGCAAAATTCGATTATTACTTTCAATAAAAACAGGTAACATTTCTGTTTCATTAAAACTCTTGCCAACCAACAAACATTGAGCTTCAGATTCATTGTGAAGATTTAGGGTCAGTTGTTGGAGGATCTGGATGTAGTAGATAGAATAATCTTGTTTTAGTTTGAACGCTAAATCAAGATATTGCCCTTGTGCTTCTTCTACAATATCTAATCGCTCCCCCGTCAAAAAGATGTTAGCGCAATAAAGAGTAATAGCATAACCAGCATATTCGATATCTCCAGTTTCTAACCCTATTTGAAACGCTGAGATTAAGGGAAGTAAACCTTTTTTAGCAGGCTCTTTCCAATGGATAACAAAACCGTTAAATAATTCATTAACTTTACATTTAAGCGAGTTAGTATTAAATTTATCCAATAACTTTAATGCCAAGTTACCAGAATGATATCCGGCATCTATATCCCCTATTACCGAACACAGTATTACACTATAAAAAGCATATACAAAAGCAGCAAGAGGGGAATTGCCATATTCCATGCAGATTTTAACTAGAGTTACTGCAAGCGGGAGCAAAATTTCTGGATTAGCAGTAGCAACAGGAGAAATAAGGGATGTCAATATCCTTAAAGCCGCTATTTTGTAAGGATCTGTCATTTCTGGGATATTGTCTAAGTCTGCGAGGTTTGGCAAATCAACCACAAAACCCCCGTCACCTAGGTCATTTGACAAAGAAACACCCAGCATATCCAGCACTTCCAGCCCAGTATCAATGGCTTTTAACATCTGATTTTGAGCCATATAAAACTGGATTTGTAACTCGTATACTTTCACTCTTTCGAGCAGGGTGTTAGCTTGTTGCAGAACAACTTCCGCAAGAGTTGCTGACCTTTCGTAATTGGTATTGAGATATTCTGCTTCCACCGCTTCTACATAGAGTGCTAGTGTCAGATCGTAGTTACTCTGCCAACTGTTTTCTGCTAAGAGTTTTAACCCTACTCTTAATTGCATGACAGCAGTTTCATAAGCTGACGCTGCTTTTGCTTTTCGACCAGCTATTAAATTTAATTGAGCAAGCTGGTATTTTTCTTCTTGTTCAGTAATGAATTCTACTCCGATATTTAGCTGGTTAACAATATCAAAGACATTTTCTTCTAGTGCGTCTTCATGTGTATTCTGCAACAATAGTTGCCCAATTTTCAGGTGCGTAGCTTTTTGCTGCTTAGAAGCAATTAGAGAATAAGCGGCTTGCTGTACTCGGTCATGCAAAAATTTGTAGGATACTTTGTAAGTATTAATTTCTAATTGGGCTCCTTGAATATTGCTGATTACTAAGGAGTTTTGACCATTGCACAGTAAAGGTATTTTGTAAGCATTTTCCCCGATAGGTAAAATTAGACCAGTCTGAAGCCCATCCCATAAAGCAGATGCCGTTTCTGAGAGCGATTGTTCGCTTACTATTGCCAAAACATCTAAATTAAATCGGTTGCCAATACAAGCTGCTAATTTTAAAACTTTCTGGGTATCTGAAGGTAGTTTTTGAAGGTTTCTGGCTATGAGTTCTACGACATTATAATCTGCGATCGCGACACTTTGAATTTGCCCTATATCCCACTGCCATTTACCAATACTGAAGTCAAATGTCAATAGTTTTTCTGCGTAAAGGGATGTGAGTAGTTGAGTAATAAAAAAAGGATTGCCTTGAGTTTTATTAAAAACTAGATCGGCTAATAAATTGCATTTTTCTATTTCTTTGTTATTGTTTTTAGCCAGCAAATTTTCTTGCTTAATTTCTCCTTTTTGCTCGGAAAAACAAACAGGAGGAGGGAGTGCTAATGAGTATTTGTCACCCAAGGTGTCAGCAACTAATTTATTGACTGTACTCAGTGTCAAGGGTTGAAGGATAATATTATTTACTATTGACCCAGATGAACGAATCCGATCTAAGGTCTGCATTAATGGATGAGTCGGGCTGACTTCGTTATCTCGATAGGCTCCAATTACCAATAAATATTGGCTATCTCTGTCAGTTAGCAGCACCTCAATCAATTTTAAAGAAGCAGAATCTGCCCACTGCAAATCATCTAAAAATAAAACTAGCGGATGTGTTTTTTGGGTAAAAACATTAATGAATTGTTTAAAGGCGAGATTGAAACGATTTTGTGATTCGCTTGGCCCTAATTGAGCAACTTCAGGTTGCTCGCCAACAATCAATTCTAATTCGGGAATAACATCAATTATTACTCTAGTATTTTGACCTAAATCATTTAAAATATTCTGCTTCCAAAGCTTGATTTTTTCGGAGCTTTCTGTTAATAGTTGCCGAATTAGTTCTTCAAAAGCTTGAATTAAAGCTGCATAGGGAATGTTTCGCTTGAATTGGTCAAATTTGCCAGCAATAAAATAACCCCGCGCTCCGACAATGGGTTTGTGGACTTCATATACTAAGCAAGATTTACCTATTCCTGAGTAACCGGAAACTAGCATGATTTCTGCTGTTCCCATGCTAACTCTGTCAAAAGCATCCATTAGATTGGCTACTTGTGTTTCTCGTCCGTACAGTTTTTGGGGAATCGAAAATTGACCGGATTTATCACGCTCGCCGGGAATGAAGTGACAATTTTTGCCAGGTTCTTGTAGTTGATTTAGACATTGTTCTAAATCTGCCTTGAGGCCATAACCACTTTGATATCTATCTTCAGCAGTCTTGGCTAATAATTTCATCACGATGTCAGAAATTATTTTGATAACCTCGCCATTTTTGATTTTAGATTCAGGATTTTTGCTCTTAATTTCTACTCTACTATGTTGCTCTTTTGCCCATATAAGATCCCAGAGGGGTACAGGCTGCTTAGCGATGTGGCAGTGAACTAATTCCATTGGCTCTGTAGTCTTAAATGGCAGTTCACCTGACATCATTTCATAGAATGTAACACCTAAAGAATAGAAGTCAGTGCGGTAGTCAATTGAGCGATTCATCCGCCCTGTTTGCTCTGGCGATATATAGGCAATTGTACCTTCTAATAATGTGGGATGGCTGAGTGTTTGGGTTTCTCTAGACAATCGCGTAGCGATGCTAAAGTCGGTAATTTTTACTTGGAGAGTAGCTGGAGTGATGATGATATTCGTCGGCTTAATATCTTTATGGATAATTTTACGTTCATGCAACTTTGCTAGAGAATCTGATAACTGAATAGCGATCGATAAAAACTCTTTTAGTTCAAGTTTGTGACTACTCAGAAACTTTTTTAGTGCCTCTCCTTGTGAATCTTCTAGTATTAATGCTACACCATTATGATGATTCTCTAAGCTGTAGGGCTTGACAATACCTTCTAAGTTGAGATTTCTAGAAATTTCATATTCATGCCTCAATTGCATAATCTCTTCGAGAGTAGGACAGTCTGCTTTCAACAGCTTGATGATTACAGCCTGCCCATCTTGCTTCCTCACGGCACGATAAACTACTGTGTTCAAACCATCATTAATTTTTTCTATTAGTTTGTAGTTTGTCTTGATACTCATATAATGTTCGCCTATCTTAATAATTGTGATGAGATAATGTGCTAGAATATACCGTATTAAAACTAAAGCTGGTATTGTTGAGAATACTGTCTTACAGTTTTGCGGCTAACAACGTTTGTAATATAGCATTTCTGCACTGGGTAGGGCGCTTTTAATTAGCAATTAGCAATTAGTAATTAGTAATTAGCAATTAGCAATTAGCCTGTCCTCATCTATATGAAAACTGTTATAGAAAGTATAGTAACTTAGTTGCCCTCTACTTGGAATCCGTATTTTCCACATTCTTTGTGGCTTTAGCTCATGCTTATCAATTTGAGTAAGTAAGTAGGTAGGCAGAGATAGACAAAACTAAGTAAAAAGACCAAGACCAGAAAGTTGCCATCAGCGACAAATTAACGACTCACGATCGCCACCCTCAACATTTTGACCTTGGATGCGATCGCTAAATTTTCGATGGTTTTCCCTGACCTAATGGACACCAATTGGCGCAAGCTTGTTGCCTCATATGGGTTTGCTTCCTTGGTGTCTGCCCTTCTTCCTACTGCTTATAAATGCGATCGAGTAGCCAAAGGGCGGCGACAATGCCGATAAAGTGGGCAAAAATAGCGTGGGTGTTGGCCAGTACCACAAAAATATCTAGGGGCTGGATGAACTGGTTAAAATTAATATTGGGATTGTATAACGCTTGTGGCTGAGCCAGAGATTTAGCCAAAAGCGTGCCGCTGATCGCTTCGGCCCCTAGTATGGTCAGGAACATCCCTACCGTATTACTCATTAGAGCAAATCGTACTGCTTGAATCGTGGCAGCCTTCTTGGGACGAGAATCGGTACTGGATGATCGCAATTCTCTTGACAAGCGAGTGTAGCGGAAAGCTCGATAAACACTATAGGCAAGTACCCCTAGCCCGCAAATCGCAAAAAATAAACCCCCGCCAGTACCAGGATTTGTGGAACGGGCACCAGGGGCCGCACTTGGGAAAGCAAAGGGGATGGCAAATAGCAAAATCAGCGCCGCAACTACTGCTAGCACTGACTGTGCCCAAAAGCAAACCCACCCGACATTACGAAGGGCAGAGGCAACTCGCTGGACAGCAGGTGGAAGCGACGAAAAGGACTCTAACTGATTTGACATATTTTCGAGTTGATGGAAGCTATGGGGCTGAAATTTAGAACATTTTTCTAACCAGGGAGGCTTGACGGTCGGTTAACCCTCTTTACACAATAGACATAAATGTTGAAGAATTGTAACTAAACAAGCTAGTTTAAACTTAACTAGCATACGTCGCGAGGAACCGCAAGCAATGTCGCAACTAGAACCCACCACTACTCCCAAGCTGGAACAACCAAAGTTTGGCTTCAACGACTACGCGGAACGCCTCAATGGTCGAGCCGCGATGGTTGGTTTTACCCTAACTCTGATTATCGAGTATTTCACTGGTCAGGGATTACTCTCTTGGCTAGGTCTCAACTAAATTTTAGCAATGGCTAAGGTCAGCCCCTATCTACTCAACCTTTTTTTACTGGTGAGTTATTTCTACGATCCTGCTCTAGTTAAGGGGGGCAAGCCTTCCTCAACCTGACAACCTCTGGGATTTAGTTAGAATAGACATTAGGGAGAACAGGTTCAGGGAGTTGTCCACATCAGACTGAAATTCTCGCGATTGAAAATTATCACGTCGTGAGGTGTGTCTGAGGTAAAATTTTGTAGCTCAAGAGCTTCGCAATTTGGTCGTGCTCGTCTACAATTCCCCAAGGTAAGGATAAGAAATTAAATTCGGCTAGCCTTTGAGCTAGAAAATCCCGAACCTTCCGCAAACTCTAAGTTTTAGAGATCGTAGATAAACAGAACTGAGTAAACCGCGATGAATGTTTCATGGCAGCGCATTTTAAAATCAGCTTACCGCAGGGAGCCTGTCACCAGCTTTGTGATTACCGTAGGGGCTGTTGATGCCGCGATCGGCGGTATGGCCGCGAGTGGGCCATTATTAGCTTTTGGACTCGGTACTGCTAGCGTAGCGATCGCTCTCCGTTGGTGGCAAATCCACAGTTCCTCTATCGAGCAACCGGCCCCAGCCCCAGAATATTATCTCCCTCCTCATTCTTCTAGACCTCAGTTGCCGATACTGAATGTGTCTAAGAAAAATCCTCCGTACTAAGGGAATTTTGGGTTTATCGAGATTATCTATGGGTAATAAAATCCATCGGTGAACCCATCCCTACCACACTAGCCATGTTATTCCTTGTGGATACGAATATTTTGCTGCGGTTTGCTGATCGCTCTCATCCTTTGCAGGTTGTGGGTTCGCCCAGGTATTTAACACCCACTGACATAGGCAATCGCGATCGCCCTTAAACCAACCCTACATCACACGCATTGGAAATGCCTAATCCAAGAGGGCGATCGCACAGGATTGTCCCAAAAAAATGCGATCGCACCAAATGAATGTAGGGGCGGGTTCGCCAAAATATTTGACACCAATCGACAATCCTAAAAACCCGCCCCCACCCACGAAAAGATTAACAATTAATTGAATTTAACAATCAGGCGAGGATGGTTATTTGGGGTTATTCGTTGGGTGGGGGCGGGTTTTCAAGATTATTCGTTATGTAGCAAGAATTGTTGGCGAACCCGCCCCTACAAGTTGTGGGTTTTATGATAAATTTATCGATAGGATATTTTTCTTATTTAATTTAATATTGATTTGCTGGGAATTGTTTAATTTTTGGCATGGGTGCATTTCATCGGTTTCCCAATTATAGGGATTATTGATAATATATTCCTGAATTTTAGATAAGGCGGTTTCGTTCCGAATAATATGTTCATAATAACCCCTTTGCCATACAGGTATGCCTGAAACAGAACGTAGCTGATTGATCCGACGGGCAGAAAATGTTTTGAAACCTCTAACAATTTCCGATAAACTACAATTTTGATTCCGCTCTTTTATGAGAATAATTCCATGAATATGATTCGGCATGATTGCAAAACAATCTAATTCAATATGAGGATAGACTTTGAGCAGATTAAACCAATTAAAATTAACAACTTGACCGTAACTGTTTAATAAAATATTCCCCTCTTGAATTTCACCTAATAAACATTCACGTTGCCAAATACAGATTGTTACAAAATATGCACCTGGTTGGCTATAGTCATATCCTGGTAAACGAATAGATCGGCGATGATGGATATCAGGATTATATTTCATATTTTTGCCAATATTTTACCATCCCATTTTAGCAGGCTTGTAGGGGCGGGTTCGCCCAAATATCTGACACCCACCGACAATCCTAAAAACCCGCCCACACCCCATGAAAAAATTAACAATTAATTCAATTTAACAATAAGGTAAGGATGGTTGTTCGGTGTTATTCGTTGGGTGGGGGCGGGTTATCAATATTATTGGTGAGTGCCAAAATTGGTCGGTGAACCCGCCCCTACCACATTTTATTAAATAGCGATCGCCCTTAAACTAACTCTACATCACACGCACTGGAAATGCCTAATCCAAGAGGGCGATCGCACAGGATTGTCCCAAAAAAATGCGATCGCACCAAATGACTGTAGGGGCGGGTTCGCCAAAATATTTGACACCCATCGACAATCCTAAAAACCCGCCCCCACCCACGAAAAATCAACAATTAATTGAATTTAACAATCAGGCGATGATGGTTGTTCGGTGTTATTCGTTGGGTGGGGGCGGGTTATCAATATTATTGGTGGGTGACATAATTGGTCGGTTAACCCGCCCCTACCACATTTTATTAAATAGCGATCGCCCTTAAACCAACCCTACATCACACGCACTGGAAACGCCGAATCCAAGAGGGCGATCGCACAGGATTGTCCCAAAAAAATGCGATCGCACCAAATGACTGTAGGGGCGGGTTCGCCAAAATATCTGACACCCATCGACAATCCTAAAAACCCGCCCCCACTACATTGATTTTAACAATAAGGCGAGGATCGTTGTTAGGGATTATTCGTTGGGTGGGGGCGGGTTTTCAATATTATTAGTGGGTGACATAATTGGTCGGCGAACCCGCCCCTACAAATTTTATTAAATAAACTCTACATCACACAAACCGGAACTCTTGAATTGAGTAACGATTTGATTTAATCCACCAGTGAGATGAAAGTCAAGCAAATTGCTCATTTGAGCTAACTCACGACCCTTGCTTGTACCTGAAACAACAAGATACTCGGATCTTCCTAACCTACCATCAGCCGCAAAACCCAAGTCATCACAGTCCCCAAAAGAGTTTGGCTTGTTTCGTATCCCAAAACTTATCGTGCCACTGGATGAGGAAACAGGAATGTCTTTGGTTTTTCCATTCCCAAGGAATATATGTAAGTTGTCTATTTCATTTTTGGGATCGCAGTAGGTAACTTTGACTTCTGCTGCTTGTCCATAGTTGAGAACTGAAGGCGTAATTTCTGCCTCAAAGTCTCTTTCCGAACAAGTTGGTGCTGGTTCAGGAGTAGTCGCAGGTTTATCGCAAGCGTCAAATGGAATACCCGTATTGTCAGCAAGAAACTTTCGGAATTGAGGCAAAAAGTTTGTTTTGAGAGTGTTTTCTTGCGGCATTTTCAAACCTACAAAGAGTCTAGAGATAGATTTACCTACATCGATACGCTTTGCTGTAACTTTTGCTAAGTCTTTGAATTCTTCAGCTTTCTCAAATTTTTTGTCAATCACAGTGTCAAATACTCTCAGAAGAAGCTGTGTATCATTACCAGTAAGAATTGTGCAACAGTAATTAACTACTGTCAACGCATTTGATATTCCCTTCAATCCGGCTGCAACAACTTCAAGGGGAGGAAATGCTAAACCACCAAGTGCTGACACAGCAGCAAAAACGTCAAGCACTTTAGCCACTTTTTCATTTTTCTCACAGAAATCCGTAAGCGACTTACAAGCTTTCGCAAAATCTGGCCCAGCAACTGGGGGAGGAGTCGTTGGTTTTGGTTGTACAGGAGTAGATACTGGAGGTGGCTCGATTGGCAGAGGAAAATTTACTTTGTCAACAATCTGACCATCTTTGAGCCGCGATATGACACCTTGCTCCGGCTTTCCAGGTTCTTTACTCGGCTGATTCTCAACTCGTAGAGTTTCATTAGACCCTTCAACTGTGACATCCGCGCTTGTACCATCTCGACTCATGCGCGTTGTACTACCACTAACACCTGTTATAGGATTGGGTACAAAGATAACTGATTCTACGAAACGTCCGTCAGCATCATCTTGAAAAACAATTATATATTTGCTACCATCACTCGCCGGAAATTCCATCTGGAATTTAGTGTCAGATAGCTTTTTCACTTCCGGTAGATCGAGCGTCGCCAAGTCTTCAGGACGATCTGGTTCCACATCATAAGGTCTGAAACGACCCCTTAAATCATCTGGTGTCACTCCCAAAACAGTACCTAACAAAGTCCCTGTTGCAGCCACTTTAATATCCACAGCAGAACCACCAGAAGGCTGCACTTTTGACTCCAAAACGATATCGGATTCCCGAAGATTTGTACTAAGTCCGATGAAATCAATTGTTTTTTGATAGTCGGTAATTAAGTCAAAAGTAGGAGAGCCTAAAGCCTCTTCATAACGCAGAAAAAACACATCTTGACCCGCACCACCCGTCAAAGTATCATTGCCAAAATCGCCGATTACAAAGTCATCGCCATCTTCCCCATTTACAATATCGTTACCGCGACCACCGCGCAAAAAGTCGTCTCCGCCAGCACCAAAGATTATGTCATCACCTGCATTTCCGTTGACACCATCAGCACTTTCACCACCCTGCAAAGTATCTTCACCATCACCGCCAAGGAGACCATTTTGACCAGTACCGCCACTTAGAAAATCGTTTCCCGCGCCGCCGTAGAGCAAATCAGCACCACCGAGGCCCTCAATTCTGTCATCTCCTTCGTCGCTATAGACGATATCCCCTGATTCCGAACCCGTAATCGAATCCGCACCGCCTAAACCCCGCAAGCCGCCTATGAGAGTATCGAGCAAGCCGATCGCGATGGTGAATCTGTCGCTTCCTTCAGTTAAGATGTACGCACTACCATCGCTTGAAAGTGAGCCACCGCCGACTTGAGAAAGCGATCGCCCCATATCCCCATCAGCACTATCGGATATGAAGTCGTTTCCTGTGTTACCATTCAAAAAGTCTTGCGTGACAGAAGGTTGTAGCGTATCTTTGCCCCCTGGGTTGAGGATACTATCGATAGACTGAGCATTCGATACCGTCTCTGGAGTCGCGGCTTTTTTGAAGGGACAGCCGCAATCCGCTTCAGTCTCGGCGCTGTCAGTGTTCGGTATGTTATCGCTTTTGTCGAGCAGAGCTAAATTGTCAGGCATTGTGTCGCTCACTTGGTGTTAGTGCAAATAAACTGATTCAGAATGTACCTCATCTGTCTCACTTATGTCTTGACCAAAAAAGCCCGAAAAAGACTGAAAAAGCCCGAAGTTTCACACAATTTTATTTTGCCTTCACTCAACCTATGGTGCCCAAGGACGATCGCCCGTTGCAAGCCGTCCCTGACGAAAACGAACTGCTAAAATTAGTTGATGACCTGATCTTCGAGAAAACTGGTAAACATCTCAATACTCTGCAACGGCTACTGTTTCAGGGAATGTATGATGGCAAAACTTATGAAACGATCGCTCGTGACACCCGCTACACCACCAAATACGTCCGAGAAGTCGGCTACAAGTTACTCAAAACTCTCTCGGTAGTTATGGATGAAGATATGCAAAAAGGCAATCTCAAAGCTGCTTGCGATCGCAGAAATATTAGCAATACTTCAAACTTCGGTAGAGATTATATTCATCAATACGTCGAATACGTCCACACTCTCAACCTCAACCCCTGTCTTTCTCCGCCTAACGACTCTGATAAAGATCGCGCCACTAACTCCAGATTAAAAACTCAGATCGAACGCCTAGAAATTAATGTCGCTGATGTCGTTTGCAAATTGCACAGTCAAGGTATCGAACCATGCCAAATAGCTTTGGTACTCGGTCTACCCGATGTAGCGATCGAAACAATATTGCGTGAATTATTATAGTTTAAATCGCGATCGCTCTTTTACTGTTATCGTTGCACAATTTATTGAGGCGAACTCTCTACTGAACCTACTATATCTAAATGCCATTTTGCGTCAAGGGGGAAAACTGGCAAGTGGGAGCTGGGGACTCTAAGCTGAGATCGCAAAGGAAAAGTATTATACTATACTTGCCCAGCACACTTGGATAAAAATTTTGTGTAGTGCAAGACTGTTAAGCCTAAAGCAAACTCAACTTTTTGGGAAATTTATCAAAGTAACCAAATAATTAAAGAATTGGTAAAGATGCCCCCCAAACAATAGCAATATCAACAAAATGTTTACTAGAATACAAGTATAAACCAGACGCAAGACAATTACCAAGATCGGCAAAAATTATGTATTTGAGAACACAAGCCTAATGCTTCTTCCTGAAAAATAACTAGACTTTACCCTTGTAAAGTAGCATCTGTAAAACTCAAGTACATTTTGGCAATTTAATTTAAACAGTTTAGGTGATGCTTGATAACAGTGAATTGACTGTCTCGGTTATTATCCCAGTTCACAATGGGGGCGCATACTTCCGCACCTGTATGTCAAAACTGGCGGAAGCCTTACCAAGAGCTACCGAAATCATTGTAGTGGCAGATGGCGATACGGATGGTTCCTGGCGTTTGGCCAAGGAATACGGCGCAAAAGTAATCAGAATTCCCGAATCTGGCGGCCCCGCCCAGGCGCGGAATTTGGGGGCGCTGGCAGCTCAGGGAGATATTCTGTTTTTTGTAGATGCAGATGTTGCTGTCTGTCCAGAGGCTATCGGTTATGTGATGAAGATTTTCCAGGGGAATCCGTACTTAGCTGCGATGATTGGTTCTTATGATGATGCTCCTGGCTCGCCTAATTTCCTGTCTCAGTACCGAAACTTGCTCCATCACTACGTTCACCAAACCGGCTGCGAGGAAGCATCTACTTTCTGGGGTGCTTGCGGAGCCATCCGCCGAGAGATTTTCTTGGCTGTGGGTGGTTTTAATGAGATTTACCGTCGGCCTTCGATTGAAGATATTGAGCTGGGGTATAGACTGAAGGCGGCCGGTTATCGGATTCGATTGTGTAAGACGTTACAAGTAAAACATTTAAAACGCTGGGAAGCTGTTTCTCTGCTGAAAGCTGACTTTTTCTATAGGGCACTACCTTGGACTGAATTAATTTTGCGCGATCGCAGGCTGAATAATGACCTTAACCTGCAAGTTTCTAGCCGAATCAGCGCGATGTTAGCTTATGGGCTGTTGGGATGTTTGGTTCTAGCATGGCTGTGGGTTGGTTTTCTGGCTGTAGCGTTGGTACTCGCTCTGTTACTGTTTGCGCTCAACGCGGCACTTTATAGCTTTTTTGCCCGTAAACAGGGGCTTTGGTTCGCCATCAAGACTATTCCTTGGCACTGGCTGTATTATCTTTACAGTGGGCTGGCTTTTGCGATCGGCACACTCAGACACCTTTCCCAGAAAGGGGGTCTTTTTAAGGTTAGCTCTCCAGCATCGGCTCAGTAATTATTATGTGGGTGTGCGATCGCGCACTCTCAAATTCCCGCCTAAATCCGCGAATTGTTGTAGGATGTTGTTTTGCGAGTAGCATCTACCGGAATTTTGAGCGGAGCCGTTTTCTAGAAATCCTAGAAGACAAAAGTAAACCTGGAGGTACTCTAATTTGGAGCATTACCCTGTCATCATCACCGGCGCTGGCCCCGCAGGTTTAACCGCTGCTTACGAACTGGTTAAACAAGGCATAGCACCTCTGGTGCTGGAAAAAGGCGATAAAGTTGGTGGGATAGCCCGCACGGAAACTTATAAAGGCTATCGCTTTGATATCGGCGGCCACCGATTTTACACTAAGGTTGAAGCTGTCCAGCAGCTCTGGATGGAGGTACTAGAAAAAGATTTCATTAAAGTACCCCGCCTGTCACGGATTTACTATGGAGGCAGATTTTTCAACTATCCCCTGAGCGCCTTCAATACTTTATCTAATCTCGGCATTATCGAAAGTCTGTTGATTTTGTTGAGCTACTTTAAAATTAGAATGCAGCCACTTTCTGAAGAAGAAACTTTCGAGCAGTGGGTGACTAATCGCTTTGGCGAGCGTTTGTATAAGACATTTTTTAAGACTTATACTGAGAAAGTTTGGGGGATTCCTTGCAATCAGATTCAAGCAGATTGGGCCGCGCAGCGGATTAAGGGACTGTCGCTGACAACAGCTATAATTAATGCTCTTTTTGGCAGTAATGATACTAAAACATTGATTAAAGAGTTTGATTATCCACGCTTGGGGCCGGGGATGATGTGGGAGCGGTTTACGGAACTTGTGGAGGAAAAAGGAGGAAAAGTCGAACTCAATACAGGAGTAATTCGGATTGAGCGAGATGGATATCGGATTAAGAGCATCGCTGCACAGCAAAATGGGGAAATAGTCCAATTTTCGGGCGATCATTTTATTTCCAGTATGCCCGTATCGGCGCTGATTAATCGCATGGAACCACCGCCGCCAGAAGAAGTGATTCATGCAGCCAAATCGCTTAACTATCGAGCTTTTATGATTGTCTCTCTGGTGGTCAATCAGCCAGATTTGTTTCCTGATAATTGGATATATATTCACACTCCCGATGTAAAAGTGGGGCGGATTCAAAACTTCAAGAATTGGAGTCCAGAAATGGTTCCTGACTTGAGCAAAACTTGTTTGGGGATGGAATATTTCTGTAACGAAGGTGATGAAATTTGGAACATGGCAGATGGGGATCTGATCGAATTGGCAGCTCGTGAGTTAGAGTGTTTGAATTTAGCTCATGCTAGTGATGTGGAAGATGGAGTTGTGATTCGTCAACCAAAAGCTTACCCAGTTTATGATAGCGAGTACCGCCAACATTTGGCAGTAATTCAAAGTTTTCTTACCAAATTTGAGAACTTACAAACTATTGGTCGTAATGGAATGCACAGATATAACAATCAAGATCATTCAATGCTGACTGGTATTTTGGCAGTGAGAAATATTTTAGGTGAAAATCACGATTTGTGGGATGTTAATACTGAGCGTTCTTATTATGAAGATTTCACCTCAGACAAGTTGAAAAAGAAGAAGTAGTCCTCGATGAGATCGGGAGATTCCCAATTTTGTAGGAGTGAAGCATTCCGGTAGATATAGCAGGAGGTAGGTAAGGCTAAGGCAGGAGGAAAATGAAATAGAAAGGGTTTGGGCGATCGAGAATGTGCTAACCGTTGTGGCGGTTGCCATAATCGATCGCATCTTATTTAAAAGAACTTTCTGGATCGGAGAATGTGTTCTGAAAATTACGACTTCCTCGATACCCAGATGCGTTAGCAAGTTCATCCAAAAATTGCATACCTCTATAAAATTTACCATCGATCTCCCAAGTTGGATATCCTGTAATATTAGCAGCTCGGCATAGATTTGGCTGAGCATTTTTTCCCTTGGGATCGCACTCAATATATTCAATCATAGCAAATGCTTCTTTGCCAAAAAGTTCCTCTTGGGCGTGACAATAAGGACACCAATAAACACCATACATTTTAACTTTTAGGCTTTGTAAATGAGCGGCTAATGCCATTTCATCTTGCCCAGAAGTAGTAGTAATCGGGGGCGGTTCTTGTTCACCAGATGGTGTTGTATTCGGGGGAATTTCCTTCACGATCGCGCTAGGAACTACTTCTGCACCTACTTGGGCAGATGCAGTGGTGAAAACTGCTAAACTGAGCAAAATACCGCTAAAATATAAATGCAATTTGCTGAATTTCATCTTTCAGTTAATAAGATTTGACGAGTTTGCTCAATAGCATCTATAACAGTATTTACCACAAAAACATTGATTTGTGACAAATTACGAAAAAAAACTTTACTTGATTCGTCACTGTTCAACAATATAACTTTTTTATTGGCTTTGATTGCTAGGGCAATTTCGGAAGCGGTTCCTGCACCCATACCGCAGGCAATGATTACATCAGAAGAGAGAACGTTGATATTATTGCGAGCGCTGCCCATATCAGTCACAATGGCAATATCTACAGCTTCAGAGGTATGATTAGTGTTGTTGTTGGGAAGGATGCCGATAGTTAGACCGTTTGCTGCTTTTGCACCTTGATTTGCAGCGTCCATAACGCCGGTATTCCACCCCCCTGTTAGCAGCACCCATCCTGCTCGAGCAATGAGTTTTCCCAGTTGATAGGCATTTTCTAAATCAGTTGATGTGGGGTTGTTACCAGGCCCCATCACTCCAATAATAATTTTTCTCATATATGAATACTGATTAGACAAGCTCAGTCCTTGATGATACTGCCGAGATAGGGGGGTTACAATTTGTGCAAAAATGCTATTGAAATCAAAAAATTGTTCCGGTAATCATGCCAGTAAGTAGAACGAAGCCAACCCAGACATTTTGGCGAAAGATATCGCCATAAACTGGTTTAGGTAAATCTTTTTGCCGGAGTTGATTGTACTGTAATATCCATAAAATAGCAGCGATACAAATTCCCAGCCAGAACCCAAGATGCAGGTGCATATTTATCCCTGTTGCTGCTAACAAACCAAGGGTGAAACAGAAGAAAATGCCAACAGCATTGGCGCTGTTATCTCCAAAGAATATGGCACTAGAATTAACTCCAAGGCGCTGGTCATCTTCTCGGTCACTCATAGCGTAAACTGTATCAAATCCTAAAGTCCAAAATATAGTTGCTCCCCACAGCAACCATGTGGCTATTTCTAAATGGGAAACTTCTGCACTCCAGCTAATTAATACTCCAAAACCCCAGGCAATAGATAATACTAATTGTGGGACTGGAAAGACTCTTTTTGCTAGGGGATAGCAGATAATTATGGGGACGGCGGCTGCGCTCAGCCAAAAACTGAGAGGATTAAGATAAAGTGCCAGAACAGCGGCGCAAATGAAGGAAATTAAGGCGACTCCGATAGCTGTTTGGACTGTGAGGGCGCGGGAGGCGAGGGGGCGCGATCGCGTTCTTTCTACTTCGGGATCGATATCGCGATCCCAGAGGTCGTTAACGACGCAGCCGGCGGCGCTGGTGGCTAAAGTTCCTAGCACAATTACGCCTACTAAGGGCGCAGGGGGTGTACCCCGTCCGGCCAAAAAAACGGCCCAGAGGGCGGGAATCATTAAAATTAGTCGTCCTGCTGGCTTATCCCATCTCAGCAGCCGCATGACAGTAACCAATTTGGGTTCGGGTTTAGACTCGGATGCAAGCATTTTTAGTGTTTAATTTTGATTTGATCTGATTTTTACACCAAGGTTGAGGACAGGCAAGATGCTCGTCACGAAATTAAAAATTAAAAATTAAAAATTAAAAATGGTCTCTTGCCTGACGAAGGGCAATTTTAAATTTTACATTTTTAATGACTGGATATCGCTACAACCAAATTATAATTGTACAAAATATTTACTTTTATTTACGCTACAACCTAACGAAATTCGTGGGATAATAAATATATGTGTTATCTTTCATAAATTCCAATGGTTAGTTCAGTTCCTTTAGTGAGGATTCCTACTCCTCCTGCGGAGCAAAACCGCATTCTTGCCGCCCTTGATATGGGTACAAACTCTTTTCACATGGTGGTAGTTCGTATTGATGTGGCGCTGCCTGCCTTTACAATTATTGCTAGCGAGAAAGAAAGTGTCAGATTGGGCAATTGTGACCCCAAAACTGGGAACTTAAAGCGAGAGGTAATGGAAAAAGGAATCGCAACTTTACGACGTTTCCAAGATATAGCTAAAACTTTTAATGCTGAACAAGTAATTGCTGTAGCTACAAGTGCGGTACGCGAAGCTCCAAATGGTCGTGATTTTCTCAAACGGATTGCTGAGAAATTAAACCTTAATGTTAACTTAATCTCTGGTCAAGAAGAAGCACGAAGAATTTATCTGGGCGTTTTGTCGGCGATGGAATTTAACAATCAACCCCATATTATTATTGATATTGGGGGAGGATCTACGGAGTTAATTTTAGGTGATTCTCTAGAGCCTCGTTCTCTCAGTAGTACGAAAGTAGGTGCTGTTCGCTTGACAGGGGAATTTGTGAAGACTGACCCGATTAATAGAGATGAGTTTGCGTATTTGCAAGCTTATATTCGGGTAATGTTAGAACGTCCTGTTGATGATTTGTTGGCTAATTTGGATGTTGATGAGTTACCGCGTTTAATTGGCACTTCTGGTACTATTGAAACTCTGGCAATTATTAACGCTCGTGAGAAATTGGGGATAGTTCCTAATCCCCTAGCTGGCTATCAGTTAACCCTCAAAGATTTACGGGATTTAGTTACTCGCTTTCGGAAGCTTTCTAACTCGGAAAGACTGGCGATTCCTGGGATGTCTGACAGGCGTTCGGATATTATTTTAGCGGGGGCTTTAATTTTACAGGAAGCGATGGCTTTACTGGGGGTGGAGTCGTTGACTGTTTGCGATCGCTCTCTCCGAGAAGGGGTAATTGTTGATTGGATGTTAGCTCATGGTTTGATTGATAATCGCCTGCGATTTCAAAGTTCAATCCGCCAGCGCAGCATCATGCAAATGGCTCAGAAATATGATGTTAATTCTGAATACAGCGAGCGAGTTGCAGCTTATGCGCTAAATTTGTTTGACCAAACTCAAGGTATTCTTCACAATTGGGGAACGGAAGAAAGGGAATTGCTTTGGGCGGCTGCGATTTTGCACAATTGCGGTTTATATGTCAGCCATTCAGCACACCATAAACATTCTTACTATTTGATTCGCAATGGTGAGTTATTAGGTTACACTGAAACTGAGATTGAAATCATTGCAAATTTAGCGAGATATCACCGCAAAAACAATCCGAAAAAGAAACACGATAATTATCAAGCTTTGCCTAAAAAATATCGAGAATTAGTGAATCAATTGCATCCTTTATTGCGGTTGGCAGTGGCCTTAGATCGGCGGCAAATCGGCGCAGTCGCGCAGGTAAAGTGCGAATATCACCCAGAAGTTCGAGAGTTACACTTGCGGATAATACCAGCCGAATTAGATGATGATTGCGCTTTGGAACTGTGGAGTTTAGATTATAAGAAACCTGCTTTTGAGGCTGAATATAATCTCAAATTAATAGCAACATTGGAACCAGTTATTGCTAGCAATTTTTAACTATTTGTAGAAAGAAGCGATCGCCTACGAGTGTTATTTGACCGATCGATAAGAGCGATCGCTTCCTGTGTTGGTAAAATAAGTCAGGAAGCGAGTACAATTAAAATAAAGCATTCTCACGGTGAAAGTTTAATCGTTTTACCGCCACCGCCAAGATTTCGACCATCTGGACTTCGGTAGATATATCCTCCTCTGAATGCAGTAAAGATAGCATTTTGGCACACCATCATCACATTTACTGTTCCCGATCCAGTATAAACTTTTTCAGTTCTACCGCCGCCACCAAGGTTTTGTCCATCTGGACTCCGATAGATGTATCCTCTATCAAATGCTGTATAAACCGCCCCATTATATATAATAATAGCTACGGCTCTTCCAGAACCATTGTAGACAACCACTGGGTTGCCCCCACCGGAAGGTTTGAAGAAGATTTGACCGTTTGGCTGAACTTCATATCATTGCGATCTTTGCAGCAAGGTTAAGTAATCTCTTCTACCGTATTCCAGCATCTCAAGAGTGTCATCACTTATGAGTGGCGGAAAAAGACGGAAAAAGACGGGAGTTTGATTAAAAATATTTACAAAGGGCGGATTATAGCGGATAATGGCGGATAAAGTAGGCTTTAACTCAACAGCGATGGACACAACAGAGGTGTTAAAGTATTTGGACGAACTGGTTTTCGCTCAAACGGGTAAGCACCTCGATAGTCTGCAAATAGCAATTATCAAAGGCGTTCTCAGCGGTCGGAAATACGCCGATATTGCTAAAGAATAACAATGTACGCGAGGTCACGCTAAAGATGAAGCTTATGCGCTTTGGCAGATTTTTTCTAAAACGTTGGGAAAAGATTTGAACAAGTCAAATTTTCGGGCTTGTGTTGAAAGATTAGGAATTGATAAGTCTAAGTATAAAAGTCAAATTATCGGTCATTATGTTATTGGTGGTAATATTAATCATTGTTATAATCATTCACAAGTTGACGATAAATCAGAATTGGAAAATTTGGAATCCATCATTAAAGAAACTCCTACACCTGTGAACGGCAAGAATAACAATATTGAAACTTCATTAAGGCTAGCCAAACAAGAAACGATACGGCAATTGGTAAAAGTTGGTTTAACAGCAGAGCAAATTGCCCAAGTTCTAGATTTGCCACTGGAGGAAGTACAGGAAAAGATGCGATAATAGAGGTAAACGTTGAGTTAAGCGATCGAGCAAAGCCATGAAAACATCAACTCAGGTAAACGATATTTTGCAAGCCATATCTGACCTCGATCTTGAGGAACAGTCTTATATTGCTGAAATTCTTACCAAAAGAACGATCGAATTGAGAAGAAATCAAATAGCCTCAAGAGCTAAAGAAGCTGAAGAGAATTATAGATTGGGTAATGTTCGTGCTGTTACTGTTGAAGATTTGATGATGGATTCAAGCAATGATTGAGCTTATTTCGGATGAGCCATTCTTACGAATATTGAAAAAGTGGCGAAAGAAGCATCCAGAACTCGTTGAAAGATTTCAAGAGAAAATCTCCCTCTTTACCAACGATCCATTTCATCCATCCTTGAAAACACATAGTTTAAGTGGGAATCTTCAAGGCTACTGGGCGTTGAGTATCACGTATGAGCATCGGCTTGTCTTCAAATTTCTCTCTGACAGCAAAGTGTTACTAATCGATCTTGGAACTCACGATGAAGTTTACTAATTCCATCAAGTAATGTAGTATCGTTTAAATGCTCAACAGCTTATCTGATTTACCGGAAAATAGCAATGTCAAATCCCTTCCTCAACCTCAATTACGAAACCGCCCTAGAATCTTTAGGCAACGATTATTATGATGAAGTCCCCGCCGCCGACTTTCCCCAACATATCCTTCGCTTCCGCAACGACCAATTATTACCCATATTAGGACTCGACCCCAAAACAGTCACCGACGAGCATTTCATCGAAGCATTCGGCAAATTTCACTGCGTCCGACCATTTCTCGCACTTCGCTATCACGGCTATCAATTCAACGAATATAACCCCAACTTAGGCGACGGTAGAGGTTTTCTTTACGGTCAAGTTCGTGGCGTTGACGGCAAACTTTACGACTTTGGCACCAAAGGTTCTGGCCGCACTCCCTACTCCCGCACTGCTGATGGTAGACTCACCCTTAAAGGAGGAGTGAGAGAAGTTTTAGCTGCCGAAACTTTGCATCGATTAGGTGTTCGTACTTCCCGATGTTTAAGCATGATTGAAACTGGGGATTCACTGTGGCGAGGCGATGAACCTTCTCCCACTCGTTCATCAGTAATGGTACGTTTTAGTCAGTCTCATATCCGCTTTGGAACCTTTGAAAGATTGCATTTTTTGAGACGGAATGATTTAATTAAAAAGCTTCTAGATCACGTTATTCAATACTATTACCCTGAATTACATTTTCAGACAGGCAGAATGCCAGTCCCAGAATCAGAGCAATATGTACTATTTTACGCAGAATTAGTGAAACGAGTAGCAGAATTAGTTGCTCAGTGGATGGCAGCAGGATTTTGTCATGGAGTATTAAATACTGATAATATGTCGATTACGGGAGAAAGTTTTGACTATGGGCCCTATGCCTTTATTCCTACATATAAACCTCAGTTTACAGCGGCTTATTTTGACTATTCAGGACTTTACTCTTACGGCAATCAACCATTTATTTGCCATTTGAATTTAGAGCGGCTTCAGCAACCGCTAAGCGCTGTAATTGATAAAACTGAGATGGAATTAGCGCTGGCAAAATTTGGCGAATACTATAACGCTAGTTATCAGCAACTAATGTTAAATAAATTAGGTTTTGACCAGTTGCCAGATTCAGAAGCCGAAGAGTTGTTACAACTAACAATTAAATTACTGAGTGAGACTCAGGTAGGCTATCACGATTTCTTTTTAGAATTGAGAAAACAGTTTTCTCAAGATTGGCGTGATGATAGCAGTAAAATTTTTAGTGAAGTTGAACCAGCAGAAGTTATAACACCTTGGCGGCAATTTTACTATCATCTTTTGCAGACTTTATCGCCTGCGGATATGGATGAAATGTGCTTGCGGTTGCGGCGTTATAACCCCGAACAATCCTTACTCAGAACCATCATTGAGGAAGTTTGGGAAGCTATTAATGTTGACGATAATTGGCAGCCATTTTATGAATTAGTTAATCGGATACAAGATTCTAATTGGTAATTGCTAATTTAAGACAGGATTTACGCCAAAGTATCCGTAACGCCGCCA
>NZ_JARFTR010000034.1 GCF_029167235.1 Kamptonema sp. UHCC 0994 | reverse complement strand
GATTGCTTCGCGGAGCTCGCAATGACAATCAAGAGGGTAGTAAACCTGGATTTGGTATTGGTATTATAACAACCTTCTTGGCAGTTAGGACGTTCTGAGTTCCACCAAACTCGCTGATTCTATTCCCTTCTTCCCCTTCTTCCCCTTCTTTCCCTTCTTCCCCTAGCCCCTAGCCCCTAGCCCCTAGCCCCTAACCGCCTTGGCGGTTGCTATAGATGCGAGAAAGCTGAATACATGACTTATGCACGAGATACCAAAAATGCAGGAGGTGGGTACGATCTTAGTTTTAGGCGCGAAAGGTATGTTGCTGAAACGACTAGAGAGTGCGATCGCATCCCCTACGATCGCGCGTGAAGAAATACCCTTACAGCGCACTAAAGATGTTATGCGAGTGCAATACATATCTGCGATCGCGCTTAAACTCGCTCATATATGGCAACAACCAGCGATCGAAGTTGCTACCCAGCTTGCGGCTAAATGCCAAAAACACAATAAAAATAGAAGCTTTTTAAGTAAGGAAGATTTCACCGTTACCGTTTTGCCATCGGGGATGATTTTGTTTGAATTAACCGATGTAAGTATCGCCGCTTGGTTACAATACCTCACTGACACCCCACAGATGTTAGAAAAGGGAGAGAGTGAAATTAAATCTGCCTTTATTGAAAGCGATCGCATCTTTCCAGTTCAATATAGCCATGCTCGTTGCTGTTCTCTGTTACGACTAGCTGACCGCGATCGTATTATAGATTTGGTGGAGTGCGATCGGCAAACCAGTGTCCCATATTGGCAGATTCTCAATCCCAACCCTATCCCCTGGCTAAATTCTAACAACTGTCTGCGGTTAGTACACCCCGCAGAACTTAATTTAAGTTCCCAATTATTGATAACTCTAGATACTCTAGCCGCCCTTTTTAACGAGAATTTTGAAGAGCGGCTAAGCACCGATAAATTAACAAATTCGATCAAATTAGCCAATACTTTAAGCGATGCTTTCCAGACGTTTTATAGTCAATGTCGCATTTGGGGAGAAGTGAAGACAGAAACACCAAAACTTGCTCAAGCAAGGTTAGGTTTAATACTAGCAACTCAAACATTACTGCAATTTATACTGGAAGAACTATTAGGTATAATCGCTCCCCTAGAACTGTAAAGCAATTAGAGAATCCAGAACTTAATACATAATTGTAACGCCGCCCTCTGGGCGGTAAAGATAC
>NZ_JARFTR010000018.1 GCF_029167235.1 Kamptonema sp. UHCC 0994 | reverse complement strand
GCGGTAAAGATACCGCCCAGAGGGCGGCGTTACGTAAGTCAAACAAAACGATATTCTGCTGTGAGGAATCATGGTAATACTACAACATCTGTGGGAGTTAATATTATTTCTCGTGATTCTATCAGGGTCACTTCCTTTATGTTTATTTCTTGCGCTGATTAATCAAAGTGAAAATGTTAAATCTTCCTTAGCCCATTTTTTGTTAGTAACATTAACGGCATGGAGTATTATAGAAATCAGTCTTGGCTTAATTTTAGGCACTTTCGAGAAGTTAACACTAAACACGGTGATTTTTTCAGAAATACTCCTATTTATTAGTGGTTTCAGTTTAATTGTTGCCAAAAGATATAGTTTTTCAGTTGTGCTTCAAAAGCTACCGAAGCTCAAACAGTCACTCAATAAAACGGAACAAATAATTATTAGTTCTGCTGCTGCTGTGGCGCTTGTACTTTTGTTGATATTAGCAACAAAACCAATCACTAACTATGATTCTTTGTGGTTCCACTTACCCGCAATCTCCCGCTGGTATCAAACAGGGGCCTTAACTTTATTAGATGCAACAGGAAATTGGATATTCGATCACCAAGATGCCATAGTTTACCCTTATAATTGGCATATTTTAAACTTGCTATTTGTTCTCCCTTTCGGCGAAGATTTCCTGGTAGCTTTTCCGCAACTAATTGCTTGGATAATACAGGGAATTTCCGTCTATCTTTTGAGTATTTATTTCGGCGCAAGTCGCATCAATAGCATGGCAGCTTCATCTTTATTGTTGACTGTGCCGATGGTGCTCAATCAGGTTAATACCATTCATATAGATTTACCATTATCTGCATTATTTACTGTAACTTTATACTTTGCCTTATCTTATTATAGCCGCAGAAGTATATCTGATTTTACTCTGTTTTTGGCTGCCTTGGGAATATTTGCAGGCATTAAAATTACAGCCATTATTTATGGCGCTTGTATTTTGGGGGGATTGGCAATATTAGAATTGAAAAAAATCTGGTTAAAACCCAAAGACACACAATTTAATTTTCAGGTAAAATCACCGCTGCTATTGTTTGGAATAGTCCTTTTGTTGTTTTTAGGAGGATTTTGGTATGTGCGAAACCTTCTGCATATCAATCATCCTCTTCAGAATTTGACTCTGTTTTCGCCAAGTTTTCCTACATCTCCACCGCCGAAAAATTCAGAAGCATTCGGGTATTTAAAGATTTGGAAAAGCACTTTATTGAATCAATTTAACCTCACAAAAATATCTAATTGGCAGATTTTTCTCTCTCAAGTAATTGTAAGATTGCAGTTGCCATTTATAGCAATGTTATGCCAGATATTCGCATTGCTAGTTTTGGCAATATTTAAAAAGCGAATACCCCAAATAAATGAAAAATTTGTTTGTTTAATTATTTTACTCATTGGCACAGGCTTTTTGTATTTTATTACACCATTTAGTTCTGGTACTGACGGCGAAATAGTTGGTCAACTAAGTCCTTTATTAGGATTTAATTTAAGATATGGATTTCCATTTTTAAGCATGATATCCGTAGCCGCAGCGGTGAGTGCAACTTTAGTCAAAACGGCAGATATATTAATTATATCAACTGTTTTAATTAGCGGTATTGTAGGTATTTTTAGTAGCGAATTTTTTGATGCTATCAAAAATGCCTCTTTTACTGGAAATAGTATAATTTGGGGTAGTCAACTGATTAACCAGTTTAAATCTTCTCCGATAGAAGCTGGTAATACAGTAATCGCAATACTGAAACCTAACCTGATTGATATCTGCCGATATCTAGGAATTTATGTGATTTATTTAGTGTTTATTTTCTTACTAACTTGGCAATTATCTCAGGGTAGATTTTTGACAATAGGATTGCATAGATTTCAGCGTTTTAGTCGAACAATTGTGATTTGTACTTGTATAGGGTTAATGATTTTAATCGTTAGTACAACTTGGATGTGGCGGGAAAAACGAGAGTTGAATCGAGCTGAAATTTATCAAGGGATGTATGATTATATTGAAAAAAACACGCTTCCTGATGAAAAAATTGGATTCTTTTTAAGTCACCGCAGTTACCTTTTTTACGGGAAAAACCTAAATCGGCAAGTTTTATATGTTCCTTTGAGAGTGAAATTCGATCAGAGTGCTAAATGGGCTGATAGTTTGCGGCAAAATGGAGTTAAAATAGTTGCATTAGGGCCTCTGACTTCCCTTGATAAATATACGAAAAAAACTGTATCTTGGTTAACGAGTGAGGATGGGTATTTGGAATCTGTTTGGGGTGAAAATGTTAGTCAAAAGTCTGTTTTGTATCGATTGAAAAGTAAATAAAGATTACCAAGATTGCCCAAAATTATATCATAAGTTAGGACACTCGCTCATGGCCCAAACCATTAACTCTGTTCCCCTCTTCCCCTTCTTCCCCTTCTTTCACGCTTCCCCTAGCCTAAGCGCCCCTAACCGCCCTGGCGGTTGCTATATCTGCTTGATTTCGCTTGACAATGCGGGAAATTGAGCGATGAAAAATGTTCCCAATCGTTACCATCAATTCGATATTTTTGCACCGACTCTCCACCAACACTTCCCGGCTAGTCAGTTTACACTCAGAGGATGGCGGCTCTTGTAATCTCAGAGGTGCCTCCAGAGCATCTTGATGTCTCCAAAACTGGAATAATAAGTTTAAAAGGCTTTTAGCCAATATTCTGTAAAAACCAAAACGAAACAAGGGTGAGATACACTCAGCTTTTAAAGCTTGGAATAACCAAAATAAAGCGGTGCTATCGCTCCCATTCCGACTACTTTGGTGTGCCAAAGATATCAAAAAAGTGCTAGCAGAAAATCGGTACAGGAACTCTGGAATTTCAGGATGTCGTTGCTTTACATCTTGCAGCATTAAGGCGTGAGACTTCGCCATCGCCATATAATTACTAGACATACTGCTGTAAACTTTGCGGTATCCAATCAGAAATTCTGGCACGACTTGGTATTGATAGTATTCTGCCAATCGTAGGTACAAGTCCCAATCTTCACAGCCTTGAGCACTCTGTTCTCTATAATTACTTTCGTAAAAGCCAACCTTATCCAAAGCAGAACGCCGGATCATTGAAGCGCTAGCATTACCTAAAAAGTTGTGGCAGACTAAGGTTTTATAAACTTCACCTTCAATTGTAAAAGCGCGGAATCCCCCGGTTAAAAATCCCTTTTCGTCAATGTCTAATGACCAAGAATAGACGACTCCTAATGATGGCCCTCCCGCCATCATACATTTAACTTGTTTTTCTATATTTTCAGGATACCAAATATCATCGGCATCAATGGGGGCAATGTATTCTCCTATTGACTTCTGAATTCCTAAGTTACGAGCAGCAGCAACGCCAGCATTGGGCTGTTTTAGGAGTTGGACGCGAGGATCTTTTTGGGCGATTTTTTCTACAATTTCAGGGGTTCGATCCTGGGAACCGTCATCGACTACTAAAACTTCAATTTGTGGATAAGTTTGAGCGAGAACAGATTTTAGAGTTTCTTCAATAAATTTCTCAGCATTGTATGCAGGGATAATAACTGAGACGAGAGGTAAATTGGGGGATTTTTGAGAATCTGGCTGCATTGGCTTTTATAGCAACCGCCAAGGCGGTTAGGGGCTAGGGGCTAGGGGCAAGGTTGCTATAAGAGTGATTGTATCGCATTCTTAGTTCAAAGTCAAAAGTTAATGGTATAGCAGGAGGCTCTTGTAATCAGAGCCTTGGGTTTGAGCGATCGCTTATAGGACTTTCGCAATAGAAGTTAAATTTTAGGGATTCATCTCCCAAGGTTTGTCACAGAAGAATCCCCGTGTATGACAGACTGGGGAGTGTCAATATTGAGCTTTCGAGTTGCTAACCCCCGCACTTGTTCGTCGGCATCGTGAAGCGATCGCGCTTGCAAAAGAGAGATGGCTCCGGGATGATGGGGATAGTGTTCGATAATTGCTTCCAAAGCTGTAAACCGAGGGTTGTAAGGGAAAGAGCCTTTCTGGTTATAAGGGTCATTGATGGCGCGATCGCACAAAAATTCAAACATTCCTGGTTCCTCTTTCCACCCCCGCATCAATTCCAACAGTGCAATTACTCGCACATGAGAGTCAGGATCGCTTTCTGCTCTACTTTTGAGCCATACCAAAGTTTCCGAGTCATTTTTCCAACCCCGTGCTAATTTCTGTACGGCGGCTTGTCTGACACTTGGGCTCTCGTCGCACTCAGCCTGGGCCTTCAGCAAGGTCAAGGTTTCGGAATCGCCAGGCCACCTGCAAGCAAGTTCTTGTACGGCTGTCTGCCTTAGTGCTACATCATTTGACTGAACTAGAGATTTTAGCCAAGATAAGATTGTCGGTTGGTTTGACCATCCTTGGGCGATTTCTTGGACGAGTACAGTCCGCAGGTAGGAATCGGGTTCTGAGTCAGCTAAAATTTGAAGGAAAGGCAAGGTTTCAGACTCCTGCGGCCACCCCCTAGCGATGCCTCGAAGTGCAGCTTCTCGCACGTTTAAATGACTGTTCGACTCAGCAAGATTTCTCAGCCACAGGAAGATTTCGGGATGAGACGATCGCAGTTTAGCTATTTCTTGCACGGCAGCTTGTTGGACAATCCAATAATCGTCCGCCTCGGCTAATGTTTTTAATAGCGTTAAGGTTTCTGGATTTTCGGGCCAACCTCTAGCTATTTCTTGAAGGGCGATTTCTCGTACTTCTACATCGCGATCGCTCTGGGCTACAGTTTTTACAAAAGCCCAAGTTTCTGAGAAATCTTGCCACCCTCTGGCTATTGCTTGTACCGCCACTTCTCGGACTGCGGAATTGCCCTCAGATTCGGCTACAGTTTTCAGTAACAGATAAATTTCGCGATCGCCCCCCCAACCCTTTCCCAACTCTGCTAATGCAGCCTTTCGCACTTCCTTATTCTCATCTGACTGAGCTAATCCTCTCAGCAAAGACAAAGTATCTGCCTCTTCTCGCCAACCCCGCGCCAATTCTCGCGCCGCCACTATTCGCAGAGTTGAACTGCTTGTCTGAGTTAGCTTTTTGATTTGGGGCAAAGTTTCGGCATCCTGCGACCAACCTCTGGCGATCGCTTCCCAAGCTGCTACTCGCACTGTTAAACTTTCGTCAGCTTCAGCAATTTTTCTCAGCAAAACTAAGATATTTGTTTGATTTGGCCAATTTTTGGCTAATTCTTGCACGCCTACCCTGCGGACTGCGGGACTGGTATCTAACTCCGCGAGGTGTAACAGCAAAGGTAATGTGTCCGCCGCTTCCCGCCAACCCCGCGCCAACTCTTGGGCCGCTGCCGATCGCACGGCCCAACTGCCGTCAGATTCAGCTAAGCTTTTGAGAAGGAGATATATATCTGTCGCGTCAGGCCAACCCCGCGCCAATTCTTGAGCAGCGGCGGCGCGGACTTCTCCGGTATCGTTAGACTGAAGCAGATTCAACAGCCAAGTATAGGTTTCTGGTTGGTGTTTCCAAGTAGCTGCGATCGCTCTAATTGCCTGCGATCGCACTTGATAAGTTTCCTGCAACTCTTGAGCGCTTTGATATAAAATCAAAAAGCCAGTACCATACTGAGATAAGCTCTTAAAAGAATTGAGCAATGTAGTATCAACAGTTACTCGATCGCGATTTTTTGTTTCTAACAGACATTGAGCCGCCAAAAACAGATTGATAAATCTTTCTTCTTGACCGTTTTGCCCAATCAAATATTCAATAATTTCTGATACACTCTCCTCATCCAGCCTTCCTGCAATTAGCCGCAGGACTTCATGCCAGGATTCTTCCCGCCAGTGTCCCCCGAAAATTTTCGTTTTGAGTTCCGCTGTAGTCAGCTTGCCAGATTGAACTTGTTCTACGATTAACTCCGCCGCAGTCCGGGCATCATTGTCGGCAATAAGTTTTTCTAACATAGGTGTCGAGGCAGTTTCCAGGTAGCTGGCACAAATCTGATTGTTATTTATATAGAGTAAGGCATTTCTGCCCTTCTAGATAACTAAATGTTTCTACCCTTGGGCCTTCTACCTTCTACCTTCTGCTATATTACCATTCCCCCTGAAGCGTAAAAGCCGCCCAATAATAAGGAGAACGCCACTTTTCCTGCTGTAACATTTCCAATTGCGCCGCCCTTAATGCCGCCGCTGGCGTTAACCCTTTTTGCAGCATTCCCTGATAGAAACTTGCCATTAGTTTCGACGTTCCTTCATCGTCCACATTCCACAAACTCACGACTACTCGCTTTGCACCAGCATACATAAATCCCCGTGTCAATCCTACCATTCCCTCGCCTTGAATGTTCTGACCTAAACCAGTTTGACAGGCACTTAAAACTACTAAATCTGCTGACAATTTCAGATTAAAAATATCCGTTAGTCGCAGGAATCCATTTAAAGGATTGCCATTTTTATCGACTAAAGACATCACAATTCCTGACAATTCAGGGTGAACGCTATTAACTAAACCGTGAGTGGCAAAATGAATGATTTTATATTGGCTTAAATTTGGGCTAGTTGCTGTGGCACGGTTAGCTTCAAAATCCAAAGATTCAGTACCAGAATTAGTCGGTAATAAGGCTTGAATAACTTGCGCTTCTTGGCGAGTAAAAGTTAAACGTTGAAACTGTACGTTATTGTCGCGAATAGAACGGCTTAAACCCAGATTTACTGATTCTATTGCTTGCTGAGTAGTGGCTGAAGAATTATTTTTCACTCGTTCATCATTAGCACTAAAGACTGGATCGGCAAGAATAGCTAAAGCCTTACTAGGGGCTGGTCTATCATTGTAATTTTGTCTTAAACTTGCTAAGGTGGAAGCCGAAGGTAGCAGCACGATTTCATGGTCTATAATTAAAGGCTGATTTCCATTTTTTTCAGAATTATCATTCAGTGATAGTGCCGCAAAGGGCAGATAATTTAACACGCCATCACCAACTATGAGCAGGCGTTTTTTACCAATTTTTGCGGCTACAGGCTGTAAGATCATTTGACTGATAGCATTGTTAGTTTCAGCTAAGCGAGTGGGGTTATTTCGGTAGCGCTGATTAGTGACACTATCTCGAAAATTACGGGCGGCTTCCTCAATGTCGGCAACTTTGGGTAATTCATAACTGGTGATGCCGGTTTTAGTCACAGCCCAGAGATAGCTGCGATCTTTTCCTAGAGAATACTGGAGTAAAATTGTATTTTGATCGAGAATTTGTTGTTGAATTTGTGAAAGAGTTAGGGGTTGCGGTTGAGTAAGGGCAGCGTAGCGGGGACTGGTAGCACGAATTTGAGCTTGAATGTCCTGATATTGTCCTAGTAAAGTTTGCCGTTTTTGGTCTAATTCTGTTTTTTGTTCGGGGGTAGAATTGGGGCGACTTAGAACTTCGACTCGGTGTTTTTCTATTGCGTCGAGTTGTTGTTGTAAACTGCGTTCTTTTTGCAGTAATTCAGGGGAAACGCCTTGACGAATATCGGCGTTTGCTTCTTGAAGAAGTTCGAGGAGGCTGCGGGCGCGGGAATGTTCGCTGGCTTCAAAGGCTTTGGTATCATAACCAGAATTAGGTTGCTTTTTGTGCAGTTGCATTAATAGGTCAATGTAGAACTGGTAATAGTTTTGTACAGTGGCAAAGTATGAGGTGCGAAGTTCAGGGCTGGTAACTTTTGTGCGGAGGTTTTCGATGATTTTGATGGAGGCTTCAATGTCGGTGAGGGCTTCAGTAAGATTGCCTTGATCGCGTTTAATGGTAGCACTATTGTAGAGGGTGAGGGCTTCTCCAGGACGATCGCCCAGAGCCCGAAACAGCGGGAGGGCTTGCTTGAAATACTCTTCTGCTTTCTGCTTTTCTCCCAATTCTGAGTAGGTAACACCTATATTATTAAGTGTAAAGGCTTCTCCGCGCCGATCGCGCACTTCTCGTCTCAGATACAAGGCTTTGTTGTAGTAATCGAGGGCTTGCTGTTGGTTTCCCAAATCGTTGTAGACTAAGCCGATGTTGGTGAGAGTAGTTGCTTCCTTAGTGCGATCGCCCATAGCGCGAAACAAAGTAAGGGCTTGGTCAAAATATTCTCTGGCTTTCTGTTTTTCTCCTAAATCATTGTAGGCTAAGCCGATGTTATTGAGTGTGGTAGCTTCCGCATTGCGATCGCCCGATGATGTGCGCGTATTTGGAGATATATTCAAGATATTGCTGGGGAGAATTGCTTCGATCGGGCGATCCGCCATTCCTCGAATCAGCGCCAGAACTTGGTTGTAGTAGTCGATCGCTTGCTGTTTCTCTCCCAAAGCATAGTACACAGCGCCGATATTGTTGAGGATGACGGCTTGTTTGGGGCGATCGCCTAAAAATTGATTCTGGGAAAGGGCTTGTTTGTAGTAATCTAAGGCTTGTTGTATCTCTCCTAATCTATTAGAAATTAAGCCCATTTGGTTCAGCGCATAAGCTTCATTCTTCAGATATCGAAGCCTTTGATAAAGCAAACGTGCTGCATCAAACTTTTGCAATGCCGCCCGGTAAGATGCTGCTGTTTGTTCATTGAATAGTCGCCTAGCTTCCTGAATCAATCGCTCGGCTTGATCTTTTTTTTGATTTAATAATTGTTTGTTTTTCTGAATTAATCGATCGGCTTCTCCATCCGGGATTTGATTTCCACTGAGATCGAGGGTTGTCAGATTCGTCAATCCCAATAAAGGTGTCGCATCTGTGATTTGATTTCTACTGAGATCGAGGGTTGTCAGATTAGCCAATCCCGCTAAAAGTTTGACATCGGTGATTTGATTTCTACTGAGATCTAGGGCTGTCAGACTTGTCAAGTTCGCTAATGGTTTGACATCAGTGATTTGATTGGAGTGAATGAAAAGCAGTATCAGATTAGTCAATCCCGATAATGGTTTGACATCGGCGATTTTATTCTCACTTAAATAAAGAAAATCTAACTTAGTCATTCTCGATAAAGGTGCCACATCTACAAGTTGATTAGATGCGAGGGAAAGCCCTGTTAGATTGGTTAATCCCGCTAATGGTGCCGCATCTACGATTTGATTGGCTTCGAGGAAAAGCTCTGTGAGATTAGTCAGTCCCGATAACGGTTTCACGTCTCTTATTTGATTGAAATTGAGGACGAGAAATCTCAGATTAGTCAGTCCCGATAACGGTTGCACATCTCTTATTTGATTTAAACTGAGGTTAAGCTTTCTAAGATTGGTAAATTTTGATAAGGGTTGGAGATCGACTATTTGATTGCGAATCAGGGAAAGTTCTGTTAGATTAGTCAGCGTTTTTTGAGCGCGATCGCACTCTTGTGTCTTTGCTTTTGACAGCAACACCTCAACAGTATGTCTGACTTCGGGGGTCAAACTCTCTTTGTTGGTACACCAATCGCCAAAGCTTTCAAATATCTTGGGATTGGGCCCTGTAGCAGATCCTAGCAGGATACTCGCACCTACAGCTAAGCCCCAATGCCCCCAAACCCAAACTGTGAATTTCATAAACACCTGCTCAAACAAGACCTTGTTAACCGGTATCATAGTCGATGTAGAACTGGTAATAGGCTTCAATGTTAGTGAGGCTTCGGTGAGATTGCCTTGAGCGCGTTTGGCAGAAGCCATGTTGTCAAGGGTGCGAGCTTCCCCAGTGCGATCGCCAGCTTCTCGATACAGCTTTAATGCTTCTTCCCATTTAGCGATCGCGCCTTTTAAAGCTTCTAACATCCCTTGCTGATAATGGCAATCAACCTTGCGATCGTATTGTGGAACTCAGACCGTCTTAACTGCCAAGAAGGTTGCTATAAATATATCATATCCTTTGTCATTGTTCGCTGTGCGAAGCAATCTCAAGGCTATGTGATTGCTTCGGGCTTAGTTTGCTTCGCTTCGCTCGCAATGACATTGTTAGGCTTATAATGACATTATTACTTTTAATTTATTCATATACTTATTAACATTTATCGCGTCCAAGTTAGCCATTGAGAAAACAGTTTTTTCACAAATGGTGTCAACCGAGTACGATTGTAAGCATCCGCCGCTTTGCGAATTGCATCCGCTTGAGTTGGATAAGGATGAATCACGCTGGCAATTTTTCCTAAACCAATATTATTAACCATTGCCAAAGTTATTTCGCTAATCATTTCGCCTGCGTTTCTAGCCACAATTGTTGCACCTAAAATTTTATCTGTACCTTTCTTGACATGAATTTTTACAAATCCTTCTTCTTCTCCGTCAGTAACAGCTCTATCTACCTGACTAAAAGGAATAAAAAACGTATTTACATCAATTCCTTTTTCCTCAGCTTCTTGCTCATACATTCCTACATGAGCAATTTCTGGGTCTGTATAAGTACACCAAGGCATTGTCAAAGCACTAAGTTTTTTACGTCCTAAAAATAGAGTATTTTGAATTACGATTCTGGCGGCAAAATCAGCAGCATGAGTAAATTTCCAGTTCATACAAACATCGCCAGCGGCATAAATACGGGGATTACTGGTTTGCAGATTATCATTGACAATTATCCCATTTTTTATATCATATTTAACGCCGACAGATTCAAGGTTTAAGGTCTCTACATTCGGGGAGCGTCCTGCACTAGCTAAAATTTCATCTACTACTATTGAATCTTCCTTGCCATTAGATTGATAATAGATAACTTTGCCTGCATTTGTGCGCTCAATTCTCTTGATTTTGCATTGCAAGATTAGTTGAATTCCTTCTCGGATAAAAGCCTGCTGAACAATTTCTGCTGCATCAGTATCTTCGCGGTCTAAAATGTGAGCATTTTTGTGCAGCAACACTACTTCTGAACCCAATCGCTGAAATGCTTGAGCTAATTCGGAACCAATCGGCCCGCCGCCAATTATTGCTAAACGTTTCGGCTGTTCTGTGAGGTTAAATACTGTTTCGTTAGTAAGATATCCAGCTTCTTCTATACCCGAAATTTGTGGTTGCAATGCTCTCGCACCTGTGGCAATTACTGCCTTTTTAAAACGTATAGTTTGACCTGCAACTTCTATTGTATCATGACTGGAGAAACGACCTGCTCCTAGAAAAACATCAACCCCTAATTTTTCTTGATAGCGTTGAGCTGAATCGACATCGCTTATTCCTGCTCTTAACCGCCGCAGTCTTTCCATGACTGCGGTAAAATCAACAAAATCAACTTCTATATTATCAGGAACTCCGATGCCAAATCGATTTGCATCTCTGATATCAGCAGCAACAGTCGAGGAACGAATTAGACATTTCGATGGCACGCAACCAACATTTAAACAATCGCCACCCATTAAATTTTTTTCAATTAAAGCCACTTTTGCACCTAACCCTGCTGCACCTGCAGCCACTATTAATCCCGCAGGGCCAGCTCCGATTATAACTAAATTATAACGGCTAACTGGTTGCGGATTTACCCAATCTAACGGATGTAAATAAGAAACTAATCTTTGGTTGTGTATATCCATCGGGGATATATTTATATTGTTAACTTTCGAGTCTGACATTGTTTTTATTTCTCCTGTTAAATACTGGCTTCTAAACTTTTACGAGCAATCCGAGCTGCATAACTGGTAACAGCAACAGTAGCAATAAAACCTAACCCATTAATAAGTAAATTTGCGGTAGATGCTTGGGTATTTACAGCATAACAAGCTTTTTGTATTATAGCTATCTCTCCTCCTAAAGAACCGAGGTACACGTACATCATAGTCCCTGGAATCATACCAAATGAACCGAGAATATAGTCTTTTAAGGAAACTTGCGTCACTCCAAAAGCATAATTTAAAAGGTTGAAAGGAAAGATAGGAGAAAGGCGCGTTAAAAAAACTATTTTAAATCCTTCTCTGCCAACAGCTTCATCAATAGCTTTGAATTTTGGATGCTTCTCAATTTGTTTTGCCACCCAGTCGCGAGATAGGTATCTACCGATCAAAAAAGCAAAGGTAGCACCTAAAGTTGCGGCAATAAAGACATAAAGCGAACCCCAAATAATGCCAAAAATAAAGCCTCCTCCTAGTGTGAGAATAGAGCCGGGTATAAATAACACAGTAGCCAAATTATAGATAACAATGAATGCTAATGGCCCCCAAAATCCAAGCTGGTTAATCCACACCAATCCGCTTCTTAAAAGTTCTTGAGTATTGGCATATTTTGCTGTTATAGTAATGATAACAACTAATGAGACAATTAAGGAAAATCTTAAGATATTTTTGATATATCGATTTGGACGGGTTGGCTGTGGTTGCTCTAACATGATTTTGCCCTCCTTATTTACGACGATAAAGTGTACCTAGTTTGAGGTTTTTATTTAGTAATTTGGCATTTTCTTAAAACTGTTTTATACTCCTTTAAAACCAACTTCTCTATCAATTTCCATAGCACTAATGTTCTGGGTTGTAACTGGAGTTTCAGTGCTTTGGCGAACAACTCCTATTTGGGTTAATATGATGCCCACCATGATAACAGTACCACCAATATATTGAGCTATGCTAGGCAATTCTCGTAAAATTAAGTAAGAGGCTAAGATTCCAGCAAGGGGGCCAAAAGAACTAGCTAATGAAACCTCTGAGGCGGTAGACTTTTTTAACCCAGTAAAAAAACACAATTGACCGCCCACAACGATGACAATTCCATAGAATAACATCCACTGCCATAACAAAGGCGAGAAAATATCGATAAAATGAATTGGGCCATATTGAAACATGACAATTGCAAAAAAGATAATCGTGCCTATAACTGTTCTAAAGACGGTAAATATTCCCAAGGGTATCTGACGGAGTTTGGCTTTGCTAATAATAGTAGAAATAGCTATAGATACAGCCCAGCCAGCGGTCATTAATTCACCTTTTCCTATATGAATAACTCCTCCCATTTTTACGATGTTGTCATCGGGAGTTTGAAGTAATATTGTTAAGAGAACGCCAATAAATGAAGCAATTGCACCGCCAACAACCCACCGATTTACTCGTTCCCGTAGCAATAATACGGATAAAATTAAAGTTAGAGGCGGCTCGATGCGCCCAATCAAAATGACATTGTTAACCATTGTCACAGCTAGAGCTGTAAAAATTAGAGTGGGGGCTAAAGCTCCTTCAAGGATAGCAACTACACTTAAACTTAGCCAATCTTTTCTAGAAAGCTGTTTTAATCCAGGCAAATTCCATTGTCGGTGATAGACGAAAATTAGAACGAGCAAAGCACAAATATTTCCTGCAAATAGGATATTGCAAAATGAAATTGGATTCCTGCCATTAATTAAGTTTTGAGCACCGATTTCTGTTAATTTACGAATGACTGACCCAGAAATAGCGAAAATAACAATAGCTGTCAAAAGGTAGGCTCTTGCAGGCATTGCGTTGATTAATTTTAAAGTGGTAGCCCATAAGTTTGAGATCATCTTGGTTTTATCTCCTTAGTTTTGACTGTGATTATAGTTCAAAATTAAATCCTTTTTGTTTTAATTTATGATATTTACGTTCGTCAAATTTATAAAGTCTTGCTGCGCGATGGGCAACTCCTATTTCGGTTTCATCTAGCGCTACTAAAAGCTCCATTTTTAGAATTTTTTTACGGAAATTTCGCTTGTCTAGTTTTTGTTCTAAAATTGTTTCATAAACCTTCTGGAGTTGGGTAAGGGTGAATTTTTTTGGTAAAAGTTCAAATCCGATGGGTTCGTAACGAACTTTGCCTTTTAGTCTAGCAAGAGCTGTCGCTAAAATTTGCTCGTGGTCGAAAGGAAGTGGCGGCTTTTTAGTAGCAGGAAACCAAGCGGCATCGGTGGCATCTGTTGCTGCATCAATGGGGTGCTCCGATAAATTGATTAAGGCGAAATAGGCGACAGTAACAACGCGATCGCGCGGATCTCTGTTAACATCACCGTAAGTATAAAGTTGCTCTAAAAATACATTTTTAATGCCCGTTTCCTCGCGCAATTCCCGCCGAGCTGCTGCTTCGAGGTTTTCCTCAATTCGCACAAAGCCCCCAGGTAACGCCCATTGTCCCTCAAAAGGTGGCACTTTCCGCTGGATTAGCATGATTTTTAGGAGGTCGTCTTCATCCAATCCAAAGACGACGCAATCGACGGTAAGTGCAGGTCTCGGAAATTCGTAGGTGTAAGTCATGGGAATTGAGAATTGGGAATTTTTCTAGCCACTCTTGACAATGTGTTTTAGCGACACTAAGCTAGAAGTGTATCAATAACACTAATATAGCGGATTCCAGCATTTGTTTACAGGGAAATCATAATGACAACACAAACTCAACTACAAATTCCTTCTCACTTCGACCCCAAAAAAGTTGGAGAAGTCTGGCGAGTGCCCTATCAAGATAGGGCAACAGATGCAAAAAAATGGGCAAAACAAAACAGTATTCAACCCGCAGCAAAAGACAAAACTCGCATTTGTCTAATGATAATTGATGCCCAAAATACCTTTTGTATTCCCAACTTTGAATTATTTGTCGCAGGTCGTTCCGGTACTGGTGCGGTCGATGACAACGTGCGACTGTGCGAATTTATTTATCGCAATTTAGGTGTAATTACAGCCATTGCACCTACAATGGATACCCACACCGCCATGCAAATTTTCCATCCGATATTTTGGATTAATGACGCAGGAGAACACCCAGTACCAGCCGCTACGATGGTGACACTAAACGATGTCCAAACAGGCCTCTGGAAAGTTAATCCTGCCATCAGTTATAGCCTCGCTGATGGGCACTATTTAGCCTTGCAAAAACACGCTCTGCACTACGTTCAAAAACTGAGTGACAACGGTAAATATCCCCTCACAATTTGGCCCTATCATTCCATGTTAGGGGGAATTGGACACGCCTTAGTTTCAGCAGTTGAAGAAGCGATATTTTTTCATAATCTAGCCCGAAACAGCCAAACTCTTTTTGAAATTAAAGGTAGCAATCCCCTCACAGAAAATTATTCAGTCCTGCGGCCAGAAGTTTTAGATAGTGCAGATGGTTATCCTATTGCTCAAAAGAATGTGCGTTTTATTCAGAATTTACTGGAATATGACGCGGTAATTATTGCCGGACAAGCAAAAAGTCATTGTGTCGCTTGGACAATTGAGGACTTGCTAACAGAAATTATGGCACAAGATTCTAAATTAGCTAAGAAAGTTTATTTGTTGGAAGATTGCACTTCGCCGGTTGTTGTTGCCGATATAATTGATTTTACAGAGCAAGCGGATGCTGCTTTTGCGAGGTTTGCGAATGCGGGGATGCAGATTGTTAAATCGAGTCAGCCAATTGATACCTGGCCGGGTATAGCAACCGCCAAGGCGGTTAGGGGCTAGGGCGTGTTTTCAAACTATAAATTTGATGTAGGGGCGAAGCATTCGGGCGATAAATTTCTGCTATAAACCAAGGTTTTGTGTCCGAATGCTTCGCCCCCCCAGGGTTTGAAAACACGCCCTAGGGGCTAGGGGCTAGGGGCTAGGGAAAGAAGGGGAAGAAGGGGAAGAAGGGAATAGAATCAGCGAGTTTCAGGAACTCAGAACGTCCTAACTGCCAAGAAGGTTGCTATATTTCACTTAGAAACTTTACGTAACGCCGCCATCTTGGCGGTAAAGAAACCGCCGGGACGGCGGCGTTACAGATATTTTGTCAGAGTTTACGCACCCAACCAAAGAAACCGGGTTTTTTACGAAAATACTTCGTTATGACCACAGATTCTCTAAAAAACCCGGTTTCTGGGACTCTATGCCTAAGTCCTATTCGTGTCCATTACCAATTACCAATTACCAATTACCAATTACCAATTACCAATTACCAATTACCAATTACCAATACCTATTTCTGCCCATAAACCGCTAAATCAAACCAAAAAGTAGTACCTACCCCAACCTCACTCACCAAATGCACTTTCGTATGATGCTTATCAATAATATTCCTCACAATCGAAAGCCCTAAACCAGTTCCTTCCAAAGTATGTACTCGATTTTCTACCCGGAAAAAACGGTCAAAAATTGCCTCTTGATCCTCTGCATCAATCCCAATTCCCGTATCAGAAATTTCAATCCGCACTAACTTAGAAGCCTGTACCGCGTGTGAAAGAGCATATTTCCCAGATGACGATTCTTCGCCCACAATTGCATATTTATCTTTTTCTAATTCAACATCTAACTGAGAAGCGCGAATCGCAATTTTCCCCCCAGAATTAGTAAATTTCAAAGCATTACCGACAAGATTAGCAAATACTTGTAATAGCAAATCATAATGACCCAAAACAGTAGGCAAATCAGGCTCAAGCTCTTGGATTAATTCAATCCCCTTATCCTTAGCATTAAGTTGATAAGTACGCAAGGTTTGCTCTACAGCTTGGGCAATATCAACACCGTCAAAATGGTAAATTCGGCAAGATTCCAACCGCGACAAATCTAATACATCGTTAACCAGGCGAGTGAGGCGGTCAGTCTCATGGTTTGCCGTTTCTAGAAATTCCCGGCGTTCAGCCTCGCTAAGGTCTTCTCCGTACTCGTGGAGAGTTTCGATGAAAGATTTAATATTAAACAAAGGCGTTCTCAATTCGTGAGAAACATTGCTAATAAATTGACTCTTAGCTTCATTTAGTTCTACTTCGCGAGTAATATCCTGTATTGTCATCGCAATCCCTTTCAAGTTTTCTCGATACTCTTCTGGAAGGTGGGATTTAGAACTTTCAAAGTATAAGGAACATTCAAAAGCATCGGGACGCGGGGCCTCGGTACAGGTATTTCTTTCTTCATGGAGACAACTTTTACAGAGTGGTTCTGAACCCGGTGCTTTGTGTAGAGTTACAGTAGTAACAAGAATTCTCACAGTGCGATTAATGGGTTCTGTAAGGGAGCAGCGAAATTCTCCCCCTTCGCGATCGCCACCAGCAATTTGATATAGTGGTCTGGCTACCTCTAGCTGCACTTCCGCAGGCAAGTAATTTAAAACATTTTCCCCAATCACATTCTTATATTCCCAGCCAAAGATTCGCCGCGCCGTTGGGTTAACTAAAATGATGTACAAATTAGCATCTAGCAACACTGCACCGTCAGCAATAGTAGAAACCAGGGTTTCTAGCTTAGCTTTTTCCGCTGTCAATTCTTCAATGTTTTGCTCTTCGTAACTTTCCAGCTTTTCAGCCATCTCATTAAAGCTACAAATCAATTCTCCTAATTCACCACCCAAAGGCAAATCAACCCGCTGTTTAAAATTACCCGAAGCAATGTTTTTAACACCAAAAACTAATTCTTTAATCGGTTGGGTAATAGTCAAAGCATTAAATACTGCCCCTAAAATTACCATCACCCAAATTGTTACAAATACTGCTAAGGTAACATCCCTAGTTAAATTTGAGGAAATGACGGCTGTAGGATTAGGATTAATGCCGATCGCTAAAACTCCTAAATATTTGCCCTCGTGGATTAAGGGAACAAATACGTCAGTCAGTTCACCTAGGGGAGTTAAGTGCTGCTTGACTAAGGGTTCAGGGGCGAAATTTACATCCTCGACATTGGCGGTAAAAGTATCTGGAAGTTGAATCCGGCGACGGAGAGTTAGGGACGTTTCTACCTCGGACTCCGAAAAGGGTAAGCCAAGGTAGATTTCGCCGGCATCATCGGCGTAGAGGATATAGCGAATGCTCGATGTGCTGCCGTAGAATTGCCGGGAAAAGCGGGCTACCTCTGTGCGATCGTTTTTGGCAATTAAAGGGGCGACATTGGCAGCTAGCAGCAGGCCGAGATCGCGGCCGTAGCGGGTGTCATTGAGGTGGGCATCTAGTTGAATGGTGTTGACTGCCCAGAATGTGAGGCCGCTCATAATCAAGGAGACTACCAGTGTGGCTCCCGCCATCAGCCGCGTCTGGAGGGTAAACTCCGACCACCAATGGGCTATTATTTCTCCGATGTTTTTGAGGAAGATTAGCATTTGGGTAATTAAAAATTAAAAATGTAAAATTAAAAAATTGGATTTTTAGATATTGCCAGAGGGCAAGCGCAAATCCAGCCTTTATTGTTACATTATTAAATTTTAATTATTAAATTTTAATTTTTCATCGCTCGGTGGCCAATGTCCCGGCGGCAGTAAGCCCCTTCAAACTGGATACAATCAACGGCTGCGTAAGCTTTTTTGATGGCAACCTCAAAGGTTTCGCCCACCGCAGTTACCCCTAAAACCCGCCCCCCGTCAGTAATTACCTGCTCTTTCAGCTTAGTCCCGGCGTGAAAAACAGTGGCTCCCAAGGCTTCGGCTTGCTGAATCCCGGTAATTACTTTGCCTTTCTCATAAACCCCTGGATAGCCGCCAGCGGCCAGTACCACACAAACGGCCGCCCCCGGTTTCCAACTCAGGGCGGGGAATTTCCCTAAACGCTGTTGACAACAAGCCAGCATGATGTCTTCGAGGGGCGTTTCCAGCAGGGACAGGATGGGTTGAGTTTCGGGATCGCCGAAGCGACAGTTAAACTCTAAGACTTTGGGTTCGCCCTCTGGGGAAATCATTAGACCTGCGTAAAGCACACCTCGGTAGTCTATACCACGTTTCTGTAATATTGTCAAGGTGGACTTTAGAATTTCTGTCTGAATCCGCTGCATTAGGGCGGGTGTGACGATGGGTGCAGGGGCGTAGGCTCCCATCCCCCCGGTATTTGGGCCTGTGTCGCCGTTGCCGATCGCTTTATGATCCTGTGCGGGCAACAGTGGTACAATTGTCAAGCCATCGGTCAGAGCTAGGATGGAGACTTCTTGGCCGCTTAAAAATTCTTCAACTACGGCGCGAATATTATCACTGCCAAATTCGCCCCCAAAGATAGCATCAATGGCACTCTCAGCCATTTCTACGGTGGTGGCAACTGTGACACCTTTACCCGCTGCGAGCCCGTCGGCTTTGACAACGATCGGCACTCCCTCGGCGGCGATGTAAGCTTTAGCAGAGTCAGCATCGGTAAATGTGCCTGATTTGGCGGTGGGGATACCGGCCTCTAGCATCAAATCCTTTGCCCAAGACTTGCTGGCTTCAATTTGAGCCCCTGCTTGGATGGGGCCGAAAACGGGGATATTTCGTTGTTGGAAGTAGTCAGCAATGCCCAAGGATAGGGGGACTTCGGGGCCGACGGCCACTAAGGAGATATCATGCTCTAATACGGCTCGTTCCATGCCCTCGAAGTCATCTACCTGAAGGGGGAGATTTTGGCAATTTTTCAGGGTGGCAGTTCCGCCATTGCCGGGGGCGCAGAATACTTGTTCTATTTTGCCTGATTGCAGCAGTTTTGTTGCGATCGCGTGTTCGCGGCCTCCGTTTCCTACTACTAAAACTTTCACTTTGTCATTACCTCTAGTTTGTTTCCTCAATGGCTGATTTTCAGCTACACTGTCTATCTGTCTTGTACAGTATTTTTTATTATGCCATGATTAATTAATGAATAGTTATTATAGTTCACACAATTACTTTTATCTATGAAAAGCAGTCAAATTACCACTAATCAATCTCAAAAAATCCATCGAGTAGGTGTCATCGGCGGCGGACAACTAGCATGGATGATGGCAGATGCAGCGACAAAATTAGGAGTTAAATTACTAATTCAAACACCGAATTTAAGCGATCCAGCGGCAACAGTAGCGGCGGATATTGTGTTAGCATCTATTGATGATGCAGCGGCGACTGCTAAGTTGGCAAATCGTTGTGATGCAATTACTTTTGAGAATGAGTTTATTGACTTAGAAGCTTTATCTCCCCTTGAACAGCAAGGTGTAATCTTTCGACCGAGTTTATCAGCTTTATCTCCTTTATTAGATAAATATCACCAACGTTGCTATCTGCGAGATTTGGGTTTACCAACTCCAGCTTTTATGGGTTGGGATGGCGGGTTGACAGCCGAAAAGGTGCAAGATTTAGCGGCTCAGTTTTCGCTGACAAAATTTCCTACAGTCCTCAAAGCTCGTCGTCACGGTTATGATGGTCAAGGGACTTTTATTATTAAAGATGAAGCGAGTTTAAAGTCAATTTTGGATAAGTTAGGAAATCAGCCATTATTACTTGAAGAATTTGTACCTTTTGAGCGAGAATTAGCGGTAATTGCGGCTCGTTCCGTGACAGGCGAAGTGGCAATTTATCCAATAGTTGAAACTCAACAGGAAAATCAAGTTTGTCGGCGGGTTATTGCTCCCGCTGATATTAGTGTAGAAGTAGCAGCACAAGTAGAAGCGATCGCGCACTCTCTCCTAAATAGTTTAGAAGCTGTCGGCATCTTTGGTATTGAATTATTTTTAACTAAGGATGACAAAGTATTAGTCAATGAAATTGCACCCCGCACTCACAATTCTGGACATTTCACCATTGACGTTTGCGAAACTTCCCAATTTGAACAACATTTACGAGCAGTTTGTCAACTCCCTTTAGGTGAAACTTCCCTTAATTGCGACGGTGCAATTATGGTAAACCTACTGGGGTATGAAAACGCGCAATCTGACTATTTAACCAAGCGAGAAAAACTGGCACAAATCAGGGGCGCTTATGTGCATTGGTATGGTAAGAGCGAATCGCGTCCCGGTCGTAAGTTGGGTCATGTTACAGTTGTACAGGATGCGAGATCGCATGGCGATAGGCGAGTGGAGGCAATGGCGATCGCTCAAACCATAGAATCCATCTGGTATGGAAGTTAAATTAATTAAAGCTTGCCAAAATCAGATAATTCTGTATAATAAAAATATAGGTTTGCTACGACGTTGGTGACTGCCGATAATGTTTTTTTGATCTATAACTCTAAACATTACGGGAGCCTATTTGTTTCGTCAGCAGTATACCGGGCTTGTACCCGGAAACTTTAAGACTTAGCTGAGGTGCCCACCTGGTTTACACCAGGTCAAAAGCTGAGGTAAGACGGCGTTGCGGTGAACCTTATTTAAATATTGATGATATAGGCGCTATGGAAGATAGCAAGCCTATTTTTTTATCGTTTAGCCTAACTCTGAGCAGGTTCTTCCAATTCGATTTCTAGTATATCATTCGTTGTTTGACTCACGATCGCTACATACAATCCTAAAAGCACGATCGCAAACCCCACCCAACTCGAAAAACCGAGCTTTTCTGAAAAAATAATCCAAGCCAACATCCCTGCAAAAACAGGTTCAAGTAGATGAACTAAAGCAACAACCACCGATGATAAAGTATCAAGACTAAAGGTTAATAATCCATGTCCTAAACCTTGACAAATACAGGCTAAAGCGAGAATCATCAGCCAAGTATTGAACGAGTGAGGAAAAGCCGGACTCTGAGTTAACAGTAGGACAGGTAAACTTACAAAGGCCCCAATACTACAGATCCACATTTGCATCGTCACCGCAGATAGCTGAGTACGAATTTGTTCCATAATCATCAGATATCCTGACAAAAACACCGCCGATAGAAGAGCTGCAAAATCTCCCTGCACCCGACTTGCATCAATTTGTATTTCCTGCCATCCAATCGCTCCTACTCCCACGATCGCAATCATCATACCCACCACAAATTTGCGCTCAAATGTCTTACCAAAAAACCACCAAGCTCCCAAGCTAGTAAAAATTGGCGCAAGATTATGGAGTAAAGTAGCAATCGCAATACTTGTCTGGGATTGTGCCCAAAAAACCGCAGCAAGAGCCGCCAACCATAGCACTCCTGCTATCGCTAACATCCCCAGAGTTTTAGCTGTGTATAACTCTGATTCCACTGTTTCTTTCGGAGAAAAATGCTGAAAGGCAGTAATACCACCATTGCACAAGCCAAATACAATCGCCGATATAAGTAAGCGATTGGAAGCAATGGCGTATGAGCTGAGTTCGTAGTGGCTAAACTTAACAAAAGTAGCCGCAAGAGAGATAGCAAATACGCCAATTAGCAAGGCAATAAAGGCGATTGTAGGTTTATTTGAGTCAGTTAACTGCACAATCAGAAAATCTCATCAAAAACGTCAGGATATTAATTCAGATGCAATCCCTGTAAGTAGAGATAACTTTTTCTCTACTTTTTGCAACATTCTAGAGATTAATATCCCTAGCATTACCGATCGAGTTGGCATGAATTTACATATTGTACACTAAAATTAAAGAATTTACTCAACTACTTTTTGCCGCTGATAAAGTTCCTTAAATTTTCGCTGCTGCTGATTGTGATCCACAATTGGCTCAGGATAGCCAATGCTGCGCCGCTCTATCGGTGTAATTTTCCCAGCTAGCAAAGAAGCTGTATCTATCCCACACAATTCTGGAACCCATTTCCGGATATATTCACTTTTTGGATCAAATTTTTGCGCTTGGGTAAATGGATTAAAAATTCGCAGGGGTTTCGGGTCCATACCACTAGATGCGCTCCACTGCCATCCTCCATTATTAGCAGAAAGATCGCCATCAATCAACTTCTGCATAAAGTATTTTTCGCCCCACTGCCAGTTAATAATTAAATCTTTGGTCAGGAAACTAGCAACTATCATCCGACAGCGGTTGTGCATCCAACCAGTTTGATTCAGTTGACGCATAGCAGCATCAATAATTGGATAGCCTGTTTTACCTTCACACCACGCTTGAAAAAATTCTTCATTGTTATCCCAAGGAAAATTTTTAAACGCCTCACGATAAGCACCATTAGCTAATTCCGGGAAGTTATACATGGCGTGTTGATAAAATTCTCGCCAAGCGATTTCCTGTTGCCAAGTCTGGATGTTTGTACGCGCTGCTTCATTATGGCATTGTTCTATGATGGTAATAGTAGCCTGCCAAACTGTGCGGATACCAATTGCTCCAAACTTAAGAGCAGCGCTGAGTTGAGATGTGCCGTCAATTGCCGGAAAATTGCGCTGTTTATCATAGTCGTAAATAGCGCGATCGCAAAAATCATCTAATTTTTCTTGCACTCCATCTTCCCCTGGTTCTATAATTAAAGGAGCATTCCAAACAAATCCTAATTCTTTTGCTGTTGGCAATCTAATCGTACCAGATAACTTAGCTATATCTTGTTCTTTCGCCGTTAATCCTGTTAATTGTTCCAGAGACATAATCGGCAGGGTGTCAACAGGTTCGGCTTTAGGTTTACTAACCCAATTTTTCCAAAATGGGGTATAAACTGTGTACTTTGTACCCATACCTGTGCGAATTTCATCTGGCGCGTGCAGTAATTGATCCCAGAAAGTTCTGACTTCAATTCCTGCTTGTTGAAGTGCCTCTAAAACAGCATCATCGCGCTTTCTTGCATAAGGCTCAACATCCAAATTCCAGAATACAGCCTTTGCCTGCAAAGCTATTGCTAATTTCGGTATTCCTTGGGTAGGTTCAGCTTGAAGTATCAATAATTGACTGCCAGCTTCAGCATAGCGACGTTGAAGTTGCTGCAAGCAGCCAATCATATAAGTAACTCTTGCCGGTGCAACATCATCGCGCTGTAAAATATTGGAATCTAGGCAAAAAACACCCACAATTTTATGAGTTGATTTCCGCGCTGCGGCTAATCCAATATTATCAGAAATGCGTAGATCGCGCCGATGCCAGAAGATAAATAAATTAGACATTTTTACTTAACTACCATACTCATTAATTGCCGATCTATCGGAAATTCAAAGCCAGCACCGTAAGCATCGCCAATAGCTAATTCGAGTAGCATATATTTAATGAATTTTGTAGGTATTTAATTCAAAAATGGACGAGCCAGAAAAAAGCTAGAAATTGATTTAGCATCCACTGGTTCACCTGCTAAAATCGCATCTTCTAATTCTTGAGGTGTAAACAAAACGACTTCCATATCCTCATCATCATCTTGTGCTGGCGGTTTTTCTAGTAGTTCTAAATCTTGTGCTAAAAAGGCATAAATAATTTCATCTGAATAACCGGGAGCGAGAAAAAACTGCCCTAATTTTTGCCATTTATGAGCGCGATAGCCTGTTTCTTCTTCTATTTCGCGCTTGATAGTTTCTGCGGGATCTTCATTGGGTTCGATAGTACCTGCGGGAAATTCCAAAATCCTTCCTTGAGTTGCAAATCGATATTGCCGCAATAAGACAAGTTTACCTTCAGGGGTGACGGGTACTGCTAATGCACCGCCGGGATGGCGAATACATTCCCATTCGCCTTCGGAACCATTGGGGAGGCGGAGGCGATTGACATCAAAGCTAAATTTACGACCTTGATAAAATAGCCGTTGTTTGATAATTTGTGGTAGTTCTTCAACAATTTTCATGGGAATTTTCAATGGTGATTGTTTAATTTTAACTCTCTGGCGATATTAAAGCCAAGGCCCGATCGATAATTTCTTCTCGGTTAACCATCGCTGCCAATTCTTCCGGCTCATATTGTCCTTCTCTTACTTCCAATGATGCAGCATCAATTGCCATTATGTAAGCAACTTCTAAAATAGAGCGCAATTCTTCTGGCATTAAATAATACCCCCCTGCTTTACGACGCTTATTTTTTTCCTGAATTTCGCGAACACTATTGCGAATAGAAATATCCCAAGAGCGCGTAGTACGATGTTCTGCCTGCTGTTTAATTAAGTGTAGCAGCAGAATCTTGGCATAGCTACGAATGTTATTAATTTTGTCGTCTCGGCTCATTTCTTCAAGTTCATCGACTATGACTAATGCCGCTGGAATATCGCCTTGCAAAAGTAAGTCTTTGAGCATTAGCAATTCTTCCATAACTAATACCTCAAGTATTGGGTAATATCTACGATATTAATTCTCGTACTTCTGAACAGTCTACACTATTTACCAGTTCTGCGATCGCCATTTCCTTGACCGGATGTACCCAATCGGAAGCAATTTCTGCCAAAGGTACTAATACAAACGCTCTTGCTATCATCCCAGGGTGAGGCAGCACCAGTGGCGGAGTTTCTAGGATTAGACGATCGTATAATAGTAAATCGAGATCGATAGTTCTCGGCCCCCATTTTTCTCGGCGTTGGCGACCAAACTTAGCTTCAATTTCCAGTAAAGTTTCTAGTAATTGTTGCGGTTCCAAGTTTGTTTCCAGTATAGCACAGGCATTGATATAATCAGGTTGTGGGGGGCCAACTGGTGCCGTTTGATACCAGTTTGAACAGGATTTAACAGTGATTCCTGGGGTGTTATTCAGGGTTTCGATCGCCCCTTGGAGGGTGGCGAGGGAATCTCCCAGATTGCTTCCAAGTGCGATTGCTGCTTTAATTAATTTCATAGTATTTAACTAACAAAAATGGACACAAATATCAAACAGAATATCGAATCTACTCCAACCTTCGGCGATCAAAACGATGAAACTCCGAGTATGGGAGGTGGCTTGCCTATCATTGAATTCTGGGCAGAACATACCCTATCCCCGTCAGGGCCAAAACTCTGGAAGACCTTATTACACAAAAGTGCTTGTCTGTCCTGTTCTTGGGGTACTGGAGGACAGAAAGGAGGCTTCACGAATGAGGTCGGTGAAAAGCTCCAGCGCTGCATGAAAAGTGTAGAGGCAATTGCCGCCGAAATCCAACCACCTATCTCCGCTAATGTTTTTTCTCAACATACCATTAATGAACTTCAACAACTAACATCACTGGAAGCAGATCGCTTAGGGAGACTAAGTTTTCCAATGATTTTGCGGGCAGGAAAAACTCATTATGAGCGAATTTCTTGGGAAGAAATTTATCAAATTGCCTTGTCTGCTTTTAGCAAATCTCCTGAACGAGTTGCCTCTTACAGTTCCGGCCGTTCCTCGAATGAAGCGGCATTTTTGCTACAATTGATGATGCGATCGCTCGGTTCTAATAATTTAGCAGACTGCTCCGATCTGTGCCACGCCGCTTCTACAACTGCCCTCAAACAAATGTTTGGAACGCGCACCTCAGTGGTAGACCTAGAAAACCTGAAGCAAGCAGACTGCGTAGTGCTGGCTGGTTCCAATTGTGCTTATAATCATCCCCGTTTGATGAACGAACTGATCAAACTGCGCGATCGCGGTGGTCAGGTAATTGTGATTAATCCCATCGAAGAAATTGGATTAGTTAAATTCGGTTCACCTGCCTTTCCCATTAAGTCTTTGCTAACTGGCTCTGATATTTCTTCTCTCTATTTGCAACCCATTCCTGGTAGTGACACAGCCCTATTTGTTGGCATACAAAAATCTCTAATTGAGAAGGGAATGGTGAAAATAGAATACCTGCAAGCATATACAGAAGGTTGGGAATTTGTAGTTGAGCAAGCACGAACAACTGATTGGGAAACTATTACCAAAATTTGTGGTATTTCCCAACCAGAAATTGAAGCCGCTGCCACTATTATTGGCAAATCCAAAAGAGTTGTATTTGGTTGGGCAATGGGAATTACTCAACACAATAACGGTGTTGACAATGTTTATAGCATTGCTAATACAGCTTTAATCACTGGTAATGTCGGTTTTGAAGGTACGGGAGTGATGCCAATTCGCGGCCATTCTAACGTCCAAGGTTTTGGCTCAATGGGTGTCACAGTTAATCTAAAAACAGAGATTCAAGCAACACTAGAAAAGCTATTAGGACGTTCACTAAGTCGTGTTAAAGGTTATGACACTCGCGCTCTAATTACAGCAGCAGATGATGAAAAAGTAGATGCGCTAATCTGTCTTGGTGGTAACTTATATGCTGCTAATCCTGACTCTACTCAGGCTAAACGTGCCTTGGGAAAAATTGAAACAATTATCTATCTTGCCACCAAGCCAAATTTAGGGCATTTTCACGGTTTAGCAAAACAGAACACTATCATTATTCCCGTGCTGAATCGATTTGAAAATCCCCATAAAACAACTGTAGAATCAGGCAATAACTTTGTACGATTAAATGATGAAGGCGAAACGCATATCAAGAATGCTGAACTGATTTCTGAAATAGAGTTTCTGACAGAATTAGCGCACCGCATTCATGGTGAATATCCCGTTAAATGGCGCAAACTTCAAGATACTAAATACGTGCGGCAATTAATTGCTAAAACTATCCCTGGATTCGAGAAGATGGCAAATATTGATGAAACAAAAGAGGAGTTTACGATTTCAGGACGTATTTTTACAGAACCAAAATTTCCAACTCCTTCTACTAAAGCTGCAATGTTTATCACACCTTTACCCAAACTAATACTGCCAGATCAAAAAGATTTTGGGATACCTGAATCAATTAAAGGCGTGATTGTTTCACTAATAACTGGTCGCAGCTATTCCCAACACAATACAGTCGTTTACAAGATTGGCGACCAATATCGAGGGATGCCTCACCGCAATTGTATTTTGATGAATCGAGGGGATGCAGAAAGCGTAGGTTTGAAAGAACATCAGCGGGTTACAGTACAAGGAGATGCAGGCAAATTAGAAAATGTTGAAGTTATTTATGGTGCTGTTCGTCAGGGTGCAGCTTTAATGTTTTATCCTGAAGTAAATGCAATCTTTAAGGCACAAATTGATGAGCGTTCTGGGACTCCAGGATTTAAGCGAGTACCAGTTTTTGTCTATTGACTAATTCCCTTGATGAACTCATTTCTTGCCTCAATTATTGAAGGCATTAATACACAGCGTACTAACAACTCTAAATCTAACTCCGGTAAAAATTCACTTCTACTAATTTGCTGATAATCATCACCTTGCAGTCGATAGACAGACAACTTATTATTTTCCCAAATCCAGACTTCAGCTATTTTCAATCGCTGGTATTTTGCCAACTTGGTCAAGTTACCGCTGGTAATTACTACTTCAACTGCTAAATCGGGATGTTCTTTCTTTTCTCCTATATAATAAGACTCATCAGGCTCAAAGGATACATCTTTTGTTCTATCTCTGCAAGTCGCACTTCCTACGGGGATAAAGTAAATACCTTTTTCAAAAAAATAGGCCTCCAGCAAGATAGCAATTGCTTTCTTGAAAATCTCATGTTTTTCACTCAGCGTCATAAATTCTACACACCCATCTAAATAAGTTATTCGCAATCCTGGCGCATCTGCCATTAATACTTCTAATGCTTCAAATTGTTCCCAAGTATAATCACCTGGTAAAGTAAATCTTTGTTCTGCAACTGTTGTTATTAAATCTAAAACTTGTGCTGTCATGGGTATAATTCTCCAATTTTTTAGAGGATTTTTATTATTAACTAATTCCCTTGATAAACTCATTTCTTGCCTCAAAAATTGAAGGCATTAACACACAACGCACCAACAAATCTAAATCCAGATTTGGCAAAAATTCACTTCTACTAATTTGCTGATAATCATCACCTTGCAGTCGATAGATAGACAACTGATTATTTTCCCAAATCCAGACTTCAGCTATTTTCAATCTTTGGTATTTTGCCAACTTGATCGAGTTACCGCTGGTAATCGCCACTTCTACAGCTAAATCGGGATGTTCTTTCTTTTCTCCTATATAATAAGACTCATCGGGCTCAAAGGAAACATCTTTTGTTTTATCTCTGCGAGTTGCACTTCCTACGGGGATAACTCTAATGTTAATTTCACAAAAATAGAGTTCGATTAAAAATCCTAAAATGGTTTTTATCATCTCATGTTGTTCACTTAAGGTCATAAATTCCACACACCCATCGAAATAAGTGATTCGCAATCCCGGCGTATCCGCCATTAAAATTTCGATCGCCTCAAATTGTTCCCAAGTATAATAACTGGGGAGAACCAATCGTTGTTCTGCAAGCGTACCTATTTCTTCTAAAATTTGTGCTGTCATAGTTATAGCCTATTTTAATCTAGCTAGCCCCACCTAGTAAAAACTAGGCAGGGTATTTACTCACATTATAACTTAATCAGCTAACTCAATAGCGCGTTTTTTCAACGCTTCAGCAGTCAACCCATTAAAGGCCATCAATTGACCAGCAGTTGCGGTAGTTTCTCCCCGTTTCCAGGCGAAAGTATCACGCTTGCTATTACTCCGTAACATAATCGGTTCTAACATCCCAGATGCACCACCAATTACGCCAATTAACGCATTACCGCCAAACATTTTCTCAAATTCAACATCGTTCAAAAAGCCGCCATCGGGTTCAGAACAAGTATCCCAAGCAACATCACTAGAACGGTACAAACGGCGAGGATTGATAATAGAAACAATCCGAGAACCGATACCTTCTTTTTCTAAAGCTGCTGCTGCTTCAAATACAGGGATTAGTGTCATATCGCCAATTACGGCAAATACAACTGTCTTATTCCCGGTGATTTCTTGCAAGATAACGGCACCTTTTTCTAAACCTTGTTTTGTCTGTTCAAAGGTAGTACGAATTGGCAATGGTGACTTACTAGAAGTAATCACAATTCCCTTATTCTTAGCTGTTAAAGCCCAATCATAACAGACTTGAATACTGTTAGCATCAGGGGGAAATAAAGGAAATACATTGCCATTTCGCATCATGGCTGCAAAGTAAGCTTCAATCTCTGGCCGTTGGTGCGTCCAACCATTACGACCTTGTTCTAATGCACCAGCAGTAAATAAGGTAATAGTTGCTGGAGTTGGTCGCCGTAATTCTGCCATTGCTTGCGTTACAGTTTGCCAAATTGGAAGACCATTAATAGCAAAAGATTCATAGGAACACCACAAACTACGCGCCCCCATTAGTGATAAGCCAACGGCTAAACCTGCACAAGCATCTTCACTCAATGGTTCGTAAACTTGACCCTTGGGCGATTGATTGTATAAGTCATCTGTGGTAGGATGAATAATCTTCAAGGCTTGGTTAATATTGGCAATTCCTGATGCTTCATTGCCATCAGCATTAGTGACAATAAAAGTGCGATCGCGTTCTCCTACTTTACCAACTAAACGCCCCATTGCGGTTGTGGAAACTTTAGCTTCACCGCCAACGGCATATTCTTCTAAAGGTAATTCTCCCAAATCTGCCAAAGGTAATTGAAATTCAGTAACGGCAGTTTTAGCAGCAGGGCCACCGCCAGCACGTTCGCAATTTGTCCGTACTAATTCCCAGGCTTCGACAGGTAAAGCACGACCTTTCAAAGCATCGATAATATGCTGACTTTCTAGGGTATCTTTGGGATAAAGATTGTGGGATTTTGCTCCCCGTGCGTGAACGCCTGCGCCTTTTAGTTGTTTGATGATAAACACAGTTAATTTACCACCCAAGGCAGATTTTGCCGCTTTATCAACAGCAACTAAAACAGCTTGGGTAAAGGCCAAGCGTTGTTTCATTGAAAAAGCAGTGCTGTCAATGTAATCTCCAGGTTGATTCTTGTCGTCAAACTCTTTCGCATCAACTAAGATGACTTCTTCAAAACCATTGCCTTGCCAATAAGCAATCATTTCGGCATTGGTTTTAGTCGAAACCATGCTATGATGTTCCTGAGAAAAACCGTTCCAAACTAACACGGGTAAAAAGTTGGTAACGCTAGGATAAGCAGTGTGAAAATGTGCCATACTGCTCATGGGATAAGGTTCCCCCATGCCGCCATCTCCCATCGTGAAAGGAAACAGTTTGTCGCGGTGCAAAAGTGCGGCGGCCATTGCAAAATGTTGCCCTTGACCGAGGGGGCCAGCAGGTGCTAAAATGCCAGGAATATAACCGGAAAGGTGGCCTAAAAGTCCGTGTTGTTCGCGGAACCGATCGCGCAATTGTTGCACAGTTTCAATGCCCATATCCTCCAAAGAGCGATCGAGAAACATGGCACTATAAAATCCTGGCGCATGATGCCCTACTTCTGTTAGAATGTTCTTGTAGCCCAGCATAACTAAAGCTGCATAGGCCTCCACTTGGCTCGCAAAACCCCCCGGATGTCCAGAAGCTTTACTTCCCGTAACTTGCAGAGTCAAGTAGCGCAAAGCATCCGCTGCAAGTAAAGTTTGAAACACGGCAGCGGGCTCTGTACAATCCGCGATCGCACCAGAACCCTCCGCGATCGCAGGCTTTCCATAAGTCTCAAAACCCGGCACAGCGTCGCCAAAATATTGGATACCTTCGCAAAAAGCGGGAGTTGCTGACGTTGCCTTCGGAGTAGTTGCAGTCATTCCTTAATACCTTAAAATTTGGGATAGAATCAATTTAAAATTAATTTTATAACTTTATTGTTACAAAAAATCATCATTTAAAGAAGGGGCTAGGGGCTAGGGGCTAGGGACTAGGGAAAGAGGTAGAGAGGGGAAGAAGGGAAGATCGGGAAGGTGCCAATTACCAATTACCAATTACCAATTACCAATTACCAATTACCAATTACCAATTACCAATTACCAATTACCAATTACCAAACTGTAACAAAAATGACACTACCTAATGGCACCAAAACTTTGCGCTACGTGCAGTTAATTCAATGGATCGGCGATCCATTGGCATATATGGATCGATATGCAAAAGAATACGGCGACATTTTTACAATCCAATGGGGAAAACTCGATCCCTTCGTAATGATTAGCAATCCCCAAGGGATGCAAGAAATGCTCACAAACACGGCCTTTGAAGCCCCCGGAAGCGCGAACGGGATTTTAAAACCCATGCTGGGGGAGAATTCAATGATTCTGCTTTCAGGCGATCGCCACAAACGTCAGCGACAATTATTAATGCCCCCCTTTCACGGCGATCGGATGCGGAATTACAGCGAGAAAATTTGCGCGATCGCCAGCGAAGTTATCAGTAACCAAGCGATCGCCACACCCTTCTCCACCCGCAGCGTCATGCAAGAAATTACCATGCGCGTCATCCTTCACACCGTATTCGGTCTAGATCAAGGGCCCCGCTTCCAACAACTCCGACCAATTCTCGCTGAAATGCTAGACATGACAGGTTCACCCCTGAGATCCAGCATCCTATTTTTTAACTGGATGCAGCAAGATTTCGGCCCTTGGAGTCCCTGGGGACGGATGATGCAGCGACAAAGGCAACTTGACGAAATCCTATTTGCCGAAATTGCAGAACGCAGAGCCCAACCAGACAGCGATCGCACCGACATCCTCAGCTTAATGATGGCCGCGATCGACGAAAACGGCCAACCGATGACCAATGAAGAATTGCGAGACGAACTACTAACATTACTCTTCGCCGGACACGAAACCACCGCCACCGCCTTAGCCTGGGCATTTTACTGGATACACCAAATACCAGCAGTACGCGAAAAATTACTACAAGAACTCGACAATTTAGGCGAAAATCCCGACCCAATGGCGATTTTTCGACTACCTTACCTCACCGCCGTCTGCAATGAAACCCTACGGATTTATCCCGTCGCAATGCTTACATTTCCGCGAGTTGCGCGCGAACCCGTTTCATTAATGGGTTATCAGCTTCAACCTGGCACAACCGTAATTGGCTCAATTTACCTCACACACCGCCGCGAGGATTTATACCCAAATCCCCAGGAATTTAGACCAGAGAGATTTTTAGAAAGGCAATTCTCCCCTTACGAATATTTACCCTTCGGCGGCGGAGCTCGTCGTTGTATCGGCCTAGCATTAGCGCAACTGGAGATGAAATTAGTATTAGCTGTAATTCTGCGAGATTACAACTTAGCCTTAGCAGAGAAAAATCCCGTGCGTGCGAAGCGTCGAGGCGTAACTTTAGGGCCCGCTGGCGGCGTGAAGATGGTAATCAGAGGGCGAAGAATGCGCCCAGAAGTCCATCAACCCCTTGCTAGTGTTGTTTGAAATTGGAAATGGGAGTTCCTAGGAATACCCTGATTGCACTGATTTTCCGTAAAAGTGGGTAATTGCAATAGCCCACTTGAGAAATCAAAAGCCTGCCTGTAATAATAAGAGACAGATATGCATACCCTGTTAATTCAGAGCGGTCGGAAGTGTGTTAGCTATGGCTAACATCTTCCGCCCTTTCTATTTGTAGGGTACTTCAATAGGACTTAAGCAGGGTTTAGGTAACGCCGCCATCTTGGCGGTAAAGAAACCGCCAAGATGGCGGCGTTACAGATATAGCAACCGCCAAGGCATTTAGGACAGGATAGATTGCTGAAATCCTTGCTACGATCGCCTCTACCTTCTGCCTCCTGCTATATATTTGCAAAATCAGATTTTCCCCAAAGTTTGAGCCTAATTCGATTAATTATCTGAGGCAGTGGTTGTTAGGGGGCGCGGTGATTCAGCGACAGATTCGATATCTTTAAAGAGCACTGTACTCAGGTAGCGTTCGCCAAAGCTAGGTTGTACCATTACTATCAGTTTCCCAGCATTTTCTGGGCGCTTGCCGATGGTAATTGCTGCTGATAAAGCTGCACCGGCAGAGATACCTGAAAGCAATCCTTCTTCTTTGGCTAATCTGCGGCTAAATGCGATCGCATCGTCATCGCTAACGGCAATTACTTCATCGATTAGTTCCTGGCGAAGGACTTCGGGTACAAATCCCGCCCCAATGCCTTGAATTTTGTGTGGCCCTGCTTTACCTCCCGCGAGCACTTGACTGTTGACAGGTTCAACTGCGATCGCTTGAAAACTCGGTTTCCGCTGTTTAATTACCTCAGCAATCCCCGTAATTGTCCCCCCAGTACCAACCCCAGAAATTAAGAAATCGATTTCGCCGTCAGTATCTGCCCAAATTTCCTCTGCTGTCGTTTCCCGGTGAATTTTAGGATTAGCAGGGTTGTTAAATTGTTGCGGCATAAAAGCATTGGGAGTTGTGGCCGCAATTTCTGTCGCCCGCGCGATCGCACCTTTCATCCCCTCATATCCTGGTGTCAATTCCAATTCTGCCCCATAAGCTTTCAGCATCGCCCGCCGCTCTAAGCTCATCGTATCTGGCATGATTAAAATTAAACGGTAGCCTTTCGCCGCCGCTACCATTGCCAAAGCAATTCCCGTATTTCCCGAAGTCGGTTCTACTAAAATTGTTTTCCCTGGTGCGATCGCACCCGCCTCTTCTGCTGCTAGAATCATGCTAGCCCCAATTCTGTCTTTTACTGAAGCCGCCGGATTCATCCCTTCTAGCTTCACTACAATTCGAGCTACACAACCTTCTGCTTGTGGAATTTTGTTAAGCTGAACTAAAGGAGTCCGCCCAATTAGTTCCGTCACATCTTTAGCAATTCGCATGGAAATACCCCTCTGATTTTTTATCAACAATGATGTTTTTACCATGAAAACACCCTTTATCGATAAAGTTTTAGGGTTTTTCAAGATTTAAAGGCTTAGTTGGGTCAAAGCAATTGCGCCTTTATTTACCGTGAAATCCAAAATTTCTGGTGCAAATACTTTTGCCATTACCCAAGTAATTACTAATTATCACAGATTTAATTAAAACCTAGAAGCGCCTAGACTTTCATGGGCGGGCTAGAAGCCCACCCCACAATAAAATACAGTCTTTGTGGAACAGGCATCTTGCCTGTTATAAGGTTAGAATTAAAAATAAATTACCATTTCATAACATTACGGTTTCGTTAAATTGAACTCCTCTGTGCAGCCCAAAAACAACTCCATTCAACCCTTTGAATTTGACTCAATAGATGCCGCCCTAGCGGAACTCAAAGCCGGACGCGCCCTAGTGGTAGTCGATGACGAACACCGTGAAAACGAAGGCGATGTCATTTGTGCTGCCCAATTCGCCACCCCGGACATGATTAATTTCATGGCAGTTCAGGCGCGGGGATTGATTTGTCTGGCATTGACTGGCGATCGCCTCGACCAACTCGACCTACCCCTGATGGTCAGCAAAAACACCGACAGCAATCAAACCGCCTTCACCGTCAGCATCGATGCCGTTAGCAACGTCACCACAGGCATTTCCGCCGAAGACCGAGCTCGCACTATCCAAATCGCCATCAACCCCACCACTAAACCAGAAGAACTGCGTCGTCCCGGCCATATTTTTCCCCTCAGAGCAAAAGACGGCGGCGTATTAAAACGGGCCGGTCATACCGAAGCATCAGTTGACTTACCAAGACTCGCAGGACTATACCCCGCAGGCGTTCTCTGCGAAATTCAAAACCCCGACGGTTCGATGGCCAGATTGCCAGAATTAATCGAATACGCCAAAACCCACCAGCTCAAAATTATTAGCATTGCCGATTTAATTAGCTATCGCCTCAAACACGATCGCTTTGTCCGTCGCGAAACCGTCGCCAAATTGCCCACTCAATTCGGTGATTTCCTGATTTACGCTTACCGCGACCTTCAGGACAACGCCGAGCACGTCGCCATAGTCAAAGGCGACCTCGCTGATTTCAAAGATAAACCAGTTATGGTGCGCGTCCATTCCGAATGCCTTACCGGAGATGCCTTGGGTTCTCTGCGCTGCGACTGCCGAATGCAGTTACAAGCGGCATTGAAAATGATTGAAAATGCCGGATCGGGCGTAATAGTTTACTTACGGCAAGAAGGCAGGGGAATTGGCCTGATCAACAAATTAAAAGCTTACTCCCTGCAAGACATTGGCTTTGATACCGTCGAGGCAAACGAACGCTTAGGCTTTCCCGCCGACCTCCGAAATTACGGCGTTGGAGCACAAATGCTCAACGATTTGGGTGTCAAAAAAATCCGCTTGATTACCAACAATCCGCGCAAAATTGCTGGTTTAAAAGGTTATGGAATTGAAGTTACCGATCGCGTTCCCCTGCTAATCGAAGCCACAGACTACAATTCCATCTATTTGGCCACAAAAGCCGAAAAACTCGGCCACCTACTGTTACAGACCTATTTAGTCACAGTAGCAATTGAAATCAAGGAAGAAGAAAGAGGGAAGAAGGAAGAAGCAAGAAAAAGCAAGGAAGAAGCAGGAGAACTAGAATCCCTAGTCCTCAGTCCCCAGTCTCCAATTTACGATCGCTACGATCGCTTAGAGAAACTGCGGGCGATCGCGAAAAGCCATGACTTGATTTTGCAAGAAGAAGCTAGACCAGTGGCGATCGCCCTATTCGGCGAAGCCTCCCTAATTGTAAACTTAGGCTTCGATCAGGTCGGACTTGCTTCTCCCCATTGGTACTCCGAACCCAACCACCCCTACATTAATGCGATCGCCCAAATTCTTGACGAAATCGCAACAACCTGGCCCCAACTACAAAAATTAGAATTCATCGTCTCCTCCGGTTCCGATCCCCTTAAAACCTTACAGGTACAATTGGACAGGCAAACATTCCCCCTACCTCTTCTACCTTCCTCAGTGGCAGCACAACTGCAATCTCAAGTAATATACAGTTTCACCAATATCAAAACTCACGAGTGAGAAACTTGAAACACTATCGGGCACCCTCCCTTTAGTCACGAAAGCGGGGGAGGGTGTATTTAATTCAATTGAAAACTGCTATATCGGGTTACAGGAACGCAAAAAGAGCACAAACTTGCTGACTTCAAGGGAATTAGTGAAATGGAATTGAACGTTGGCGACTTTCTCAACCGCCTCGATCTCAGAGGACAAGAACTCAAAGGTACCAACCTCGCGGGTGCGGAACTCCGGGGAGCCAACATGAGGGGAAGCGACCTCAGAGACACTAACTTCAGCAATGCTAGCCTCAAATATGCCGACCTGATTGAAGCAGACTTGAGCGGAGCCAACCTCAGCGGAGCAGACTTATCCGAATCATTTATGAATTTGGCCAACCTCACCGCAGCAGACTTGAGAGGAGCCTCGCTGAAAGAAGCGACTCTCGTAGGAGCAGAGCTCACAGGAGCTAACCTCCAACAAGCAAGTCTGATTATGGCCAACTTAGTTGGAGCCAATTTGGACAAAGCCAACTTAGCAGGAGCCAACCTCAGCGGCGCAGATTTTAGAGGAGCCCAATTGAGCGGTGCAATTCTGGATAAAGCTGTTTACAATAACCGCACCATTTTCCCTCAAGATATTAACCCCACAGAGGCAGGAGCTTTCTTGCTTGCTCCCAGCGTCTCCCTACCAGGATTAAATCTTAGCAAAGTCGATCTCAGCGGTGCTGATTTGAAAGGAGCCGACTTGAGGAGAGCGAGTTTAATTAAAGCCAACTTATTTGGCGCAAAACTCGATAGAGCAAATTTATCAGGAGCCAATCTCAGCGGTGCAGATTTAAGAGAAGCAAGTTTAATGGCCACTATTTTAGAAAAAGCTGTTTATAATAATCGGACTTTATTTTCTGAAGGTATTGACCCCAGTTTCGCTGGAGCCTACTTAATCGCTCCCAATGTCTCTTTACAAGGGGTAAATTTAGTTGGTGCTGATTTAAGCGGTGCTGATTTAAGCGGCGCTGATTTAAGTGGTGCTAACTTAAGCGGTGCCAATATGAGAAAAGTAGACCTCAGCAAAGCTAACTTGAAAAAAGCTTATCTCAAAGCTACAAACTTGGAGGGTACAGATTTGAGAGGAGCAAATTTGACAGGTGCAATTTTACATCAGATAAATTTGAGCGCTGCTGACATTAGAGAAGTAGACTTTACTAGAGCTGACCTCAGCGGCGGTAATTTGAGCGAGGCAGATTTGAGGGGGGCTGACTTGACAGGAGCGAGTTTGCTTCATGTAAACTTGAGTGCAGCAGATTTGAGAGGCGCTGATTTAACTAGAGCCGATCTCACTGGCGCAAATTTAAGCGGTGCTGACCTCAGAAAAGCTGAGTTAATGAGGGTAAATATGGAGGGTGCTGATTTGAGTGAGATAGATTTAACTGAGGCAAATTTATTTCGAGTTAATCTGAGAGGGGTTAATCTTAAAGGTGCTAATTTGAAGGGGGCTAATTTGAAGGGAGTATTTTTGACCGATGCTTATTTGAGTGAAACTGATATGACTGATGTGGCTCTTAGTCAAACGTTTTTTGAGCTACCAAATTCTGTAGAATAATTTTGTTAACTGTTAACTGTTAACTGTTAACTGTTAACTGTTGGTAATATATGATATCATTACGATGGATAATCTATCAGGACTTACGCAAAACTATCAGTAACGCCGCCATCTTGGCGGTGAATTTACCGCCAGGATGGCGGCGTTACGTAATCGTGCGTAAGTCCTGTCTATGATGTCATTACCAAGGATAATCTATGGTGTCATTGCGAAAAGCCGAAGCCGCGAGCGAAGCGTGGCGGGAAGCGAAGCAATCGCAAAGACTTGAGATTGCTTCGGGCTTGCTTCGTACCTCAGATTGCTTCGGGCTTGCTTCGTACCCTCAGATTGCTTCGGGCTTGCTTCGCTTCGCTCGCAACTGCGCTTCGCTTGGCTCGCAACTGCGCTTCGCTTGACGCGCTTCGCTTGGCTCGCAACTGCGCTTCGCTTGACGCGCTTCGCTTGGCTCGCAATGACGGAAGTATGCTCAATTACCAATTACCAATTACCAATTACCAATTACCATCTAAAATGGATAAACCTTTAGGTTCTGTGATTCAAGGTTCCCTCAGCAAGGGATTAGAAGTGCGGCTACATCCTGATGTTTCCGTAGAAGAAATGAGAGTAGGTAAATTTTTAGTAGTGCGAGGAGTAAGATCGCACTTTTTCTGTATGCTTACTGATGTATCTCTCGGAACTTCTAGCGATCGCATTCTAGCAAACCCGCCTCACCCAAATGACGACTTCATGCAGGCCGTTCTCGCTGGCAGTAGCACTTATGGTACAATTGAATTATCACCAATGTTGATGTTGACTGCTGAACGAGAAAAGCAGCAGGCAATTTTCCCTCCAAATGTCAGTAACACCAAGCAGAGAAAGTCTAATAATTCTAGTTTGTCTTCAATGGAAGTGCAATCTAGTGCTGATATTGAGTTACTACCTGTAAAAACTATTCCCAGCCATTTTTCTCAAGTTTTCGACGCGACAGAGGGCGACTTTCGGGCAGTTTTTGGCTGGGAAGATGACCCCACCCGCCGCAACTTTGCCATCGGCCAACCGATCGATATGGAAGTCGATGTTTGCCTCGATTTAGATCGGTTTGTGGAACGCAGTAATGGAATTTTCGGCAAGTCTGGAACTGGGAAATCTTTTTTAACTCGCTTGCTTTTATCGGGGATAATTCGCAAAAAAGCGGCAGTTAATCTAATTTTTGATATGCACTCTGAATACGGCTGGGAAGCTGTTTCGGAAGGTAAGCAATTTAGCACAGTTAAAGGTTTGCGGCAGTTATTTCCGAGTCAAATTGAAATTTATACCCTCGATCCTGAAGCTACAAAACGCAGGGGTGTACGGGATGCAATGGAACTTTATTTAAGTTACGATCAAATAGATGTTGAAGATATTTCTCTCGTGCAGCGGGAGTTAAATCTTTCAGAAGCGAGTATAGAAAATGCGATAATTCTGCGTAACGAGTTAGGCAATTCTTGGATTAACAAATTGTTGGCAATGACTAATGAAGACATCCAAATGTTCTGTGAAGAAAAACGGGGCAATAAGTCTTCAATTATGGCCTTGCAGCGAAAACTTGAACGGTTAAACGATCTAAAGTATATTCGCAATCGTTCCAATCATAATTATGTCGGGCAAATTTTGCAATCTTTAGATGCGGGTAAAAATGTAGTGATTGAGTTCGGCTCTCATTCGGATATGCTATCTTATATGTTAGCGGCGAATGTAATTACTCGCAGAATTCACCAGTCCTATGTGAAGAAAGCAGACAATTTTTTAAGGAGTAAAAATCCGTGCGATCGTCCTCAACCTTTAGTGATTACAATTGAGGAAGCTCACCGTTTTCTCGACCCGGCTATTGTCCGCTCGACGATTTTTGGTACAATTGCTAGGGAGATGCGAAAATATTTTGTGACGTTATTAGTTGTAGATCAAAGGCCTTCGGGAATTGACGCTGAGGTAATGTCACAAGTTGGTACGCGAATTACTGCTTTGCTGAATGATGATAAGGATATTGATGCAATTTTTACCGGGGTTTCTGGGGGGCAAAGTTTACGATCTGTTTTGTCTAAATTGGATTCTAAGCAGCAAGCTTTAGTTTTAGGGCACGCTGTACCTATGCCCGTTGTGGTGCAAACTCGTCCCTATGATGAGAAGTTTTACAGGGAAATTGGCGATGTTGATTGGGAAGATATGACCGATGATGATGTGTTTGACGAGGCGGAATCTGCTTTGGCTGATTTGGGATTTTAGGGAGCTAGAATAACGACATAGGATAATAATTGTAAATCTTTTTAGTGGTTTTGGCAAGTCAAGGCGATCGCGCTAAAATTTGCACATACTCGAAACTCTACTAGCATAATTAGGTTGATGGCTTAAAAAATTGCAACTTTCCACCAGCAATTCCTCCAACCCTTCAATCCGCCTCAGCGAGACAGTACCATTACTTCCGGCTACGGCAAGTTTTTTACCATCAGGACTCCAGTTTACACTAACAACATTCTCCTTAAACTCAAATTGAGCAACTTGTCGCCCCGCCAAATTCCACAGCCGCACTGTCCTATCAATTCCTACAGTGGCAAAACGCTCCCCGTCGGGGCTAAAACTGATTAACTTAGTATCTAAATGCAAAGTTTCAATCTCATTAAATAAATCCTTATTTGACATATCCCACAGTCCAACTTTACCATTTAAAGTTACTGTGGTAAATAGCCTTTGCAGCGGAGAAGCACTGAAGCTAATACTAATAGCTTGAGTAGGCAAAGTTTTTTGTAACTTTCCTGATACATTCCAAAGCCGTATTGTAGAATTGCCATCTAAAGTCGCTAAAAATTTCCCGTTTGGGCTAAATGTTACGGTTCTCACTAAACCATTATTACCTGGAAGTGTAACATCAGAGGTTATTAATTTTGGCAGTTGAGAAAGATTCCATAGCCTTGCTGTATCATCTATGCCAGCCGCCGCTAAAAGCTTCCCATCAGGGCTAAAACTGATACTCGTAATGGCTCCTTTAACAGCTTTCCATTCATAAATTTTTTGCCCTGATAAAGTCCATAATTTGACAGTTCCATCTCTTCCCCCTGTGGCTAAATATTTCCCTTCTGGACTAAAGACAAGGCTGTTAATTGACTCTTGTAAAGCTTTCCATTCATAAGTTTTTTTACCTGCTAGATTCCACATTTTCACTAAATTATCTACTCCAGCCGTCGCTAAAAATAGTCCATCTTGGCTAAAATCAACACTGGTGACAGCACCAACATGACCTTTCCAAGCTATCTCCCTTGTTTGAATAGAAGACTCTTTAAATTGCTCTTGTGTATCAAGTTTGTCGAGAATTACCTGTAAAGCTAATAGAGGTCTTGTTGCTGGATATCGCTGTAAAATTGGCTCATTTTTTACCAATGATCTCAACTTTTGACCCGCCGCAATTGCCTTCGGTAAAGCCTCTAATAAAGCTTGGCTATTTTCTGAGTTTTGAGATATAGCCAAAAGTAAGGCATCTGTCCCATTTTGTTCTATCTCAATACTTGTTTGTGCTAGTTGAAATCGTTGATAAGCTAGAGCTGAAAAACTAATTGCGCCTACCAAAGATGCCGCCAATACCCCAGAGCCGATCCCAATCCATTGTTTGGCTTTTTGCTTTGAAGATGTTGCTTCTTCTTTTGCTTTTACCGCATCAATTCCAGCTTTTTCTGTTTCAATTTTAGCAGATTCTAGGGTTTGTTTTTGGTCATCTAACACTACTTGCTGGCTAGCTGTCAAAAATTGAAAATCATGGTTTCTCAAACTTTTGTCAGCAGCCCACACTAATGCTGACTGCAAATCATCACCCCGTAATAGCTGAGAAGAATCTTGACAATTAGAATTTAGCCATGCTTTGATTGCGTGAGAGTAAGGTGGTAGTTTCCCTAACTCATAATCCACAAAATTTATATCAAAAATATGCTGATAAATTAGGTTGGAAACTTTTAATTTTTCTCCATATTTAACCACTAATCCTGATAGCCGTAACTCCATCTGTTCGGGACTCCCATCAGCAGCAATTTCGCCTTGTTGTAAAATTTGCTGGTATAATCCTAAGCGTCTAACAATATGTCGATCTTCTCTAAGAATGCGATCCCGAATTGTCGAAAGATGCTCTGGAATATCCTGAGATTTCCAATTTTTAATTACTTTCTGATACACCACTTTTTTAACTATAAACTCCGGGGTAGATTGCAGTAAATTTTCGATTGAATCAGTATGTTCAAGGATGAGCTTGCAAACTTTTTGAGTTAAAAAAGGTTGCCCTCCAGTCCAGAATAAAACTTCCCTTAAAATAGCCTGGGGATTTTCTGTAACCGCAGCCAACCCAGTAGTTAAAGGTTGTGCTTCCTCTTCGTCAAAACCTGCTAATTCAATTGCCTTGCCAATATTAAAAGGCGTGCTACTGGAAACTTTATCTGTACATAAATCATTGGGCGATGCCACCCCCAAAAGTACCCAGGTGAGGCGATTGTATTCTGGATTATTAGGACGTTTATTGTAGCAAGAACGGATGAGAGCAAAAAAATCATCGGCGGGAAAATCGAGAGCTAGAATGCTGTCAATTTCATCGATAAAAATTACAATATTGCTGCTAATATTAGCCAGCATTACAGTTTCTATAAACTCGCTCAAACGCTGCACAGGTGCTAAAAAATCGCGCTCTCGCCACCAAGTTCGGACATTGACAACATCTGAGAGATTAAAATTATTTTCTATGGTGCGAATTAGACCAGCATACCACTGTTCAGGAGTCACGCCCCGATTCCCAATTTCCGACATATCAATCGCTGCACAGGCTATTCCTTCAGCTTTTAGCTTTTGTATTGTTCGTACCTGTAAGCTTGATTTTCCCATCTGTCGGGAATTCAAAACATAACAAAATTCTCCCGCTTTTAATGCGCTGTAGAGGTCGTCATCTGCTTGGCGCTTCACATAATTGCAAGCATCACCCGTTAGACTCCCGCCGACTTGATAGTAGGATGGTTTTGTTTCTCTCACAAATTTTGACTCAAGTGTAATCTGAAATATTGGCGATACAATTCACATCTAGGACTGCACTCATTACCTTGTAATTTTACCAACCCTAAACTTTCTAATTTAAATGCCTGCATTGTTTTTAACTGTACCGAAGAACTCGCCATAACTACTTCTCTCATTCCCGCCGTCAATTCTGGATACTGTTCCAAATTCCACAACTGCCGACGTAGGTGTTCGCTATAAACTCCAGCTTCTCCAAAAGCAGTTAGCTTGAGCTGTTCAAGGGTCAAATCATGCCGTGCAATATGATATAATGCTACTCGTATTAGATAAGGATTGCCGCCCACAATTGCCATCAATTCTAACACCTCTTGCTCTGACCAATTCAAATCATGCCGCTGTGCTAAATCCTCGATTTGCTGAGCATTAAAATCCGGCAATTCCACTGGCAATCCCACATTAAAAGGCGATTGATTGATATTCATGGGAATGTAAACTTCTGTGGAGTGAACCACAATTAATCTTAGTTTTTTCCAAATCTCCCGGCGTTTTGATTCTTCATGCCAAGCTCGTAGCAATCCTAAGAAATCTTCGGCAATATCCGTATATTGAAAAACCCGGTCAATTTCATCTAAACCTAAAACTAGCGGACTATCTATTTGCGGCAATATATACTTTTCAAAGTAATCTTTGCAATTAACCTTACTGCCAAAAATTTCATCCCAATAATCATCTAATTGATTCGGCAAGTTCAATTCTCGCCCAATATAAGCGCAAAACCACTTTAAAAATTTATCCAAATTCGCAAACACACCTTTATCTACTAGCTGAAAACTCAGCGGAACGGTGCAATAACCTTGACCTGAAGCGCTATCTAAAATCCGAGAAAGTAAAGAAGTTTTACCCATTTGTCTCGGAGCTTTAATCCGAATTAATGCACTTGATTGCAAAATTGTCTCATAGCAACGTTCTTCAATTGGTGGTCGTTCCACATAAAATCTAGAATTTACATCGACTTGTCCCCCCGGCAATTCTGGTTCTGCTGTGGGTAAAAGAATATCATTACTAACTGTAAATTCCGTAGTTGCTTGGTTGCTATCAGGTTTAGAGGAATTATGATCGTTTGGGTCAAGGGTGAGTCCAAAAGTCGCGAATAACTGGCGAATTTTGCTGAGGTCGGCTCCATCTCGGCCCTGTCGAATTTTGCTGACAGTATCAGCGCCGACACCTGACTCCGCCTCTACCTCAGCTAGCGTGCCTTTGAGGTTGTTGTGGTCAGACCACTCCTGAATTGCCTCGTTAATTTTTTTCAACCCAGAGGCGGTAAGAATTCGACCGCGATCGCGTTTTGACTTGAGCACTTCTCTTTTACCGAAAACCGAGTTTAACGCCTTAACTGTGTTAGCACTTACTCATAATTGTTTGTAACGCCGCCGTCCCGGCGGT
>NZ_JARFTR010000015.1 GCF_029167235.1 Kamptonema sp. UHCC 0994 | reverse complement strand
GAAACTGAGTGGGAATGGCCCTATGTCGCCTACAAAAACGTAGACACAGAAATTCAATCAGGATTTCTCAGTTACATCCGTATCGGCTACTTCTTAGACCGGATGCGATATCACAAACTGTATAAAACACAGGGCTTTAAATCTTTCAAAGACTATTGCTTAAAAGCGCTTAGAAAAAGTGCTAACTACTGCACAAAAATCATCTGTGCTGCTCAAGTTTGTCTTAACTTGGCCGCCGCTGGATTTGAGCAATTACCCAACTGCGTTGCTCAAGCATTACCGCTAGTAAAATTCAACACTGTTGATGAATACGGTAACTCAACTCTAGCTGAAAAATGGCAAAAAGTTTTAGACGAAACACCACCTAATCAACCAATTACCTCCACACAAATTACTGAAATCTTAGACGAAACTCCCCCTGAAACTAAGCCACAACAAGTCAAGCTCAAGGCTGAAACTTACGCCAAACTTGAAAAAATTGCTAAGGCTAAAGGCATCACAGTTAGGGAAGTTATTGATGAATTGGCTGACTTACTCCTAAATGAAATCGAAGCTGAACCTACACCTGTCACACCTGAAAAACAGGCTGAATGGGAAGCCGATTTGGAAGCTTTAATCATAGAACAAGTTGACTGGGTAGTTTCTGAGAGTAATGAAAGCTGCATCAATGACCAACAGCCTAGACCCGGCTCTATGCCGGATTCATCTTGAAGGAGGTGATGCGAAATCATGTAGTTGATTCGTCTTTTTCGTGTTTACCTAATTTGCAATTTTGATGACCATACGCGGTTGCTTGTGGAAGTAACCGCTTTCTTTCAACTGTTAGTTAATTACTAATTGTGAGGAATCAATGAAAGTTACCGCTATCACAGTTCAGAAGATTAAAAATCTGGGTGATTATCAAAGCGAACGCCTGGAAATGACAGCTCATTTGGATGAAGGTGAAGACCCGGATGCAGCAGCTTTAACGTTACGCCTGAAGGTGCAGAGTTTGTTAAATCAGTCGTTGCCGATGACGACTATGACTAATGCCGATCGTTTGAATGCGTTTTAAGTTAATAAAGGGCGGTCTATCACTCCGCCCTAAATACACTTCAAATATAAAACAAGGAGCCTTGTTAATACGATTATAACCATAATTACCAAAATATTACAACCCGCCTGACGAGACTGAATAATAACAGTCGAAACTTTCTCATGCTTATGGAAAAGTCGCGGGAACCTAAGTGGCGCTTTAA
>NZ_JARFTR010000286.1 GCF_029167235.1 Kamptonema sp. UHCC 0994 | reverse complement strand
GGCTCTCCCGTACCTGTGGTGATAAGCACGGCTTATTTAAATAAGCAAGCTAATAACTTTTCTCGTAAATAATCAAAGGTCTTAAAGCCATAGCTTTGTCTAATAATCAACTTAATCTTGTTATTAATTCCCTCCATCACACCACTAGTTGTTTTATTAACAAAATAATGACAAATTTCTTCAATGTGCTTTTCTAAGGTATCGGCAACTTGACCTAAAATAATCCGAGCCGAAACTAACCATTTTTTTAATCTTCTCAATCCTATTTTAACTGTGGTACTCGTTTCATAAATATCTCGTAATTCGTTTTTTAATTCATAAGCCATGCTTAAACAGGGAGAGTGATTTAATAGTTGTTGTAAATCAGATTTTTCTGACTCAGTTAAATTTTCGGGATTTTTCAGAAGTAAACAGCGATTTTTTAACCCTTTTAAATCTAAAAGTAATCGGATTTTATTTAAAGCCTTATTTACCAGTTGCATGACATGAAATCTATCAATTACAATTAAAGCATTAGGAAAAACTTCTCTAATAACTTTCTGAAAACCGCCCCACATATCTACACTTACTTCCTTGACATTCTCTCTCATAGCCTGTGGTTGAGACTTTAATTCTTCTATGATTTCATCACTTTTATGGGAATCTATGACTTCTAACAATGACCCTTTATCCAGATCGCTAACGACAGTAACAAACTTTCTTTTTCCTTTTTCTTTACTAAATTCATCTAAACTCAACCTTTCTGGGAGTGACCAGTCTTTTTTTTTTGCTGGCGATTCTGGAAAAGATATTTTGCACTTGTTCGGCACTTAATTGTTCATTATGGCTCACTTGTTCTACTGTTAACTCTTTGACCCTTTCATAAATATATTCTTCATATCTTTTGGTATAATTTCGCCCGGTTTCTAAAAAATCTAAAGCTTCAGTTGAATATTTTTGACAAGATTGGCAATAAATTTGTCTTCTCGGCACTTTTAGATATACTCCTTGACCACAAATTGATAAATCTCTGATTAAAATCGGACGATTTTGATGGAGTTCCCCTGTCTGTTTTTCACAATAAATACAACTAACTTTATCGTTTAATAAATCCAGTTGTAGAATCTTGAATCCTTCTCGATCATAACAAGTAAAAACACTTACATTCGGTAAATTTAATAAAATATCTAAGTGAAGATCCATTGGTCGCAACCTAGTAAAATGTAGTATCTGATACATTTTACCACAGGATGCCGAAAGAGCC
>NZ_JARFTR010000258.1 GCF_029167235.1 Kamptonema sp. UHCC 0994 | reverse complement strand
GGCTAAAAATTTCAGGCGCACAGTGGAAATCGGAAAGTGTTTCCCAAATGTTACAACTGCGTTGTGCCTACCTGAATGGCGAATTTGCAGTTTAATATTTTTGTTTTTACCAAATCGGGATGCTCCCAGGTTTCACTACAGCAAGCGAGTCAGTTCTCTCTAAACCATCTCGTCAATCTTCAAGAGCGCCACAAGCTATCAGTTCGAGTTTAGAACTAGAACAGATGACAGACTCAGAATTTGACCCCAGCGAGGGTGACACAGTTAATCTAGCAGGATTCGATCCGGCGATGCTAGGGCCCACCTTTAGCTAGGGAATCTAAGGAATTGAGATGGTTTTTACCTTGTCTAAGGTTTTATTTAGGAGCAACATTGTGGAGATTTTTTATGACTAATATGATTCATTTAGTTGATGGAGAAATCGGTGGTGTTGGTAAGTCTATGTGGAGTTGCCTTCTCGTAGAGTACAACAACAAGTACGACTTTCTTTATACCCTAATCGATGGCGATGCGGGCAATCCCAACGTGCAGCAGCGCTATCCCGAGTCTGCTAAAGTCATTACTTTGGCGGAAGATGAAGAAAACTTTGAGGCAGACATCATTTTCGAGACAGCTTTGCAGGCTCCTGTCATTGTCAATTTGCCAGCTCGCGTTTCTTCTATAATAGATGGCTGGATTGAGACGGCGGGTTTGTTAACTGCTTCTTTTAAAGAAAAGTCAGGCATAGATGTTTGCAAATGGTTTTTGTGCAGTGGGCGTGCTGATAGTATCGAGATGTTTTTGGAATCAGTTAACCGCTTTCAAGGCCGACTGAAACACATTTTAGTCCGCAATTTTGGGGTGTGCAAAGATTGGTCTCACCTCAGCAGCCATAAAAACCTAAATAAGCTGCTTGAAGAACACAGCATTTTAGTTGTTGACTTGCCTAAACTCAGTGCTTTAGAACGAAGGTTGCTCGACACTAATAAAAGCCTGTCTCTAACAGGTGCGCTATCACATCCCAGCTTTCATTTACTCAACCAACAGCGAATGTACACTTTTCTAGAAAATACTTGTGATGCAATTGAGGCAACGAGAATTTTCAATCAAGCTCCCTATCGACCTAATCTAAAAAGCGAGAATCGTTCGCGGTCAGTAGTGGTACAAGATATTAAGAAACAGCCATCAGATGAAGCTGTTTTAGATACTGGCGAAGGGGAAGGGGAAGGCAACGCTTAGAACTCTGCCGAATGGAAAAATCTAAGTTATTGTTAGCTGTTATTGAACAAAGAAAAGCTAACAATGAGCTAGTTTTTCCTTCCCCTTCCCCTGACAGACTTTAACCGCACTGCAAGCATCGCCCCTTCAGGAGTCGAGAGGGGTGGGAGTGTCAATGTAATTTCAGGGATTATGAGAGGAACTTATGTCAGATGATGCAACCGGAGTTAGCGATAGAAAGATTGAAAAATTGGCAGAAGTTGAGTTTAATGATGATTTTTCAGAGAAGACTGTAGAGCGTTTAGTAAATGATGAGAATTTGGAGGGTCAATATGAAGAAGATGAAAATAGTGACTCATATTTGTGGCAGCAAATAGACCAGGAGCTAACCCCTGATAAGACTTCTGTGGGAGATAACTTATTCAAATTAGCTGCACCACCTGCTTTTGAGCATGAGCGTGAGTCTCTTATCAGTCAGGCACTCAAAGGCAAAAATGCTGAATTTCGTTCCGAAGTTATTAACAATGCTTACCGCTACGGTTTGGATAAAAATGACCCTTTGTTTATTGTACTTCTAGCAACGGGTCAACTCGAATTGCTCCTCGAAAAAAAGCCTCAAGAAATTGATTCATTTTTCAGGAATTGGGAGTCAAAATGGCAAGCGGAATTAAAAGACTCTGAAGCTGTTATCTCTCAAGAACTAGAGCAAGTACGGCAGCTAATTGATAACTGGGAACAAGATAGCCGGGAGTTTTTAGAACGACAGGGTAAAGCAGCAGTCAACGTACAGCACCGAAAGATTGCTAGTTCAGTTAAAACGTTAGTTCAGCAAGCTGCTTTAGAGAAAGTTGCTCACGATATTTGGTCAGTAATTTTTGGAAGTGCGGCCGTATTAGGGGCAATAGCCATCGGCGTGTTTATCGGGTTGGCAATTCCTAAGTTTGCTCCAGCAACACCCCTCGATCCAAAAGGGCCTCGCCAGTTAACTCTCAAAGAAGCTGTGGCAATGAATTGGGGGTTGAGTGCTGAAGGACAATTTGCAATGAAAAATGCAGAAGCGATCAAGTGGGCTATTAGTAGTGAGGGAAAATATGCTCAACAATTTATGAGTTGGAATCAAGCTTTGTTGAGTGAAAAAAATGGAAAAATGTTGTGTGAAAGTGAGGTGAATCGATTGGGAGTAACGCTAACTGTAGAGGGTAAAGCGGCGACAGATGGCTTCTGTACTTTGTGGACGAGAAATCCCAAAGAGCGAGTTTTTGCTCCCTAATGAAGGGGAAGGGGAAGGGGAAGGGAGTAGGGAAAAAGTACCAAGAGGTAACAAACAAGTAGGAAGGAAGTAAACGTCAAATTCTCCCCTTCTCCCCCTCCCCCTCTCTCCCTTCCCCCTCCCCCTCTCCCTTCTCCTTCGTTCTGTATCGCGTTTCAATCTGTTCCAAATATTGCATTTCACAAGGTGTGTGAGCAACACGTTGTTCGAGCAAATTCAAAATTTCTACCTCAAATGGGTCGAGGTTGCCTGATTCAAAAAGTCGGTTTATGCGATCGCACACTTGCTTTAAGCGTGGTTCGCTCTCCAATGGCACAACAGTTAGCGCTCTGTGCTTGAAGGTGTGAAGCTGTATGGTACAGGTAGGAACGTGCTGCATCCAGACTGTGGCTGTCTTTTCTCCAACGGAGTCAATTCGGCCTAACCTGTGGTGAAGCTCAGGGCGATCAGGCGCGTACACTTCTACTAAGGAACCACATTTGAGTGTCAGTTGGTGAGCAATGGGAGGTTGATTTTCAGGTTCCACCGTTTGGCACCGCTCCTGTAAAGCCTGGGCAACTTTAGCCCGACGGCTGCGAGCATCATTTGCCAAAGCAAGGACTTCCTTTTTTGTCAACCCAGCAGAGCGAGTTAGTATTTTCCATTTCATTTCGTTTCCTCCAATGGAACCCAGAGTATCTACTGCTGTAGCAAACTGAGCATCCCTGCGAATCGTTTTTGGGGATACCTTGAACTGCACCCCCAACTTTTCCTCTGTTTTCAAGTGGTCAAAATGACCACTTGATTTTCTGTCGCCGCCGTGGGACTGCTTTGCCAGCTCGTAGCAAGTGCCGCGCAAATAGCTAACAGATTCAGACGTAAGATTGCGGCGACCCAGTTGATTGAGGAGCATCCAAACTTTGACAGCGTTGCGACTGTCGAAAGATTTTTCTACAGTTTGGTAGGGGATGCTGTGTGCAGTACAAATAGCATACCTGTTGTGACCGTCAATCAGAATTTTCTCCTCAGTCCAGACCACCAATGGGTCTCGACATCCTTCCTCAAGGATACTGGCTTCTAAGGTAGCAAACTCGCTCGGACTCAAAGGAGGGATGAGCGCCTTGAATTCTGGGTCAATCTGCGGGGAGTCCGCAACAGTGTGGCGGCGCTTGGAAGTTGGGTCGAGCAAAACTACTAACGATTGACGCTGCTCATTGCCCAATGTCTCCTGAGTTGGGTACATTTTCTTGTGCCTCCTGAAATAAGTCAGCCCTGAGCTTGTCAGCAATAAAGCCAGACACCAGCTTGAAGATTATCGCTGGTATAGGTTTATTCCATATTTTCTATAGTAACATGGAATCGGAATAAAAATGTGGGATAATAAAGAAAATAGAGAAAGGATAATGTTGCCAAATGCCTCCAAGAAAAGGAACGCTACTCCACCCCAACTCTCTGGCTAATTTGAAGTTAGGCGGAGGCGAACCTCGATATGAGGAGCCAAAGAAGCAAAGGAACATTCAGGTAACATCTGCGGGATGGGAGGGTTTTCGCACTATTGCCAGAGAGCGAGGATTGAGCTTGAGTGAATTGATTGAACAGATTGGTAGGCGAAAGATTACTTTGGCTGACACCGAGGAACAGAGGCGCAAACAACCCACCGCTAAGCTTTCAGGTATGGCGGAGCTTTAAATAAAAATGCACATTGCCGTCGTTTGAGGAACAAACACAATGGTTCAATCACCTCCAAAACTTATAACTGTTGATGAATTTATTACCAACTACGGCGACAGCGATAGTTACGAACTAATTGATGGTGAATTAACCGAAATGGAACCAACAGGGCCTCACGAGCAAGTATCTGGGTTTCTGGGACGAAAACTGAATGTAGAAATTGACCGCCTGGATTTACCTTACTTTCTCCCTCCTCGCTGTCTCATCAAACTATTAGGAACAGCAACAGCTTTTCGCCCTGATGTGATTGTATTAGATCAAAATCGACTAATTAATGAACCTTTGTGGCAACAAGAACCTGTGATTACGTCAGGTTCCTCAATTAAACTAATCGCTGAAGTTGTTAGCACTAACTGGCAGAACGACTATGCCCGTAAAGTTGAAGATTATGCACTGCTAGGAGTGCCTGAATATTGGATTGTTGACTATCTGGGTATTGGTGGTAGAGAATATATTGGCAAACCCAAACAGCCAACAGTTACTATTTGTACGCTGCAAGATGATGAGTATCAAAAACAGTTGTTTCAAAATGAAGATCGACTGATTTCCTCAATTTTTCCTGACTTGCAATTAACGGCACGACAAATCTTCGCAGCAGGCAGATATGCTGCTATGTAGCAATTCTCTAGGTAACGTCAGTAGGACGGAGAGGGAATTCGTGCGAGCGCGATTGAAGGGGGATTGAGCTTCAATGAATAGAGCGAACAACTTGGTAGGATCTAATTACCCTTGGCAAACACGAGAAAAGCAATTAACTAGCTCTCCAAATTGTCAAGGTTTAAAGATGAAAATAGCTGTGGATGATTTTCAAGTTGCTTCTTGATTTGTGTTTTCAACCAATCGATAGGTGCGTCTTTTTTGTTGAGTTTAAGACTCAGGCGATCGCTTTTAGGCAGAGTAGAATTGATTGCTCGAATAACGGTGCGGCATTGTCGAAGAGTGAGGCTATCGACTTGAATGAAGGGCAGATTTAATGGGTCAGTATCGAGTTGAATATTTGAAGCAAGTTCGGCTTTAACTTGTAGCGAAGAGGTTAAGCCTTGTTCTGCTGTTAGTTCTTGAGTTGCTGCACATTCAGCAACAGCAGGAAAGGAAGTAATTTCATTGAGAATAGGTACAAACTTTGGGGTAATTTCTGCCTCCTGTTTTTCCGCAAGATTCATCTGCTTCGATGTAGAAAGCGTAGCGATATAGTGAACAATTAAGCCACCGTAACCAAGGATTACTACAGTTTCAATTGTTAGGGTGAGAAAATGTTGAATAGGTTCGTACATGGCGAGAATTTACAAGTAGAACATCTCTCAAACGCGCTCGCGTTTAAACTCAAATCTTTTTAAATAAAACAATCATTTGATTTACAAACAGGCAGTTTTTCCCAACTTGTTGTTCGACCTATTTTGTTGCCTAAAACCAATCAACTAAAACTTTCAGAAAATGCGATTCTAAATGTTGCAAATGGAACTGGGTGTGGTGGGTGGGTTAAAAAAAATCCTGCTTTGAGCAGGACTTTACCCCCTTTGTTGGGGGTAACAATCAACTTACTTGACGAAATCATCAAGGTCTTCATCATCGTCAGTAACCTTTTTCTTATTAGCGGCTTTAACTGCCGATTCGATATAGCGGAAGTGCAAGTCAATCACTGCTTGCTCCGATGCGAGCCAGTAAACATTGCTCAGGATTTCTTCAAGTATCTCGTTAGCTGAGTAGCCTTCATATTGCTTGTTAAACCAAGTATTGAATGCTTCCCAGTCAAGAGCTTTACCTTTCGGCAACTGCCGCTGTTTGGCACGTCCCGTTAATTCGCGAGCGACGTGCAGAAACATCTCAAAGCGTTGTTCTTCAAGAGTTTCAGCGAATTGCTTTTGCATCGGAGTTTGAGCGGATTTGCGATTAGCCATGATTAACACTCCAAGTGTTTTTTATTCACAACTAAAGCGACGAAAGTCGGCTAATTAGAATTAATTAAAAAGATTAGTGGTGGGTGGGTGGGTAAAATCAAATTCACAACCAATGCTAAGGTTTAATTGGTTGTGAATTTGTTGGTATAATTCCCAGAGCACCCTGACTCGGATGGTGGCGACAATCATTACCATGAAGGGGAAGGGGAAGGGGAAGGGGAAGGAAGGGAAATGGTTAGAAAAACTTTAGTAAAATCGCGTCATTACTGAAAATTTTTCCTTCCCCTCTCCTTATTAAATGAATTGCGATTCTTAGAAAAAGCCTCGATAGAGGCTAAAAAAGCTCTACTATTTCGGCAGAGCTTTCTCATCGGAATTGAGCAATTAATTATTCATCGTCTTCGTCAAATTCCTCGTCTTCGTCTAAACTAAAATCATCTGAGTCTGAGTCTGAGCCATCATCCTCCTCATCGTTATCTTCATCGCTTTCTTCGTCTTCGTCATCAATTCCATCGAGTATGTCATCAATTTCATCATCATCTTCATCATCGAGTTCGTCGTTATCATCGAGTTCTTCAGTATCTTCTTCAGAGGACTTAGCTAACTCGTTGCGACGCTTTAAACTTTGAGCATTGAACTCCATTAAATCCGCAATAGCAGCTTGTGGATTTTCAGCAATGGAATCGTAAAGTTGGCTCATCGCTAGGGCAACAACTTCGACATCATACTTGAGTTCATCAGGCCGACCAACTAGCTTGGGAAACACAGTATTGTTCCACTCTTGCCAGTCGAACTTTTTGCCATTGCCGTTGCCGTTACGCTTGTTCAACTGAGCTTGAATATCTAATCCCAGTTTTTCACGAATTGCGTGACCTACCTTTGTCGAAATACGGCTATTGCGACGCTGAATTGTCACACCGTACTTCTTATGAATTGTATTACGAATCTGTTTGACTAGCTCAACAGCAATTTGCTCGGCGCTGAGGTTAGGTTGAGGTTTTGATTTGGCTCCATTATTACTGCCGACTGTTTGACTGTTCTTCTTTTCAGGCGGTTTAGATTTAGCAGCAACAGGTGACTGAGAGCGATTTGGAGTAGCTGCGGTTTGCTTTTTAGTTATGGCCATGATTGACAATTTAACTTACATAACATCAATTTATGAGTGCCGCTAGGCACAATTACTAAAATTGAGGGGGAGTGCGGAGAGGGAGACTGAGAGAATTTGACGTTTCCTTCCCCCTCACCCCTTCTCCCTCCAATTGAGGGATGTTAATTCATCTAGTAGTAGGGAGTTACATTTAAAGATTGGTGGTTAAAGTAGTTGAAGTGTTATTGGAGAAGTGAAAAGTGAAAAATATTTCCTCGCTTACAAATATATTGGCAAATAATACTCCCATTGTTGCAGTAGAATATTGCAGTGCAGATAGAAAAGCTATCTTGTCATCATTTTATCAGTATGGCGATGAGCGCTCTTTACCTGTTTATTACTGGAATCCCGGATATGCAAATATTCAGGAGGTGCGATGTTTTGATAGTAAATGCGTCCTCTGCAAGACTGAGCTTTCAGCTTTGAATGATGTTCTGCAATTTATGTTGGAAAGTGACCGCCCTGGCATCTTTTTGTTAGAGGATATTTTGGAGTCAGGCAGTGCCAGTGAGCCTATTATCCGCCGTTATTCTCAGTTCGCTAACGCATTCTTTGAGTTGAAAGAGCGTTCAGCCGAGCAATATTGGGTACTCCTGGGTGAGTACATCCAATTACCATCAAAGTTAAGGCCTTTAATTCCTCTACTTAAATGTTCGCTACCTGATAGTTTGGAAGTAGGAGTTATTATAGATAAATTTTGCGCTCGGAATTGTTCCCTTGATTTTGGTTCAGATGCGGTGACAGCTAAAAAACGGCTGGCTGTTTCTAGTTTAGGGCTGCCACAGGCTGAAATTGAATTGGTGTTAGAGCGATCGCTCTCTGTGACCACTTCAGTTGTTCATATCGCACAGTTGGTATTGGAGTATAAAATATCGCAACTTCGAGACCAGGGGTTGGAGTTCATTGCTTCTCCAGACGTGCCTCATGCTGGCGGTTTAGATCTATTAGATGCTTATTTGCAAGATGTCACGAAGTTATCCGACAGTAATGCGAGGAAATATCACCTTAAACCTCCGAAAGGAATGCTGCTGTGGGGGCCGCCGGGGACGGGCAAAAGTTTGAGTGCAAAGCTAGCTGCTAAAAAACTAGGCTATGCGCTTATATCCGCAAGTTGGGGCAATATTCTCGGTGCTTCTAATCCGGATCGCGCTCTCCATAAAATGCTGGAGACAGCGGATAATTTGGGTGGCTGTGTGCTGTTTTTTGATGATTTTGATAAGGGTTTTTCTGGCTGGGAATCAAATGCGGATGGTGGTGTAGCTAGGCGGCTGTCACAGAAGTTGCTAACTTGGATGCAGGAGCATGAAAGTGAAGTGCTAATGTTAGCTACTGTTAACCGTTTAGAAATGCTGCCGGCTGAACTTATCCGCAGATTTGATGATGGCGGAATCTGGTTTGTGGATTTGCCACATAGCGGCGCTCGTTATGAGATTTTCAATTTGCATTTGGCTAAGTATTTCAAGGAGCAGTTTGGGGATGGAATTGAGAATCCTTGGAGTGAAAGGCAGTGGTATTCGTTGCTATCTGATTATGCCGGAGCCACGAGTGCGGAAATTGCGATCGCAGTTAAGCGCTGCGCTGAACGAGCTTATTGTGAAGGCAGGCCGGGTAAAATTGAATTGGCTGATTTACGTTATCAGAGGACTCAGTTTGTGCTGTCATCTGAGCGTTCTTCTGAAGATATTCAGGGGATTCGTAATAAAGCGTCCTTTGCTCGGCCTGCAACTGGTCGCGATCGCTCTTTGTTTGCAGCGGGCGACCAAGAATTGTTTGAGTACCGGCCACCTGCTTACGATCCAATTTGATCGTCAAGGCAATTTTTGGCGATCCAAATAAATGGCGAGCGCTGTAAAAACACACCGATCGTAATCAGCTTGTCAATGTTCAAGGCGATCGCCTTGGATTTTGACAGTAGCACAGGAATCAGATAGTTAGATATAAATTATTTCCCCTAAAATCTATATCTAGATCAAAGGACTTGAGCATTCTGGTAAATTAGAACGCACTTGCAACAATTAGAGTAAGCAGATGATTACTGTCCACCACTTAAATAATTCTCGCTCCCAGCGCATTCTATGGTTGTTAGAGGAACTGGGGCTGGAGTATGACATCAAGTATTACGAACGTGACCCCAAAACGCTGCTAGCACCAGCGGCTCTGCGTCAGATTCATCCTCTGGGTAAGTCGCCTGTCATCACTGATGGAACGCTAACCTTAGCCGAATCTGGAGCCATCATTGAATACTTGGTGGAGCAATACGGTGGAGGACGATTATCACCGCCACCCGGCACACCCGAGCGATGGCGCTATATCTACTGGCTGCATTATGCTGAAGGCTCAGCTATGCCATCCCTGCTGCTCAAGCTGGTCTTCGATCGCATTGAGCAACAACCCCTGCCATTTTTTATCAAACCGATCGCACAGACGATCGCCAGACGCACCAAGGATACGTTCATTACTCCTCAAATTACGCAGCACCTCAATTATTTAGAAGCAGAGCTTGAGCAAAGCCTCTGGTTTGCTGGAGATGAATTCACCGCGGTTGATATTCAGATGAGCTTTCCCATTGAGGTAGCAATTGCGCGAGGCGGATTGGATGCCAGTCGTCCCAGGCTAATGGAGTTTTGCGATCGCATCCATTCTCGCCCGGCCTATCAACAGGCATTAAAACGGGGTGGTACATACCAGCTTGCGAGTTGACTGGAACAGTTAGTTTTTGGAGGATGACCCCTATGGTAGATCGACACCCATTGCTTTTACGCGCCGAACAGATTGCTGCGAATCTGCAACCATTGCAACAACGACTGACTGAGATCGACCTTGATGCCTATTTTCAACGAATTGGCTATAGTGGCGACTGTTCACCCAGGCTGACAACGTTACAGGCAATTCATCAACGACATTCCCAAACGATCGCGTTTGAAAACCTCAATTCACTCCTGAAACAACCTGTAAAGCTGGATTTAGCATCCTTGCAACAAAAACTAATCAATGAGGGACGGGGCGGCTATTGTTTTGAGCAAAATTCACTGTTGCGGGATGTTTTGCTTGCTCTTGGCTTTCAGTTAAAAAATTTGGCAGCCCGTGTGCTGTGGAATTTACCATCCGGGACGATCGCACCTCGCAGTCATATGGTATTGTGGGTCAATATTGATGGAGAGCCATACATTGCAGATGTGGGATTCGGAGGATTAACGCTCACCACGCCGCTTGCTTTGACACCGGATATTGAACAAGCTACATCCCATGAATCATTTCGATTTATCGCCACAGATCGCACCTACATCATGCAAGCATATATCAAGCAGGAGTGGAAATCACTTTACAGATTCGATCTTCAGGAGCAAGAATTACCCGATTATGAGGTGAGTAATTGGTATGTTTCAACTCATCCCAACTCGATTTTTGTTACTAACTTGATGGCGGCAAAACCGGATTCAAATTGTCGTTATGCCTTGTGGAATAATCAGTTTACGGTACATTATTTGGACGGTCGAACAGAACATCGTATCCTTTCAACGGTTGCAGAGTTACGCGCTACCCTTGAGAATGTTTTTTGTCTCAACCTGGGAGCGATCGCTGACCTCGATCGGATGTTACAACAGTTAATTGAGCGATGGTGTGCGATGACCTAACGATTCTCTCGGTTGATGGTTAATCAATATAACATACCATTCTTAATGCAACGTGAGTTTGATAGTGTGCGATGCCTGCGGTGGTAACTAACGTAGGAAGTGCTGGCTAAGCCTACGCCACCATCCGGTTGCGCTCAAGTCACATAAATTAAGACTTAACTTGAACGCAGTAGCCGCTTTACCACTTTCTATTCACCACTCCTTTCCTTCCTCGTTAATCTATTACCCTCCCCAACTTTCAATCACATTAATTTCTACTTGGCAAGGAATTGGAGAGAGAAACTTATTCCCGGCTCTCACCATACATTTTTCAAGCATTGCTTTAACTGACGACACTTTTTCAAGAGGACACTCGATTAAAATTTCATCGTGAACGACACAAATCAGTCTCGCTCTCGTGCGACTCAAAGGATTAAACAATAGAGCAAGAGCGAGTTTAGTAATGTCAGCACTCATTCCTTGAATGGGGTTATTTAACATCTCATTAAGCAACGGCTTAGTCTCTTTTGACCATAATCTCCTTCTGCCTAAAACGGTGCGACTTTCTCGAATACCTCGGCTCCATGCACTCCGAACTTTGGCATGAAATTGTTTGATACCTGTATAGGATTCAAAGAACTTCTTCCGAAAGTACGAAGCTTGTTCCACAGTTAAAATGACTCCATGCTCTGCTTGAGCCATCAGCTTAAATTTCCTAACTCCCATGCCATAAATTAAACCGAAGTTAATAATTTTGCCGAGTTGTCTATCTTCGATAGTAATTTCAGCTAAAAGTTTTCCCAACACCAAGGAAGCTGTCAAAGAATGCAAATCTTCCCCTTGAGAGTAAGCTTTAACCATCCTAATATCCCCCGACACTTTCGCCATAATCCGCAGTTCAATCTGGCTGTAATCGGCTTTAAGTAGGACGTAACCGGGTGCAGCTTTAAAACACTGCCTGGTTTCTTTATCTCTAGGGATATTTGTTAAATTTGGCTTTCGACAACTAAACCGCCCTGACCGAGCCCCAATCTGAAACCAGTTAGGATGAATGCGCCCTGTAATTGGGTGAATATGTTCTGGTAAACCCAGAGCAAAAGTGTTGATACGAGCTGATAAGCTGCGATATTCTAAGAGTGCTTGAATAACGGGATACTCGCCCTGTAAAGGAATTAATTGTTGAGAATTAGTGGAAGTAACAGGAATGCCTTTCTCTTGCAAAGCCGCTAAGACTTGTTTCGGAGAACGAGGATTAATTGTATCCGTGAATTCCGGTAACAAAGAGATTTGTTTATGAGGGTTAGGTCGATGGAGTTGTGAATTAATTTGTCTTAAAAGGGAATCGCGTTTAGTCGCGAGTTTCTCTCCTAAAATACCCCACTGTTCTCTATCTAAAAGCATCCCATTAAGTTCCATAGAAGCCACCGCAGGTAAACAGGCAAATTCTAGTTTCGCAGTCTGCCAAAGTTGTGCTGAATAAAGTTGACGGTGAAGTACCTCACATAGCGGTAGTAAGATGGCAGCATCAGTAGCAGCATATTGCAGTTGAGTTCTACTCAGTTCTCCTGACCAGTCGCTAACCTGCTGTGCTTTGTCTAGCTTCACTTTCAGCAATTTATCAGCAACAGCTTCCAGAGACGAAGTGCGCTTGAGTCCGGCTATTAGCACGCGGTAAGCCAGATAAGTATCAAAAAAAGGTTTGGATGGTGAAAGCCCAGCCCTAGTCAGCATCAGCCAGTCAAACTTGAGGTTATGTCCAATTTTGAGGGCATTTCCGGCTAACAGGGAACGCAGGGGGCCAAGATCGGTGGGCGCGATCGCAAAGAGATCGATGATCGCTACTGGCCTATCGGGAATAGCAAGCTGTACCAGGCGAACTTTAGCTCGGTATGGGTCAATTCCAAAAGCCGTTTCGCAGTCAATTCCAAAGCATGAAGCCTGTTGAAATGGTTTAAGAGCTAATTCTAATTCTGAACCACTATTTAACAGTTGATAAGGAGTTTGAACTAGGTTAAGTTTCATTTGAGGGGGAGGGGGAAGGGGAAGGGGAAGGGGAAGGTTAAGAGAAAGGGAGGGAGAAGGGGAGAGGGTGAGAGGGTGAGGAAAAACAAGTTATTTAGGGAAGGGAAAGGGAAGCGAAAATCCAGGTTTGTGTTAACTTTTATTGAAGAAAGAAAAGCTAAAATTTATCCTTCCTTCCCCTTCCCCTTCCCCTTCCCCTTATTTTTTAGCAATTACTAACCAAGATTCGACAGTAACAGGCCTTAATGTTCCCCAAAAAGCTTCTAGGGGCAGTTCAATTAGTTGGGCATCAATTTGATTTAACCATCCCCTAAACGCTCTCGCCTTAGAACATTGGCTATGCTTGTGAGAAGCGCTGACAACTGAAACCAATCGCCCACCCGGTGCGAGAAATAGATCGAAAGCTCGTCTGATAATTGTTAAGTCAACTCCTCTTTCTGATGGACTAAATGAAAAAGGAGGATTGGCTACTAATAGTGGATAGAGACGCTGGGGTTCAGCTTTCATAAAATCCGAGCCAACTAAATTAAATCCTTGCTGAAATAAAATTTGTTGCAGCAAGGGATTAATTTCAATGACATCGACAATGGCTCCAGCAGATTGCAGTTTTCTAGCAACAGCACCTTCTCCGGCTGTCGGATCTAACGCTACAATACCGGGAGTGACTTGAGCATATTTTAACATTTCTTCTAAAACAAATTCTGATGAGGGAAACCACGAATAAGGTGGATTAGTTAATAGTTTTTCGTACAGGTTTTGAGGATGGATAGGTAAATAATTCATAATCCCAAGATTAGTTAATAGCTTGTTGACAACCGCAATCGGTAGCAAGCTATTGCTAAAGAAGATTGTTGTTTATAGTTAAACCTACCCCCTCCATTAGGATCGATCCAGTTGAGCTATCAAATATTGTCGATTGTGGTGATGGCATTGGTTTGATCGTTAACTTAGGCTAGAAGTGTTTTCTAGTTTCATGTATTGTTATGAACCCTAATTACTCAGACGAATCCACATCAAGCTACAACACTTCTGGCTACCAGTCAGAGGGCTATCAATCAGGTGGCTATTCATTACCTCAGAAATCTCAAGAAGGTAACTTTGAAGACGGCTATCAAGAAAATGTGTACGACGAGTCCAATCTAGCAGATTGTGCTTGGACGGACACAGCATCTCATCCCAATCCACAGTTTGAACTGGAAATTTAATAGTTGGGAGTGGGGAGGGCAGCTTTATGACATAGGCAACCCAACCTTCCCACTTATAGCAGTTTTCAATTGGGTAGGTACTACTTTTAATTAGCAATTAGCAATTAGCAACTACCCTGTTATCACTGAAAATTGCTCTAATTGTTGTTGGAACTGCCAATGCTATGAAAGTGCTAAATAATGTTTGCTTTGAACTGAATAAGTTAATTTGGCTCTTAATAAGAGCTACAGCAATTGGGTTAATTTCTGTTGTCATAGCACTGGAATTACCAGGAATTGCTAATGCTTCTTCTGAGTTAAATTCCTTACCAGTTAGGATTTGGGAAATTCCTGGTAATGACCAGCAAAAGTCTGCTACAAGAGTTTTATTACCTGACTGGAGCCAAATTACTTTTAGCAATTTACCACCAGTTTCTAATTCATCTAGTTGGGGAGGTCGTAGTTGGTCACAAGGCAACACTCCTGACCAAATCTTGCAACTTGGAGACATCAGCGAAGCTCTCAAACCAGAAATTCTTTCTCTTGAAAGCATTGAACAGTTAGCAACAGGAGGAACAAACCTAGAAAATATCTCTCTAGCAGCATTTCCACTCTTGGGCAGACAAAAGGTAGAGAAGCTCATCCAAATTGTGCCAAATTTAAGCTCTTTGAAATTGAAAGAAGTTGTCCCTCTTGCATCTTTAGCTTCTCAAACTTCGCTCATAAATGTCTCTAATGCTGGCGAACTACCGCTCAGTCAAGTTATGTCTAAATTTCCCCAGTTCGCAGAAGCTTCTCTCAACCAAATCGACCTTTCTGGGTTTTCTTTAATGGACATTCCCTCTTTATCAAGTGTCAATTTAGAACAGTTTGAGGGGTGGATATCAGAGCGGATTGCTGACATTCCCTTACTCAATCAAGTGCCTTTGAGCAGTTTCCCAATTCCTGTGGGAGAACTGGGTTCAACTGTGATGCGAATTGACATGATTTATGGAACGGCTGAAAGTAAGCGCTCTAATACAATCTCAGGTTCTAACGTAGAAGGATTTGCGGTAGCGTGCCAGAAAGATTGTGCTTACATTGAACTTGATGACTTAGAAAACAGCGGTCGCAAGCTTGCATCGAAACTGGAAGGGAAGCAGTGGATTAGTGGGAAATATCAGGAAGTGCAAGGCGGTTCTGGCTGTTTGGCTGGTTGGGAACCAACGGGTCGGCATCCCTTTGGAGATGCGTTTAAAGTAGTGGTAATGGAGCCATCAGAAACCAGCGATACTGTTGACACGGCTCTGTACTTCAGGTTTAGTTTGCCTTGTGGGAAATCGCCTTACATTATTGGCCCATTTCCGTTCTTGTCCTACCAAACAAATTCCCCTATCTTTGTTGGCAAAGTGGAGGGGGGTGCTTCTAACAGTATTTCTCGCCCTACTGATGCTGTATCTTCACCAAAACTTTCCCAACCAAAAGGCTCAAATCAACAGCCGCCTCAGCTTAAACAAAACCGTCCACCCACTCCCAAATCAAAGGGAGATTGCGCCCAACCTGCCACCTACATTAACAACGTAGATGTGGCTGCTTTATCCGAGGCGATCGCCAATTTGGAAAGTGCAGGTAGTGGTGACTACGAAGCAATCGGTACTGCTACCTGTGCAGATGGCTCACGCAACTGCGGGCGGGCACTCGGTCGCTATCAATTTATGAGCTACCGGGAAGATGTGCAGGAGGCGATCGCTTCTGTACCTGGGGGTGCGGAGTTCCTCAAAAAAGTTAATAGTGGCACCCAGCCTACTTCTGAGGAGCTTTTTCAATATTTTCCCCCAGCGGTTCAGGATCGGGTTTTGCAAAATTCTCTGGCTGAGAGTGTAGTTGGCACGCAGCAGGAAATTGACCCGACAACTAGGCAGTTATTCAGTGGCGATCGCTTAATTGAACGAGTGGCACAAAAGCACTTTGGCGGTTCTAGTAGCAAGGTGGATGCCAGCTACTCGGACATTTTAGGAGGCTACTCGCTTAAGCAGTACGGAGAAAAAGTCAAAACCCTTTACAACTATAACCGCAACAATAGCAGTTGCATTTCGAGTTCTATCAGCAACCACTCTGGCGGTGAGACATGGACTTGGCGTACTCGTTGGTTGCCAATAGCCGCGACTATCAGCATGGTTTTAGGGTCAATAAAGTTCTTTAGGGGAGAATTTTCAGTACGCTTGAAACACTCATTTCTACTACAAGCCATTTTGGGTTTAGCAGTAGCAATAGCGGCAACTACACTTGCTCATTGAATTTATTAGTGTCTGAATAGAGGAAAATATGCAAGAGTTGAATGAACAGGTAGTCAAATGTAGTAAACCCCCAGCTTGGTTGAATCGGACTGGCTATTGGTTTCGTATTGGTTTAACAATCTTTATTGGCTTAGCAATGCTATTGGGGACGGCTGCTTGCAGTGCGAGTAGCGATACAACTTTTTCTCAATTATCCTGGGAGAAAGCTAGTGGAATTGTTCCCGCAGAAACCTTGATCGAGATTGTACAGTCTCATAGTAGCATTGTGGAGCCAAAAGAGGCGATCGCCACTATGCGTGTCCAACAAGTTAGGGGTAATAAAGGTCAACTTAATTTGTACGACTTTAACAATTCCAAACTGTGTGGCAAGATGGGCTGTCTTTACGTTGGCTACTTAATCCCTAATGATAAAAGTCAGGTTAAACGTGAAGTTTTCACAGCTTACCTTAACCCCAATATTGCACCAAAAACAGCTTTATTTGCAGTTGAAGGAAGTGAACAAGCGGAGGTGGAATTGCCCTGTTTAATTGTGAACCAACTCGTAAAAACAAGCCAACGCAGGCTGAAATTTTGCTATAATGGTCTTGTCTATCAACTGACGTAGGAAAGGGGAGTGGGGAGTGGGGAATGGGGAGTAGGGAGTATCGGATAGCTTTTGATTACCAACGACAGAATAAGGGTTTGAGGAAAATTACCACCAAGAGCAAATTAACCCTTGTAGTCATTTTTCCCTAAGTTTCCGAAGGATTGATTGAAGAAAGGAAAGCTAAAATTTATCTTTCCTTCTCCTTCCCTTCCCCTTATTCTCAAAAGTACAAAGAAGGAAGTAGAAAGTAAGTCTCAAATTCTCCCCCTCCCCCTTTCCCCCCACTCCCCACTCCCCATTCCCCATTCCCTCCTTCAAAACTTAATCAAAGTCAGTTTCTCCATCCACCTCAATTTCAACCTCTGTTGGTACTTCAAAGTCATCCAATTCGTCTAGTTCTGTATCAAATTCTGACTCAACTTGTGATATTTTACGAGGCAGCTTGGATTGACTTTTCGCTTGACTTTTACGGTGGTTTGAATTTTTACCTAAAGCAGGCAACACCTGAACTTTAAGGGCTTGACCTTTACGGTGGTCTAAATCTTTACTTAAAGCAGGCAACACCTGAACTTTAAGGGAGGCTGAACGTTCTGGTTTGTTATCAGCATTAGCCGCTAAAGCTGGTAATTGAGCTTCTCCAGCTTCAAGAAAGCCACCAATGCTATTGTGTAGATTCCAAACCTCTTTTTTCTGTTTTGGCTTACCGAGGTATAGTTTAGGCAAATTCGCCTTAGTTGGCTTAGTAATGCTGTAAGTTTTGCAGCAGAACGATTTATTTTTGCCTTCCCCTTCTTTGATAGCTCGGAAGTGAACATTCAAGACTCCTAAAGAGCGCCATCTGTCATTCTTGCCACTGTATTCTACCTCAAAGTAATCAGCAAATGCCCTTTCTAAGTTGCGGTAAAACTCTTCTCTAGCACTCTTAAAGCTCCAAAGAGAGACATTTTTAAACCGCACTACTATGGGGGATTTGTGCAATGGTAAATTCTGGGAATTTAAGAAAATGAGAGCGTGTTCTGAACAGACTTCCTGCATCTTTTTGTTGAAACTATGGCGGTATTCGTCATACAATCCAACAAATGCACCAGCTAATTCACCATTTTCTTCAATATCTTTGTATCGAATGTACTCTGGCATAAAAGCTAATACCAAAATTTTCACTTTTTGGAGCAGCAATCCTGTCACTTCTTCAGTTAAATCAACTGTCGTTAACTCGGCTTCGGATGGGATGGAGTACCACTCAGCTTTAATGAGTTGGTCAGTAGGAATTAAGATGCCAGCAGGGTTATCATTGATGACAATACCGTAGGGTAAAGACGGTTTGCGTGCTTGATTGTATCCACTGCCGAATAGTTCTGGGTCAACTTTATATGCTTCAGAAGTTGTGTTTTCTTGAGTAGCTTCCTTTGCACTTTTAGGTGTTGATATTTTAGTCTTTGTTTGGGGTGTAGCGTTATTAGTTCTGACCATTATTTACTTATTTGAGTCGTTATCAACCCCCAGAGGCGATAGCCGTTCTTTTAATGTAGAAGGGGAAGGGGAAGGAAGGATACAGCAGATTGCAGGTTTGTAGATGACAGCTTAGTAGCGATAAAAGCAATAATAACCTGTTTTTCCGTTCGGTATCTCACGGCGCAGCCTTCCTCTTCCCCTTCTCCTTCCCCCTCACTCAATAACCTAGTTTTTCCTTCCCCTTCCCCTTCCCCTTCCCCTTCCTATGAAAAATCTTCAATTGTTTTCTCAAAACAACCCAAAATTAGTGCTTCAAGTCCAAACCCAGCCTGTCACTAAACGCCCGCTTATTGGTATAGACTTCAAGGGTTTGATTGGTCAATTTATCAATCCAGAAGGACTTTCAATGCTAGGCTTATTACTAGCTTTGTTTATTTTCTCCAAGATCATTGGAAGTGGCAAAGGGAAAGTTACTTCGGGTCGGTTGTGCGGTACGGCTGAAAAGATGGCAGCGACAGGTCTAGCGCTCAAACAAATGAAAGAAAAAAAGCGGCAACCCGTTACTTTATGGAGCGGTACGCCGACTTATTGGTTCAAGAATATAAAGGGATTGAGCGCTCAGTTACAAACGCTATTAGGCGCAAATCCTACTGTTTGGTTTCCCCATGCTGAACGCGGTACTTTAGTAATTGGTGCTCCGGGTTCTGGCAAAACTTTTAGCGTGATTGACCGGATGGTTGAGAGTGCATTTCAGCAAGGTTTTCCTGTGATTATTTACGATAAAAAAGGAGACCAGATGAAGCTGCACGCGCCCCTAGCAGTGCGCTACGGCTATGACGTACAAGTGTTTGCACCGGGGGAAGCTTATTCGGGTGTAATCAACCCTCTGGATTTTATGAGAGATGCCCAAGATGCAGTAATGGCAGCAGAAATTGGGCAAGTTATTGCTCGAAATGCTAGTTCAAGTGAGGGTAAAGGTAATGAGTTTTTTGAGAAAGCAGGGGAGTTAATGGCGAAGGGTTTAGTGCAGTTAGCAAAAGGCAGTCCTTACCCAGATTTGGCTTTTGTTTATGCAATTATTCAGCTTCCAGATTTAGTTAGTCGCATTCACCATGCTGTCCACCGCCCGGAGGGCCATCCTCTCAAAATGGACAGGTGGATTGCCTCTAGTTTTTCACAGTTATTAAGTTCAAAAGATGCTGAAAAAACAGTGGCGGGTATCAAGGCAAGTGCAGAGGCAACTTATTCAAGTTTTATTCAAAAAGATTTGCTGCGGGCATTTATTGGTCACAGTACAATTCCCATTGTTTTGTCGGGAAAAAAGTGCATTATTTTTAAATTAGACGACCAAAGGCGCACTGTAGTGGGGCCGCTATTAGCTGCTGCTATTCACTTATGTGTAGTGTCTAATTTGAGTAGAGTACGTTCTGACCCATTTGTGTACTGTCTCGATGAGTTTCCGTCTCTCAAGTTCGATAGAATGGATCAGTGGGCTAACGAATATCGTTCGGCTGGTGGTGTGCCGATTGTTGGCATTCAATCCCTCAATCAACTCTATAATCTTTATGGGGATAAAAAAGGGGCGGCGATCGCAAGTGCTTTGTCAACTCATGTCTTGTTCAACCCCGGCGATTTTGATACAGCGGAGAAATATTCTAAGCGGTATGGGGAAATGGAAGTGCTGGTAAAAAATCGCTCGACAGGTAGCTCAACGGGGCAACAAACAAGCCGTTCTGTCAATTGGAGCGAGCAGTTGCAAAAGAAACCACTTTTGAGTGCCGATGAGATTCTGAGGTTTCCGCAAGGGAAGTGTGTCATCACTTCACCAGCCTACAGTTCGGATTCAGAAGCTCTGTTTCCCTATCCTTTGAAAATCCCGGTTCGACAACGAGACTTAAAGCAAGCTAAAGAGTCAGAAGCTCTCTGGGACAGTCATATTTGTCCGCAGTTGTCTCAAAGAGCGGCCTTGCTGTCTGTGAACCGATTGACGGGACAATTAATTAATATCGATCGGGAATTGGAAAATCGGATTCGAGCTGCTGAAAAAATGCTGCCTCATCCCAATGACCCCGATGAACCAGTGACAACTGGAGAGGTGGAGGTTAGGAATGTTGCCAATTCTTCTAAGTCTCTGGCTGCGGAAGCATTAATTTTTAGCAGTCTTAGGAAGAAACTGCTAGATGCTGAGATTGGGAAAGAAGGGGAGGGGGAAGGGTAGAAAAAGCTGATTATTGGGGGACGGGGAACGCTTCGCTGTGGGCTCTGCTGAACGGAAAATCTAGGTTATTGTTAGCTTTTTAGGACTTACGTAACTGTCACACTCAAATCGACTTGTAGGGTGCATCAGACGAAGTTTGACAATGATAAATCCCCTCCCTTCCCTTTCTCCCCCCTTCCCCTTCCCCCTCCCCCTCTTAAATTATGCAAATAAAAGCTGATATTTTGATTGTAGATGACAGCCGTGACAACATTCACTTACTGTCTAAAGTGCTGGTTGAAAGTGGCTACAAAGTTAGGAAAGTCATTAGTGGAGAGCGAGCGTTAAAAGCAGTGAGCCTCCAGCCTCCCGACTTGATTTTGTTGGACGTAAAAATGCCAGGGATGGATGGCTATGAAGTCTGTCGTATTTTAAAAGCACAAGAGAATACGGCAGAAATTCCGATTATTTTTATTAGTGCTTTGGATGATATTTTTGACAAAGTAAAAGGGTTTGAAGCAGGTGGCGCTGACTACATTATTAAACCCTTTGAGCCGATGGAAGTGCTGGTACGAGTGGAAGCTCAGCTAAAAATGAGCCGATTGCAGCAGCAACTTCTTTGTGCTAACAAACAATTGGTTACACAAAATAGCCAACTCGCTCAGGAAATTCAGGAAAGACAACAGGCTGAAAGGGGTTTAAAAGTTTTTATGCACGCTGTTTCCCACGACTTGCGAAATCCCATTACAGGAATATCAATTGTTTTGCAATGTTTCCTCAAAGAGCAGTCAGTTGAACCAAAGAAAGTGGTAGGAGAAAATGAAGTTGTTATTGATAAGTCAAGTTTAGAAAGTATCCTGCAAAGCTGTTCGCGCCAAATCAAACTGATTAATTCTCTGATTGAAATGCAGCAGGGTGATATTGTAGGTGTTCCTTTGGAGTTACAGCCCATGGATCTCTACAGTTTGACACGCAGCATTCTCTTTGAGTGGGAATTAATGTTGGCAAAACGCCAAATTGTCCTCAATTATCAATTTACTCCTGATTTACCTTTAGTTAATGCCGATTCCGCTCAGATCAGGCGAGTCTTTGAAAATTTGATTGGCAATGCTCTCAAATACAATCCAGTTGGATTTACGTTAACATTAGGTGCATCGCTGGAGCCAGAGGCCTCTTATCTACGCTGCACGGTGAGAGATAATGGGGTGGGAATAAAATCAGAGCAGTGTGCTTCATTGTTTGAACTGTATGTGCGAGGTAGTGGAGTTAAGCGTACTGCTGGGGTTGGGTTAGGGCTTTACATCTCGAAGCAAATAGTCGAGGCGCATGGTGGAGAAATTGGTGTAGAGAGTGAGCTAGGTAAGGGTACTACTTTTTGGTTCACTTTGCCAGTGTTTAAACCAGACCACTTCGCAGGGCAATAACCGCAGCTTGTACGCGATCGTTAGTCTCCATTTTGTTGAAAATCGCTTTAATGTAACCTTTGATAGTATTAGGGCTTAAGTGCAGTTGATGACCGATATCTTTATTACTTTTGCCCTCTGCCATTAGTTTTAATACCGTCAATTCTCGCGAGGTAAACAGGGATTCTTCGCAGTTAGTTGTTGGTTTTCTTAGATTTTGAATGACGCAACTGGCAATTTTAGCGTCTAGGTAGGTGCTACCTTCTCGGACAGCATTGATGGCTGTTAATAGCTGTTCTGTGCTAGTGCCTTTAATGCAATAACCCTCGGTTCCACAAGATAAGGAAGCCAATACTTCTGTATCACTGGTGTGTGAAGTTAGCATGAGGATGCGGGTATGGGGTAGCAATGCTTTTATTTGACTGGCAACAGCAATGCCGTCGATATCAGGCAAGCCAATATCCATCACTACGATATCTGGTTTTAGCTTTGAAGCTACATCTATTGCTGAATTGCCATCTTCTGCCTGCCCGACAATAGTAAATTGAGGTTCTGCTGCTAGGAGTCGCGATAGTCCTAATTGCATCATGGGATCGTCTTCGACAATTAGGATGGTTGATGGTTTGGTTGCTTTTACTCCAGCGATCATTTGTTCTCCAGGTTAAAGGTTAGGAAGCGAACTTTCTGCCGAAATTTGGCAGAAAGTTCGCTTCCTAAATTGTTGAACTTGCAAGCTAGTAGTGTCCTCATCTGTTGGGAAGATTTTTAATACTGCTAGTCTGTCTTTGGTTTGATAGTCGTAGGAAGGAGAAACATTGCTAAGTGTCAGAACCATTTTGGCGAGCCGATATGCCCGCCTCAGTTGACTTCGTGTAACCATGCGGTACTAAGCGAGGTTTTAAACTAGAGTTCCCTTTTGACTAAAATGGACAAGGTATGTGGGACTTGACTTAAGGCGATCGCAAGCCTGTCTGGATTTAATCCTCAAGCTATGGCTAGTTTAGAGCGTGGGTCAATTATTAGGTTTTGACAGGTCACACGAAACCTCCAGGCGCTGGCTGGGACACTTGGGCGAGCGATGGTGTCTAATTCCTCCGGTCCAGGACAGCCAACGCAAGCATAGTCGCGATCGCCCTTGCATCGCTCTTACGCCAACCCTTGCTTCTCTTTCAACGCGATCGCCAAGGCTTGCCTTAGCTTTAGCATAATTGTCAGTTTCTAATCATTGAACGAGTTAAAGCGTAACTTCATCGATTTCATCCAAATTAATAGCTGTTACTATTGACTCTGGTTTTACCCTTAAAGCATAACCGAAACTAACAAATTCACTGATTGTTTGAGAATGAATTTTGGTTTGCAACCATTTTCTGGTTTGTCGATGTTGCTTAGTATCCCAGACAAATTTAACTTTTTGTGCAGGTTGAGTTGGATGCAATGCCAAAACAATTAGTTGCAGTTTTTCAGGCTCTATCTTAAAGAATTGAGTAGCTACCCATAACTTTACCCGGTCTTCCCAAGTCATTACAGGATGCCGAATCGCCCACTCAAATAGCTTTGGTCGTCCTTTGACAAAACCAACATTTGCTGGAACTTGTATTACTTTAAATGAAGGGGAAGAGTGTTTTACTGTTTCTCCCTGCTTTTTTAGGTGTAGCTTTGCTTGAATTGGAATGTCAACAAAAAGTTTTCGCTGTGGTAAAAATAGGGTTGGCGATAGTTCTTTAAGTTCGTTAACCCACTGCTGCAACTGGGGATTACTGCTGAGAATTGTCTCAACAGGTAATCCGATTAAAATTTGCTTGACAAGTAGTTGCAAATGTTGTTGGAGATAGTTGGGAACTAAAGATGGTTTTTGTAGTTGGTTAGGCTGGACAGTTTGATTGAGGTTGGACAGAGTAATGAGGTACATTGCTCAGAGCATAAAAGGCTGAGCAATAGTGGCGATCGCCACAGAAAAAGTCGGAGAGCGCATAAGAGGATTAAAAATTTATAACCCACATCTGCTTTACCACCATCAGGAACAGATTGGTCTAGATTTGCTGCGACCCCGCAGGAATTGTTTGAGTACCGTCCCGCTGCAAAAGATCCAATTTGACGGTTGGCTGCTCGGTTTCTTCTAAAAACTGTGCCACAGATTTGATGACATCTGTTGCGGTTTTGGGTACGAGAACCAAATCTCCCGATGCCAGCATATCTAGTAGGGCACCGGGTTTTCCCTTCCCTCCGTACAAGTGACCCATAGAAGCTGCTATCTTTTCAAGTTTTTCTGGTGTCTGTGGTGCAACTCGTGCCCGAAAAACAATGCCTGAAGGCGATCTCTGTTTCCGTCCCATGCTCGACCTTATATCTGTGCTACAGTTTTAACAAGTGGTAAGCCTATACTAAAAATTGTACAAGACACGAGGTTTGGGTGGAAACTTCAGTTCGCTTGCGCTCTATCAGTTTAGGGTGCATTGACTCAAGGTTTGCATAGTATGCCCTTTTGTCCGCCGATGTTCAGTTTTTAACCGATTAGAGGTGTAGCGATCGCTCTTGCCCCTAAATTTGACTGGTTATGCCCAAAAAGCGCAGTTGTTCCGTGAAAATTCCAACGCTGCACAGCGTGTTGCAGGATTGCTATCAACTCAAGCTGGAAGACCTCAAGTACCTGAACGATGCAATTGATGTGCTGATTGACGCTGAAGAGAAAAGGTTGTCAGAGTTGGAAGCCGACTCTGACTGGGAAGAAAAACGAGAACAAAAAATGGCTGCTACCGGTGCGCGCGGTAGTAGGGGATACATCGAATCCAAGACCATTAAAGGATGTGGCCCCTATGCCTACTTGAGATTTCGTAAAGACGGCACGCATCATTCATTCTATCTGGGCAAGCTCAAGTCTTAAATTTTTAGGGTGCATAGCAATTGATAGATTAGTCGTTCTGATATCGATGCACCCTAAAGTGAACGAATTGTTTAGGGTGCATAGCAATCGATAGATTAGTCGTTCCGGTATCGATGCACCCTAAAGTGAACGATTTGTTTAGAGTGCGTAGGCATTGACAGATAGATGTTCAGGTGTCTCGGCATCCTAAATTCGTTGTGTAGTCGCGATCGCAATGAGTGTCTGACTGCGCTATACTCGGCTTGTTGCTTTCCGAATTCATGTGCGATCGCTTACCAACGATATCGGTAGCTTTGTTCCCAACAATGAGAATAACGTTAAACGTGATTTGAACTCAACTCTTCACCTGTACCGCAACAATCGTTCGATAGGTAGGTATTGGGCTAAAAATCGTCCAAATTAAAAAGCGTCAATTGGTGAGGCGATGTTGTTTTCTTTTTTGGTCGGCGTTTGCCCTTAACAACTTCTTGAACAACTGGATTTGAGTGAATAGATGGGGGTTCGTTTAATTCGATAACTTCCGACATCTCTCCTAAAATTATTTCAGGTTCTACTGCGCGATCGGTACGATCTTGAGTTGAGGAATCAACAGGTTCAAACCACTCATCATACCAGTAAGCAGCATTCATTGATTGGGGTCGTTCGCTGCTTAAAGAATTGCCTAGCAGCAAGTCAGTTTGACCCAACCACCAAATCGGAATAGCTAACCAAGGTGAAAACATATAAAACTGGAACAAAGCGCATTTTAACAGAGTACGCTCTACATCTTGACCGACACCGCTCAAACAGTAATTAGACTGCGTTAACATTAAAGCCCCCGTACCGCAAGCGGGTTCATTGAAGTTGGAAGTTCGCTCTGTCTTATCACCACTGACTAACTTAGACATGAACTGACACAAAGCTAAGGGTGTCGGATAAAACCCTGAACTTTTTTGAGCAGTCTTTCCGCAAATTTGGGGTAGCAGTCTACCCATATAATCTTCAGGATAAAGCATGAGAATTGACAAGTCAAACATCTGATAAAGACGCATTGATGCACCTTTACAACCGACGGGTTCTTTGGGTAAAATTTTGTAAGCTGGATGTCCGAATGCGAACAGAACCCAGTCCAAGAAAAACTCCAAGTAGTCCCAAGCTGACCAAGTTTTCCATTCTCCATGTTGGGGAATGCAATTGAGGGTGTTATCTAGCATAGCTTCTGCAACAGGAGAATGCTGCCATTCGATTTGGGGAATCGGTTCTGCTGGCAAAGTTTCCTCAATTACAAACTTGGGTAGTTTTTCTAGTTTTCTATTCTCCAGAATAGCTAACATTGGCTCCATTTTCCACCGCATCCAAGCATGAGCGGGAATAGCTTGACACAAAGCCCAATAATCCCATCTTCCCCATAAACATCGGTCTATTTGTGCGAGAATTTTCAGCAGCCAACCATGCTTTAAATCTCGTTCAAGGTTGGGAATTAGAGCTTGCTTTTTCTTGGGTTTGTAGGGTTGCTTTCTGAAATGTAACAGCATTGACTCTCTAGTTTGTGAGTCAATAATTGGTAACATAAGTGTGTTTTTCATGGGCGTAATTATGAAAAATGCGCCTCTTAAAACCGCAGTTGCGGTTCATACATTTTCAGAAGGGGAGGGGAAGGGGGAAGGGGAAGGAAGGATAAATTTTAGCTTTTATTTGTTCATCAATAAAAGCTAACAATAACCCAATAAGATTCGGTTCAGTTAAGACTCAATAAGGTTCAGTTAAAAAGCCCCAAAATTTGGATCATCAATCATGCTGTCAATCTTAACTAAACCTTATTGAAAAAAACCTAGAATTTTCCGTTCAGCAGAGTTCACGGCGAAGCCTTCCTCCTCCCCTTTCTCCTTCCCCTTCTTAAAATGCTTCACACAGCAACATCCCCACCTGCTTAAGCAAAGCTTTATTCCCATCAGGACACCCTGGATGAATTAAGCATTTAGGACAGCCAGAACTACAAGAACAACTACGAGCTAATTCAGCAGCATTAGAAGCTAATTGAGGGAGAGAATGGAAAATAGCTTCTGAGGTTCCAGAACCCCCTTCTGCTAAATCGTAAAACAGTCCTACATACTCATTCGCACCTCTTTTCTCTACCAGAAAATTCACATCATTAGCTGAAGCTAAAATAGTTAGAGGTAAAGCTGCTAAAATCTGATGACCGAAGCTATGAATAGCCAACAAACTTGGAGGGTACTCCCACATTTGCTGATATCCCGGAGGAATCGGCTGTTGAGATTGCAGCAATTCCTGGCGAGTAGTTGTTACTATCTGTTGTAAGTACAATTCTACTGGGGAATTCAAACTAATTTGAAGCATAGGAGTCGCAAATTTAATTTCGTAGGCTTGCTCAAAGTTCACCTCATTAAGAACCGATGTTAGTTCAGCCGAGCGAGTTCTTTTACCACAAACAGGACAAGCAGTACATTGGGATAAAGGCTCTCTGTAATTGACGCATTTTCTATTGAGACAAGTTAACCCGTAATTACGAGTTAATAATTGATAACCAGTAACAAGTTGGCTAATTTCTCCCCAAACCAGTTCCAAAATAGCTTGACCTGAAATGGCATTACTATCCGTTGAATTATCTTGAACATAGCGTTCAATTTCTGGAATAACTAACGGAATTTGTTGAGGTAGGCTCAACTTCTGTTTAAGGCTGGTATCAGTACGGCTAATTGCTACAGTAAATAGTGGAGTTTCAGGGATTTTCTGCAAAATAGCTTTGCCGTTCAAGAGCGATTGCGAACTATAAGTAACTAAACAACCATCTGAGTTTTGTGTGCGGTAAATAGCACCAGGAAACACCTCTCGATAAGCAATTTCCGCACTAAGGATTTCAATCTCTTCTTGAGTCTCAGCATCCACCAATTGTACCGTACTAGCACCCGTCCCCCCTCGAAAATTTACATCTTTATGCGGAAAGCCCTTAGCCCATAATTTATCCCGACTTTTGTGAAGAACACCTTGTTCAATTAAAGCCGTTGCAATTTGAGGAGCGCTCTTGCCAAAGTAGTGTTTTAACTTATTGGAAGGAATGCCAGTTTCGACAGCCGCGCACATCAAATGTTTGGCAATATCTATAGGATAATTGGCATTAAAACTCACCAATTCAGATTCGGCAGAAAGTAACAATTCAGGGCGTTCAGCAAAATAGTTATCTAAAGGCGATTGAGCAATAGGAATAAAGACAATTAAACCCGATTTTGTGCGACCAGCTCGACCAGCTCTCTGTTTGAAAGCTTGCAAACTTCCCGGCCATCCCCTAATAATAGCAAAGTCAAGTTGAGGCAAATCAATTCCTGCTTCGAGAGCGCTGGTACTGAGGATGCACTTAACTTTTCCTGACTGCAAAGAGTTGATAATTTCAGTACGACGTTCGCTTGTTAAACTGCCGTAGAAAATTGCTACTTGCGACTCAATTCCATAGTAAGATTGAGATATTGCTTCTTGCTTCAAAGTTGCCCACAAGTTCTTAATTGCTTGTCTACCATTGCTGAAACAAATTCCGGTTTGCCCTTGTTGTAATAAAAACAAAATGATGCGAGCCACATCAGAATTCGCATCATAACTAGGTTTAGTAACAATTAATTGGCGTTCAGGGGTAGCGGCTCCGCTAGAATTAATCCAAACTAATCGGTCTGGTTTATTAGCAGTTTGCTTTCGAGTTCTACCAGATAGTAACTTGGCTAATTGGACGGGATTGCCAATAGTAGCACTCAACATCAGAAATTGCAGTTTGTGAGAACAACCTCCGCGCTCATCTACTGCTAATTTCAAACGCCGAATTAAGCTCGTCATATTAGCTCCATAAACTCCGTTAAAAGTGTGAGCTTCATCAAGCACAATATAGCGAAGACGGCTTAAAAAATGTTGCCAAGGTTGACTCCAGTGAACACCTTTTAGTGCATAATGAATTAACTCTGGTGTTGCGCCAATAATGCTAGGATTTGTAGCTAGTAAGTGCTCTCTAGTTTCGGTAGGAGTATCACCCGTTAGAATAGCAAGGTCTGGGCGTTCATGCTCAGGAATGAGTTGGATAAAATTGGCAAGTTTTTGACCTTGATCTGCTGTTAAAGCTTTCAAGCCATAAACAGATAGGGCAGTAAATTGATGTTGAATAATGCCCTCTAAGATGGGCAGGTAAGCACTTAAAGATTTGCCAGAAGCTGTTGCTGTGCTGAGGATGACATCTCTGCCTTGCCGAACAGCTTTAAGTGTTTTAAGTTGATGTGAGTAAAGTTGTTGAATACCTTGGTGGTGCAAAGCAGAAATTATTGAAGGTGGCAAGTCTTGAGGAATTTTGTAGCGCTTTTGTGTGGTGGCGCTTGTGATTGTATGATAAATAACTTCTTCACCTAAAAATTCAAACAAATCGGCTGTTGCAGTTGGCTCCCGATGGGCTGCTTGGGCGACGTTATTGTTATTTTGGTTAAAATTAGATGGGGCTATGAGTTGGGAAAGGAGATTGATATAATTGGGAAGCATAGGTTACTCTCTCTGAATCTTTTTCCTCTTACTACCGATAGGTAGGGAAAAAAATGAGAGAGATTGGCAAAAAAACTTACTGAAAACCGGCCTGCTTCTGGTAGAAATTACAGTCTCCATCTGCTATTGTTAAGCTACAAAAATTGAGCGCCGAAAAAAAGCTGAACAAATCACAAACGAGTGTCAATTATCTGTTAGATGAAAATGTATATCCTAGCTATAAAAGTGAAATCCTTACACGCAATTCCAATATCCTAATTAACGACGTTGTTACAGGGAAAATTAGAGTGATTGATAATTAATAGCGGTTAAAAACTCATCAATTGTTAAAATTGGACAAGAAAAATTATCTGAAAGGCACAGTAAATCACCATCACCTGTCACCAAATAATCAGCCTGACTGACAACAGCTAACAGCAAAAAAGGGATATCAAAAGGATCTCGACATTCAGGAACGACAGGCAAAGTATCGGGTATCAACACAGTATCACAAAACGGTAGATAGTCTGACAGTAAATCTTCCTGCTCAGAGTTTGTGAGTTTGAACTTTGGGTAAGTAAGCACCCGAACTAACTCAGCAATTGTAACTTCTGAAGCTAAAGGAATAAAGCGATTATTCTGCCATGCAAGGCGCAGTCTGGACAGTCGGCCTCCAAACACTAAGGCTGACAACACTAAATTTGTATCAATTACTACTCGTGGACACTCAATCATAACTGACGCGCCCATTCTACAGCATCAGTAATATCCTGTTCATTGACATTTAACGCTCCTAACTTAGCCCTTACAGAATCAGCCCCTTGAATTTTTACTGGAGTCAGAATAATTTGTCCACCTTCTACCTTAACCTCAAAATATTCAGCCGCCCCGATAGCTTGAGTTATACTTTTAGGTAGAGTAAGCTGATTTTCAGCCGTTAACTTGGCAAGCATAGCAAACTTTCCTATTTAGTTGTGTAAGCTTTGCTTAGTTTAACATATCCTAGAAATAATAGAAAAAGGCTGCCAATTTAATTCGGCAGCCCTTTCCTGTTATTTAGTGAGTTGAGTGATTCTGAGCAAAGCAGATAACATCGAGTCAGGCTTGTCTCCAGTTTTGAGAGCAATTTCTAAATCAAACAAAATGGAGAGTGCTTGACTTAAACAGTTGGCAGATACAGCCTGAACCTCCTGTTTCAGAAAATACAGCCGTTTTGGATTACTAAGTCGGCACAAACTAGCAATTTCGCTATCAGACTTTTTCCCAGAAAAGAGAGCCGCTTTTACCCATAGCCAAGTTTTAAACTGAGTTTGAAGAGTAGCGATAATTGCCAAAGGAAACTCTGCTCTAGAGAGCAATTCATCAAGTACCTTAATCGCCACTGATGCTTGACCTCTTAAAAGAGCTTCGGCAAGTTGAAAACTGTTGGCTGTGGTAGCCGGAACCAGGGCTAAAGCCGATTCTTTCGTAATGCGATCGCCTGCTGCATAGATGGCTAATTTTTCCAGTTCACTGACCATTCTAGCAGAATTGTTACCAATCGCCACCGCTAAATAGCTAACAGCATCTCTGGCAATTGAGAGATTCATTTGTTTAGCAGTAGTAGCGATCGCACTTTCAATTAAATCGGTACGCCAAGGAGGAATGAGAGTAAATTCCTTAAGTTTACCAAATTGCAACAAATGTTTGACTACCTTAAGCCGTTTATCGATAACAGCAGCAGTGAAAACTAAGTGTGTTGTGGTAGGTAAATGGGGCAAGATTTGCAGTAATTCTAGCCCCGTCTCCCCAAATTGCTTGAAATCACAATTCTCAACTACGATAAGTTTACTTCCGACACCAAAAGGAACTGAAGCAGCCGCAGAAATAGCTACATCTAGGGAAGAAGCATCAAACCGATGGATGTTGAAATCTCGCCAGAGAGGGTGAGTTTGAGTTTTGAACTTTTCAACTTCTCGTTCAATTGCGTAGGTGTCATTCCCAATTAGGATGCTAATCATGCTGCTACCTCTTCCCGTTGCTTGACAGTCACAGTAATAGAGTAGCCTAAAGCTTTACTAACGATTTTTTGCACAAATTCAAGGTGGGCTTGAAACTTATTCGCGTATTTTCTTTCTACTGCTAACACGCATGAATGAGTAGAAAGTTCTGCAAGTTTAGCACGGTTTAAGAGTTCGCGATTACCAGGTTTCGCTGTGGCTACTACTTGCGCCCAAGTTTCTTCTAAGTCGGGAGAATCAGGCTCTAATCTTTGAGGGGTTTTATCAAATTTGTCAGGCTGCTTAGATTGGGAAGTTGTCGGCAATTGTATTTCCTTGCTAGCGGGTTTGCTTGACAGCATCAAGTTTAGCAAACAGACTTCTAACCAAGTAGCAGCATTCGTACTGGTTCTCAATTGAAATTCTGATTTTTGCAATTGTGTACAAGCCACATCAATTGTTTCAAAATCGAGATGAAGAGCGAGCGATCTCAGTTTATCATAACTGACTGGCCCTGTAATTAAATTCTGGCATTGGCGCGTAGATTTGATAATGAGCAAATCTCGCATTGCTGCTAGTAAACTACTGAGAATAAGTTTGGGAGTTTTGCCGCTGTCGATGAGCATTCTTGAAGATTGTAGTATGCTTAGAGTATCGCCGGAACGAATAGCTTTAAGAATGGCAATCAAATCTTGCTCGTTAATACTACCAGAGACTTCTGCAACTGAATCAAGTGTAATCTCTGAATTCAGCAGTGAAAGTTGAGAGAGTAATTGTAGAGCATCCCTTAATCCTCCATCACAAATCCGAGCAATTGCCCGCATTGAATCAATGGTAATTGCAATAGATTCAGCAGAGCTAATTTTCTGCAATTGTCCGACAATAGCATCAACTGACAAAGCTCGAAAGTTAAAAGTTTGGCAGCGAGAGATGATAGTGGGTAACACCTTATGTGCCTCAGTTGTACAGAGAATAAACACCACATGAGCGGGCGGTTCTTCTAAACATTTGAGAAGAGCATTTTGAGCACTGGTACTGAGTTGGTGGCACTCGTCTAAAATCCAAATTCGATAACGGCTCATCGCTGGAGCAAAGTTGCTGTGTTCTATTAATTCTCTGACATCATCCACGCCATTGTGAGAAGCAGCATCAATTTCAGTTACATCTAAACTGGAACTGGAATCAATGGTTTTACAGCTTGAACATTGTCCGCAAGGAGTAGCTGTCGGCTGTTTAGTATTCAAGCAACTGAGGGATTTAGCGAGGATGCGAGCCGTTGACGTTTTGCCTGTTCCTCTAGGGCCAGTAAATAGGTAAGCTGGAGCAATTTTCGATGAGACAATGGCATTCGTCAACGCTGTTTTAATGCTGTCTTGACCCACTAATTCTTGTAGGGTTTTGGGTCGATATTTAAGGTGCAGTGGTTGGTACATAGGGAGTAGTTAGAATAGTTCTGGTAACTATTCCCCGATAGGGGAGTGGGGAGTGGGGAAGAAGCGAGGGGAGTGGGGAAGAATGAGGGGATATATAGTAAAGTCTAAATTCGTTGTACAACTAACTTGCTTCTTTACCTAATATAGCGTTTCTCATGTCGATGAGGTACATCATTTCAGCTAAAAAGCTTGACGATTAAATGATTTGTTATACCTCACTAAGCTGTTGCACACTTAAATAGTGTATAATGGAAACTTAACTTAGTCAAGCAGTACAAAAATGCCAGCTAAAAATCATCTCAATCAAGAACAAATAGAAAAACTACAGCAAGCCTTAAAACAGGAAGAAAACGGAGATATTAGAGAAAGAATCTTGATTTTATTATTGCTAAATGACGGAAAAACACAAAATAAAATTGCTGAATTTGTGGGTTGTTCAGTAAATAAAGTATCATACTGGTGCATTCATGGCGACCCAGATAAACTAGAAAGTTTAAGAGATGAGAGGATGAAGGGAAACCATAAAAAAGCTACAGATAAATATATAGAAATATTATTGCAAACCATAGATAAAGACCCCCAAGAATTAGGCTATGATTTTGGCAGATGGACATCACAGAGATTAGCGACATATTTAGAGATAACTACCGGAATTAAATTAAGTGGAGCGCAAGTTAGGAGGATATTAGAGAAAAAAAAGTACGTGTACATTTGGGCAAAATATAGCTTAGAATCTAAGAGAGAACCCGAAAAAAGAACAGCATTTAAAAAGAAAATATTAGAATTTTTAAAAATAGAAAAGGCAACTCCAGAACGATTGCAGGTATGGTTTTGGGACGAAAGTGGATTTAGTTTAAGAGTAACAAGGAGAAAGAATTGGTGTAAAAAAGGTAGCCAAAAAAAGCTCAGAGGAGACCGAAGAAAAGGCAGAATTAATTTGATGGGAGGATTGAGAAATTCAGATAAAAAAAGGTTCGTAGAGGTTATAAGTAAAGGCAATTCAGATAATTTCTATAAAGTTCTAAAAATATTTTATCAAGAACTAATTTATGAATGGGTAGAAGCCGGGAACCAAGCATCAGACTTTGAGAAAAAAGGAGCAAAGATAGTGATTATTCTTGATAATGCTAGTTTTCATAAGAAAGAAGAGTACCTGAAAAAAATTGAAACAGAAATGCCTAATCTTCATTTAGAATTTCTGCCGAAATATAGCCCAGACTATAACTTAATTGAATTAGTCTGGCATTCGGCAAAGGAATATATTGCTCATCGACTTTTCACATCAATTGAAGAGCTAGAGTATTTATTGCATCGCCTCTTAAATGAAGGAGAGTTGATTATTAAATGGGGAAGAAAAATCAAAAACAAAGGTAATGCTTGTATCACAGTTTAAATGTACAACAGCTTATCTTACTATGGTAAGAATTGCTATACTTGATTTTTGGAAAAGGCCTGTGATTGGTAATTCTTGAGTTGTGCCATTGTTTTTTCAACTCTGTTTGAGTTGTACGATTCATTTAGACGTGTTATAATGGTATCCAATTATTTCTTGTAAAACTACATCTGCTTTACAACCTTTATCTTTATTAATTAAGGAGCTTGAGACAATAGTTCGGACAGTTTTAAGATGGCGCTCTCAGGTACGTTGTGGCGATAAGAGCGCTCTTTGATTTGAGGGCGATCGCAACCTACACTTGTTGCACGCTTTACGCCTTTGTTAGAAATATGAGGTGCAAACAAAAGCTCGAAACCCTTGAAATTTAAAGAATATGGCGTACCCGATCTCACCCTGAACCGCTATATGCCCAAACAGGGCCGGGCCCAACTACGTACCTGGGCGATCGCAAAAGAAAACTGTCCGCAGTATTGCTTGAGAAAGAACTTCTTAACACTCTTCCCCCATTCCCCATTCCCCACTCCCGTGCCACCCATTCCTAAAGCCATAGTCAAACTAGGATACCAGCCGCAATCAATTGATACCAGCATTGATGCTGATGTGTTGATGTTTCAGTTATTTCGACAATTGACACCCCAACAAAAAGTGCAGCGGTTTTGCGACTTCAATCAATCAGTAAGAAAACTGGCACGATGGGGAATAGAAATGCAGTATCCTCACGCTACTACAACCCAAATTCGGCGAGAATTTATTAAAAGATGTTTGGGTGGGGAGTGGCTCGAAATTTTATCCTTTAGTAAAGATTGGGGTGAATTAGTGATTGCCGAGCCGATTGAACTAGCACGAAAAATAATCGGGATTTTAGAGCCTTTGAATATTCTATATATAATTGGGGGTTCAGTGGCGAGTTCACTGCTAGGAGAAAGCCGAGCCACTCAAGACTTGGACTTAGTAATTAATATCTCTATTTCCCAAGCATCTCAATTAATCGATGCCATGTCAGATGAGTTTTATATTAGTGATTCAGCGGTGATTGAAGCAATTTCTCGTTCAACGGCAACACCCCGTGAATCATCTTTCAATGTCATCTATTTACCTTCAATGGAGAAAGCAGATATTTTTGTAATGAGTAACCATGACCCTTTTTCTATTTCCGTGATGAATCGTCGCCAATTTTACCCGCTCACTGGTTCACCAGAGTCGGGAATTTTCATTTACTCACCTGAAGATATCGTCTTGCAAAAACTTAGTTGGTATAAGCTGACTCCTGATGGTTCCCAAAAGCAATGGAGAGATGTGTTGGGAGTTTTGAAGGTGCAGCAAGGGCGGCTGAATCGAGCTTATTTGAACCAATGGGGAGAGACATTAAAACTTACTGATTTGCTAGAACAAGCGTTGCTTCAATCAGGCTATGAATAATAAGAGATATATGGTTTTTTCAGAGAGTTTGCTATCGAAATAAAGCAGGCGTAACTTGATGCCACTATCCCCATTAGAACCGAGAGAAGGTGGGAGTGTGATGCTCTGCATTTTTGCCAAATAAATTGTATTATAGATGGAACGTACTTCTTTCCCTCATCCCTTTTACCCTTCGTTCTCTTGCGATTATGGCACCGAATTTTCCAGGCATGAACCCCTATCTTGAAAATCCTTCTTTGTGGTCAGAGGTTCACTCCTGGTTGATTGTCGAACTAGCACGCTCGCTCAATCCCTTACTCATACCAAAGTATCGAGCGGCTGTAGAAAAACGGGTTTACTTGGATGCTCTACTGGTGGGTATTCCCGATGCGTCTGTTTTCCAACAAAACCCTGAAGCTGAGCAAGCTTCTGCGGTAACAACTGGGGTAATAACCAAGCCAATTCGAGTAACATTGCCTTTGACTGAAGAAATTATTGAACGTTATCTGGAGATTCGGGAGGTCAAGACTGGAAAGGTGGTAACGGTGGTAGAAGTTCTCTCTCCTAAGAATAAACGAGTGGGTGAAGGTCGAGAAAAGTACCTCACCAAGCGACAAAAAGTGTTAAACAGTGCTACTCACTTAGTTGAAATCGATCTGCTGAGAACGGGAAATTTTATGCCAATGGATGCTTCGATTCGCTCAGACTACCGCATTCTGGTTAGTAGGGCTAATCTCCGTCCCGAAGCTGAACTCTACCCGTTTAATGTGCGTGAATCGATTCCCCAATTCTTGTTTCCTTTGCAGCCACCAGAGCGAGAACCTGTTGTGAATTTATCTGAGATTTTGGGACAAGTTTATCAAGAAGCAGCCTTAGACTTGGCAATTGATTACTCACAGCAGCCTGTCCCACCACTAAGTGAGAGTGATTATCAATGGGTGCGATCGTTGACGGAATCGTAGGACAGCGATCGCAAATGCGCGACTTGTACCCCTATGTGCATATCAACTTGCAGGGGGCAGCATCAAATTTAGATGCCACTCCCCACCCCCACAATTATTCTTGCGGAGCTACAACGTATTCGCACTCTAACGCCTCTGTACCTGAAGCTGGCGTGCCAAAGGGTACAATTAGTAGAGGAGCCGTAGGAGTTGCCATCAGGAGCCGCAAATCGGAACTAGAAACAGCTTTAATTGTATCAATCAAATAGCGGATATCGCACTTGAGCCGAAAGTCACAACCCCAGAGTTTGGCATCAACTGTCTCAGTACCAGAACTGAGAGTATTGTTGAGTGATGCTCGCACCTGTTGCACTTCTAAATCAAAGTCAAAAATTGCTGTAATGTGAGACTTGTCGCTATGAGTAGCCAACCTCTCTAAAGCTTTTAAAAAGCTGAGTCTTTCAACTACGATTTGATGACTAAGTTCAGACCGATAAGGAGCAATAATCTGGTCGCATTTCGGGTAATTTCCTTCAAGTAACTGCGCTGTTAATCGCAAATTATTCCACTCAAATGCCACAAAATTAGTTGGTTGTTCTGGCGAACCATCATAATAAATCGTAACTTTGTCAGTCGCATTTACAGAACGCTCTAATACCCGGAGTACCTTAGCGGGAACAGTAAAATTTACTGTTTGAAAGTTCAAAAACTGAGAATTGCTGCTTTCACTCAATCCGACAATCATAGCTACCCGATGCCCGTCAGTCGTCCACACTCTTAGTTGATTAAGTCCTCTGTCTACGTCGTGACTCAGTTGAAAATTAGCTCCCATCAAAATGCGTTTGGTTTCCTCAGAACTAACAGCAAATAAGCTAGCTTTGAGAACAGCGATTAATACACCAGCAGGAAGTGTTACAAGTTTTTGTTTAACACTAGGGATAGTCGGAAATTCATCCGCAGCTAACCCCCGAATAACGTGCTTGCTATTTGATGAACTTAAAGTCGCACTGACAGAGGGAATGTCACTTCCTTTGATAATTTCAAAGGAACTCTTTAAGGTAAGGCGGCCGTTCGGAAATTTCCCAAGAATATCAGCGAGTATAGGTGCGGGGAGGGTGAGTTTTCCGGGTTGATTGACATTGGCATCAAAATTCACTTGTATTCCAAATTCCAAATTGTAACCAGTGAGGTGCAGTTGTTGATTTTCGGCATCAGCCTCAATCAAGATATTGCACAAAATAGGATGACTGGTATTGCTAGGAATGATGCTTTTGAGTGTCTGTATGTAATCGTTGAATTCTCTTAAATCACAGGCAATTTCAAGAGCCGATGGGGAAGGCTTCGGAGTGAGAGATGCTGCGATTTCAGTATTGAGATGGGTTTCAGGAGGGGGATTTGTTGGGGTGTCAGAAGATGTAGAAGTTCCATTATCTGTAATGTAGTTCGCTTCTACTTCTTCTATTTGTGTTGTTTTGGGTAGGGGAGAAGAAAGCTTAGTTGTTTTTTTGACTGATGGCTTCGTAGTAGGAGTCAAATTAGTGACTGTTACAGTTGAGCGTTTTTTCTTAGCTGTTCTCTCCACTACTTCCTCTTTAGAAGGTGTTCCAGAAAGTCGAGTTTTTGCCATAATAATTAGTCGGTGTCAAGAATTTGATTGGTCGCTGCGATAGCAGTGAGGAAGGGGAAGGGGAAGGTTAAGAGAAGGGGAGGGGAAAGGGTGGAACAAGTTCAGTAAACTCGCGTTATGTTCAAGTTGAAGCAAACTGATTATTTAGATTTTGATAAGTGAGATAACAGAACTTACGCTCATCAACCAGATTTCTCTGAAAAATTGTTGCTTTCTCAACTAGATATCTACGAAGCAAACTGATTTCTGGTATCGTGTGCGTAAGTCCTGAGACAAGAAGGTTCAACTCAAAAAAGTGAAAACTTATCTTTCCTTCCCCTTCCCCTTCCCCCTCCCCTTCCTCTACAATTGACCTAATACTCGTTGCACTCTGAATGAATTAGGAGGGACAAATAGTATTCGTTGGCGACATCTGCTTGTTCCAACATATAAAAGACGGTGGTACTCTTTAAGTTTCTCTTGGCTGCTCATTTCCTTGCCTACCAAAAGTCGAGTCAAAATGTCATTGCTGTCCAAACCAACTTCATCAAAAGTGCTACCTTGAGAATTGTGAATAGTTAGGGCAAAGCAATTGTCAACTTCGGCAAATACGTCATCTTTAAACCAGTAATACTTCCGCCAGAGAAATCCATTACGTTTGGCACTTTTGAGTTTCTCTTTCAATTCAGCTTGGTAGCGCTTATTTTCCGATTCATGGAGCACAAAAATTTGCCGAAATAGACCATCATCAGTCACAATTTTCAACAGCCATACTCGGTAGCCGTAGTGCTGACTTATTTCAACTTGCTGTATGGTAAATTCAGTTGATGTGGCTAAAATCACAGTCTTACCATCAGGAGCCAGAACTGGTTTCTTAGTAATTAACCTTTCTCCAGATATAAATCGGGCAGTTGTTCGACCATAAAGTTGTTCTCGAACAGCCTGATTGTAATAGTTGACTCGCTTATTTGTCCAGCACAAAATCCGAAAACAATCAGGATTTGAGGCAAATTCTTGCTTGATGATTTTGATAGCATATTGGATGAGTGTTTCTGGTTTAACTTTGAATGCACCATTAGATTTGTCCAATGAGTTGTAATTCGGATGTGGCAAAAAGACATCAGTTTTACTCTTGACAAAAGAGCGACATTCAGTAATAAAATCAAGGACGGGGCTTTCTCCAGCTTGTCTAACCACTTGAGTTAATACAGCTTTATTGGCAATATTGAAAGCAGGCGAGCGCTTTTCTCCAACAGGATTAAGTTGGGCTGGGTCGCCTTTTCTGAGGATACCGACGGCTTTGTTAGTGGGTGCTGTGAGGGCAATGCGCTTGCTTTGAGCTAAGAGTTCTTTGATGAGAAGGAAAATAAGTGTGCTTTTTCCCGTGCCTGCATAACCGCAAAGCAAGAAGAATGCGGAAGTGCTGCTTGCAAATGTTCTCAAATTGTCGAGCGCTTGCTCCTGCTGCGGCTTGAGAGTAAAGGGAATTTGTTTAAATTCCTGCGGTCGTTCTAGTAAATTTTGAATCATTAGTGTACAGTAATACTAATTCGTTCGCATCCTAATAAGCGCTAGCTTGAGGAGGAGTATGGAGGAACATTCAAATCAAAACTGACTTATAACAATAGTTCCAAATTTCAGAAAAGAATGGCTACAAGGGTTGATTTTCCGTTAGGCTAACTTACCTAAAAATCTGATTATGTCATTGACAAGAAAAGTTGTCATAAGTATTGTTTAATCAAAAATTAGCTCTGAATTTTATGATAATTCAGAGCTAATTTTGCTGCTGTTGTTAGTTGTTAAACAATCACAACTTTGGTCTTTTTAACTCGTTTGATATTCACTGCTGTGCCAATGCTATGTCCATCCCAAATGGCTAATCCGTAGTCACAATGCGAACACATTTCGATGTCGCGAGCGCTATAGTTTCCGGGAATACCGACAGCCGGATAACCAGAAGTGTTTCTGGGTTTGCCATTGCCGCTAAACAAGGCATAGTAAACCAAAACTTTCTCGTAGTTCTTAGACCGCAAGTATTGCTGAACTAAGCTATCAACTCCAGGCGCATCACCGACTCTGACTTCAAACCCTAGTTCAATGATGCGATTGAGAGAGGTATGAGCCTCGGATGGCAATTCCTTGATGGAACGACTGCCGGAAATTATTACTGTTTTGTTCATGGTGATTTACCTTTTACTAATTCTCATCATTTTGGCATCTTTTCTAAATCAAGTTCAGCCACTTCTCGCAGAGCTTCTAAGCGCTTCTTTAAAGTTTTATGTCTGTGTATTTCTACCACATACTCGTATTTAGAACCTGTATGTTGAAGTTCTGGAATTTGGCAATCAATTAGGTAGCTAAGGCGACCAACTAGCTTTTTAATAACTATTAGCCAAGCCTTAGCTAAAGCTTTAGTACGGAAACCAATCCAAGCTTTAAAGTAAGAGCAGTCTTCGCTAACTTGGTAAGCAACATTGGGCGATAATTTAACAAGAAGTGGGATATGAGTAATGCCTAAACTTTTGAGTTCAGTCAAGCTGTAGCTTTGAATTTCTCCACTGTCCCATTGAATTTGAAATGGGCGTAGTTCCTGAATATTCAAACTAATAACTATTCCCATTCGTTGGACTTCATTTCGGCATTGTTCGAGACAATCCCCCTCTCGAAAACCACTCCATCCATATTTTTTTGCTAAATGTTTAAGGCAATAGTCCCAGGCTTCTTCCCAAGCAATATCAAAGTCGAGAAGCTCATAACTTTCTGTACTCAATTGTTTAGTCAGTTTCTCTTTGAGTTGCTGCTTTTGAATAGGTAAGGCAATTTCTAAGAAATTGTCGGGGACTTCAAAAACCAAGTGTGTCTTAGCCCTAATTTTTAGGTCATTGAAAGACAAAAAGCGACTGGCTTCTAATTGTTGGGGTGTAAAGACATCTATGACACAACTTGTCGGGTAGCCAGGGAACAAGTTGATGGGAAAGAGATAATAGTGGTCAAGAGTAAATATGAGAATGTGATGTTCAGTTAGGGATTCTACTTGGAAAGTAGTGGTGTTACTGAATTGTATTTTTTGCGAATTAGTAAGCACAATGGTTGTGCAATCGGGAAGTTCACCAGTAGTTTTTTGAGGAATAAACTGAGGCAAAACTGAGATTTTAAGCACCCGAATTTCATCAAGTGTATAATTCCAAGAAAAACTATCTTCGTTGTTACTAGCATCCCAAGTAATTATTACAGGTCTATCGGTTTGATTGAGGGCTGTTATCGTGCCGTAATAATTGCCAGATTTGACGATATCGCCTACTTTAAAGGGAAGTTGAGCGAAAGGAGGCGGAGTGAGAAAAGGAAAAATTACCGCTACCACTTCTTTGACTTCACTGGGGGGAGCGTTGTCAGGTTTAGAGCAAGTATTTGAGAAGCCAATTAAAGCCGTGTTAGAGTCCATAACCTTTGAGAAGTTAATTGTTTTCAACTTCTCCCGTTAGGGGATATCTTCTCATGCTTAATCCCTTAACTTTTTGTGGTTTAATATCAAATTAAGTAAGCGGTTTGAGTAATTCCATAAATTTTCGTTTGCGGCCGTGTTGTTCTACAAGAGAATTGCGATAAATTAACCAATCTGATTGACGATTAGATTGCAAGTAAGCACTATGAACTTTATACAGCCATTGTATGGCAACATCATAGGCATCTGCTTTACCTCGATTAACAATTGATTCAGCTTCCTGGCTCGCATTTTCAATCACCCAATCTGGACGGTAAGGGATAGCAGCCTCCATGACTTGATGAATGAGCCGAGAATGATAATAATTCAAAGGTGTGACAACTTCAATAGCTTTATCTATAAACCCTTCATGCAAGAAAATGTTTACTTTAGCTTCTTGAATTCCCCATCTATCTTGGGAGCTAATGTTAGTTAAAAGCTCAACTTTTAGAGTTTCCCATTCCTCTCCCGATAACTCCTTAATATTCTGGTAATCCTCGAAAGAAGGCTGGGCAGAAAATGCCTGGATTTTGGCTTTCATAGCAGTGGCGCAATCGCCTAATTCTAGGGCTAAATCGCTTGCCCAAGTTGCGAGTTCATACAGGCAATGTCCCTCCAAGGAAAACCCCGTTTGAGCTACTTCTAGTGCTTGACTTTTTGCTCCCTGTTTCCGCAGTTCAAAAGCTAAGGCTTTTGCTTCTTCTACTGATGTCATCAGAGTTTTGGCAGCCGATATCGCCTCTGAAATTCGTCCTAAACTAACTAACATTACTAAATATTGTTGATTCATTCCTTCTGCTTGTGCCAGATACAAGTATTCTTCATACCGTTCTCGGCGCTCTAGGATTTCCAAGCGAATCAGAGCAATATCCTCCGCATAATCAGGTGCTTCTCCTTCCCAAACTCCTCGTTCTAAAATATTTCCTTGCATGATAAGTTGTAGGGGTGGAAAGTCCCAACCTTGGCGCAATGCTTCTAAACTCATAGCAAAATTGGCATCCCATTCATCTTGCCAATTTGTAAGATTTTCTTTAAGTTTGTTTTGCTCTTCTTTAGTGAGTTCAGCACAGAGAATAGCCTCCGTCCATGCTTCATCAAGGGCTGTAACAATGCCCTCATTATATGCGCCGTAATCAGCAACAGTATCCCAATTTTCTATGCAGGTTTCGGTAATACTTTGCAAAATAGCGATCGCGTTATTGCCATCTTCACATTGACTAAATTCTTGAGCTTCTGAAATTAAGTTGAGAATATCTGGTGTAATCGGATCTTCCTCGTCCCCATCTTCTAAATAATGCTCAGCATCGCGCAAAATTTGGCGAACTTGTTGGCGGTAAGGTGCTGTATTAATTGTACTAGGTTGTGGGGATGTAGTTGGGGATTTTTGAGCATGGGTAACACCAACAATACGATTAATGTGGCGTTCAATGCGATCGATAAGATCGAGTTGTTCTGCGGCTAGATTTTGCAACAGGAGTTGAGTTTGTTGGTGGTTGAGGCGATCTAATAGGTGTTCTAAAGTGGGACGCTCTTCAATTTTTTGCGGCTGGTGCTGGCAAACTAAGAGAGTGGCAACAATATGCTTGCACCAGCCACCAAAACTGTAGGCGCAGGTACAAGAGGCTTCGGTTAAGCTTTGGCTTTCAAAGCTAAGCCTGACGCGGTAAGATGGGGCTTCGCTACCCTCTACTTCAGCTTGGAGGATCTTACCACGCAAGGTGAGGGCTACAACTGCGCCATTACGATAGTAGGTTTCACCGCGCTCAAAAGATTGGGGGCTGCTGTTTTGGCGAAGTGTAGCTTCTGCGAATTTTGGAATCGGCATTTAGCACTCCCCAATTTCTGTTGATAATTTCTACAATAATTGCACACATGGAAAACTCAAGAGCAAAAATGCCCACTTCCGAAGAAATTGCTGCTGCCATAGAGACAATCGACCACTTGACTGCTTGGCTACAAGATACCGGATTAAGTGCCTCCGCAATCGCCCAGTTCAAATTCAACTCGCTGGCATCAATGTACCCAGAATTGCGAGGGATAGCAGAAACTGCAAAGCAACTAATTGGTGCAGCTTCTCCTCTGACAGAAGTTGGGATGACAGTAACGGAACTAGCAGCGCTGCTCACAGACAGCTTAGAGTTCAAAATCAAGCCAGATGTCGTCAACAAAGCTCTAGTGGCATTAGGATATCAAGAGCGCAACGAAGCCAAGCGGATTTGGATACTGACAGAAGCGGGTAAAACTCATGGTATTTCCTTACTGGCTACCTCATCGACAAACAAGTGGAGTGGCAACCAATTGAAGTGGTATCGCTCTATAATTCCCATCTTAGAAGAATACTTGACAAATGCAGGAATTTTAGAGAATAGCAGCAATAGCGATTGCACTGCAATAGCAGATAAAGAACAATCTAAAACTTCAGAAAAAAGCCTTGTATCTATTGCTCAAAATGGTAGCTCTTCTAGTAATGAAGAGAAAGCAACTTGGACAGTACCGGAACGGATTAAAGTCTTGGGAGTTACAGTTAACCCTAGTCAGATTGAACTGATTCAATCCTTTGCTGACGAGTCTTATAACGAACGCTATAACTCGACACCGCCCAAATCTAAGGTGAGAAAGAGTCAATTTTCTACTTATCCCAGTGAGTTTATCGAGTTTTTAGACCGGGCAATTAACACAGTATTAAATCCGAAAAAAACTCGTTAAAGTAAAAGAAGGGGAGAGGGGGAGAGGGGGAGAAAGGGAGAAAGGGAGAGGGGGAAGTTGACGCTTACTTTCTAGGGTGCATCTCATATTTGTAAATCAATCCCTCATGTAACGAAAAAACAAGCGTTTTAGCCTCCAATTTCAGGGTTTTTGCAAAACCTTTCTAGTCCCTTCTTTGTACTTTTGAGAAAGGGAGGGGGAAGGCTTCGCCGTGTAGTTTGACAAGCGTTAGACTGAGAGTTCAGTCTAACGCTGACGCTCTGGGAAGCCTGATGTAGAAAGGGTTATCCTTAAGTTATTGTTAGCTTTTATTGAAGAAAGAAAAGCTAAAATTTATCCTTTATTCTGCTTTTCCCTGTCCCTTCTCAAAAGTGCAAAGGAAGGACTAAAAAGTAAGCCTTAATTTCTCCCCCTCTCCCCCTCCCCCTCTCTCCCAG
>NZ_JARFTR010000193.1 GCF_029167235.1 Kamptonema sp. UHCC 0994 | reverse complement strand
AGTGACAATTATAAGCCTGATATTTGGCTAAGTTAAGAGAAGTTAAACTGGCATTAAAATGAAAATCAAGCCGTTGGGGATGAGGAGATTGACAATCAGATAAGCCCGTAAATTGTTTGGCATCACGAAACACAAATTCTATCTGAAAACGAGCCTGATAATATTCAATAATTTGTTCAGGAGAGAGATGAATATCAGTGCTAAATAACAAGGCATTTTTACCATCATATTTACGAGGTGCGCCCAGTTTCTTTTGTTCACCTGTATAGAGATAACGGAGGTTAGCATCAACTCTTAATTTGCCAATAAAATCTAAATTTAACTCCCGCACGGCATCCCAGAATTTAGAGCGGTAATAATAGCCATCAGCCACCAAATAACGTACAGAATTTGGGAAGAAAGAACGAGTATCTTTTAGATGTTTAGCATAGTCGTCAACTCTTGTTATATCAGGGTTTAAGCTTGCGTACACCTGTTTTTTGCGCTGATTGTTGGACTGCCTTTTCTTGGTAATTTTTCGGGGCTTTTTCGGTGGTTCTATTTGAGGACGTGAGGGAGTTTGTTGCACACTTAAACTATGGGAAGTTAAAGTGTTTGAGAAAGTGACGACGATAGGTTTTTTCACTTAAAGAACTATAACGGCTAAGATTCGTGAAGTTAACCTTGCCATAGATAAGTAAAATAGTTGAAAATAAAGTTACTAAAAACTTCTTTTGGGGTTGACTAATCCCTGGCATTTGTTGTAAGATTGATTCAATAATATTCATAAGGCAATCTGTTAAGCTGGTATATTTTTTTAGCTTAACTTAAAAGAGTGCCTTTTTTCTGTTTTATTTGGCTTCAGATTACACTTACTTTTTTGGTTTCTGGGGTGGGCTACGTTAGTGAAGCTTGCCGTAGGCATCGCTTCCCTATTTAAAAACTGTCCGAAGTATTGATAGAATAGCGATCGCTAAAAATCTTATCAGATAGCGCGATCGCTTTTACTTTTAGCGATCGCACCCGAGAATGAAACCGCCCTGCTAGATAACCGCAAGTACCGCCACAGAACACTATTTCATCTAGATCGGGTGGCAGCACTTCTTCGGCTCTTTCGTACTTACTATGCTAAAATATTAGTAAATAATTGGTGTCAAAGTTAATTATGAAAAAGATAATGACCAAACTGCTAAACCTACCCGGAGTTATAGTAGAAGACAGCAGACAAACAGATGAAACATTAATTTTCTCCGTAAAAGTAGAGACAAAAACGGCAATCT
>NZ_JARFTR010000048.1 GCF_029167235.1 Kamptonema sp. UHCC 0994 | reverse complement strand
ATTATTTATTTTTGTCCAACTACTTAATGGCTATTTTCTAATTGCTAATTGCTAATTGGGGAAAAATTCCCCCCTCTCTCCCCTCTCCCTCTCTCTTCCCCTAGCCCCTAGCCCCTAGCCCCTAGCCCCTAGCCCCTAGCCCCTAGCTATATATCAATTGATTTCCAAAGAATTTATTACAGTTTCTGCTGATTTTAGATAATTAGAATATTCATCTTTATTTGCTGTATAAGTAATAGTATAAGCACGATTATTTTTAACTGTCCAGACTTGCATTTTCTTAATATTTTTATCCTCTTCTCTAGTAGTAAAAATAACTTTATGAGCCTTTGTATTAGCAAGCATAGCTGAACTATCTTCTAAAACCTTAGTATCCTTGATCTCTTTTATTTGGGTGATGGATATTTTGGTATATTCATCAAGAGACATCGGCTTTGAAGATAAATCGTCTATAGTAACAATAATATCCTCTGGATAGATATCCGAATCGTTTTTCTTAGGAGCTCGGAACGTAACTATATTCGGGTCAAAATAACCTTGACTTTCTTTCATTTCCCACTTCTCAGGATATTTCATCCTAAAGTTATTTTCAGTATTTTGATATAATAATAATTTTTCAGGTGTAGGTTGAGGTAAAATTTTAGGAACGATCGCGGCAAGTGCGATCGCGGTTGCAACTCCCACACCAATTAAAACTTGCTTCTTTCCTACAGGGAATTTTGTAGGCGTGCGAGGCGGCTCACGAAGTTTAGCTATACGCTGCAACAAAAATTGTGTATCTTGAGGACGAGCATTAACAGAATAAGCCATCATATCATCAATCAAATCTGCTAACGGCTTCGACACTCCCGGAGCCAGAGTGCGCCAAATGAACTTTCCTGGTGGAGAATTTTCTTCTAAATTGCTTGGTTCTTGACCCGTTAGCAAACAGGCAAAACTCCTACCGAGGGCAAAAAAATCAGACCGAGGCTCCGCAGCCCCTTCCATTTGCTCAAGCGGCGTGTATCCTCGCGAAAAAATTCTAGTTATTTTGTTACTTCTTCGTTCAATAGTTTCTGTCACTTCCCGCACTGCGCCAAAGTCAATTAATACTAATTGCCCATTCGGGCGGAGCATAATATTAGGCGGTTTAATATCCCGGTGGAAGTAATTTTGACTGTGGACGAGATGCAAAATTCTAGCCAGTTGTTCCAACCAGTCAATAGCCAAATCCATCGCTAGGGGTTGGTGACTCCGATTTTCTAGCCACTGTTGCAAATTTACACCTTCAATTTTCTCCATCACCAGACAGTGCAGAGGTTCGCGACTGTTATTTGGCGTAAACGTAAAGTAGCCATCTGGATCTACTATTGGCAAACCCGGATGTCTCAGCCTCATTAAAACGTGGGCTTCTTGCTGAAATAGCCGTACACCCGTCGGCTCGTTGTAGGTGAGTAATTTTAAAACCTTCGGAATGCTACCCTCATTTACCTCATAAGTTTGACCAAAGCCGCCTTTCCCCAGGGGGCGAAGTACCCAATAGCGCCCCTCAATCACTAATTGAGAGCCGCAGCTTTGGCAAAAGCTAACATTTTCAGGATTTTGAGGACGCGGGCACTTGGGATTGATGCAGTAGCTCATGCTGGGGAAGAATTAGCTTTGTAGCAATTTCTTAAACATGGTATAGCATTACTATCTCTTTTAATAGTTGATTTCGGAACAATTTGGGTAAGCCTCCCAATTCGTATAAGAATATACCCGATCGACTTTGGCCTTCTGCTCCGATCGCACTTGGTTTCCAGACAACCCCATGACGAGTCAAACGCAAAAGAAAACACATTTATTTAACAACCCCTATTTAGAACTCAACAATCAGGGGCAGACTTTGCGCTTAGAATTGACAAAAAATGAGCACGTATTGGGGCGCGATCCCTACAAAGCTGATTTACTGGTTCCTCAAGTTTGGCAGATTATTTCTAGCAGTCAAGCGGTTTTGCGCCGAGAAGGGGAAGATTACTGGATTTATGACGGCGATGGTAGCAAACCCAGCACTAATGGGATGTTTGCGCTCCCTAGCTATACACAGGTGACTGCTGTAAAAGGTTTGGCTTTAAGACACGAGACAGAATTGCGGATCGGTCAAGACCCTAGAAACCAAATTCAGCTAATTTATTTTAATCCTGCTAGTCCTACTGCTGGTAATTTACCACGAACTGCGATCGCGCTGCGGAATCGTTCTGTGCTCTTAGGTCGCGATCGCAACGCCACCGTACAACTCAACTCTCCTATTGTATCCCGTCGCCACGCCACCATTGATGCTAACGCTCACGGGCAATATATCCTCACCGATCGCAGCAGCAATGGCGTTTTTGTCAATGGCAAACGGATTAATAATTTTGTGGTGCTTACTGAAGGCGCAAAAATTCGCATTGGCCCTTTTACTTTAATTTATCAAGCTGGTGAAATAACCTTAATTAATCCCGGTGATGCGCTCCGTTTGGAAGCAATAGAATTAGTCCGTGATGGCAAGAATAAAAATAATGAAAGTCAGCGTTTACTTGATAGCATTTCCCTCGCTATTGAACCCGGCAATTTAGTCGCTTTAGCTGGGACAAGCGATGCTAATCAATCAATATTATTGCGGACTTTATTAGGGATTGAACCCACAAATCGTGGTGCAGTGTACGCCAATGGCGAAGATTTGCGAAAACATTTTGATAGCTACAACTCTTTGATTGGTTTCGTACCTAAAGAAGATGCCCTTCATGGTGAATTGACAGTAGCAGAAGCCCTGACTTATGCTATTAAATTACGTTTGCCTTCCGATGCGAATGTCGAACAGGTATTCAAAAAAGTTTTAGATGATATTGAAATGTTTGACCAGCGCAATAAGTTGATAAATACTCTCAGCAATAGCGAACGCAAGCGAGTAAGTATTGGAGTAGAATTAGTTGTAGATCCGAAGCTGTTTTTTTTGGAAGAACCGACTTTAGGACTAGATCCAGGATTAGAGAAAAAGATGGTATCGCTATTGCGGAAATTGGCAGAACAACAGCGAACTGTGATTTTTACCGCCCAGGCTAATACTAATATTACCATCTGCGATCGCCTAGTATTTCTTGGTGGCGGCGGCCATCTTTGCTACTTCGGCCCACCAGCAGATATTCATAGTTTTTTTGCCTTTCATAATCAAGATTTCGCAGCTATTTATAGTGAATTAGAAAAAGGTGAATCTATTGTTAAATTGTGGGAAGATAAATATCGCTATTCTAGCTATTACCAGCGTTATATTGCCTCCCCACTCAGCCCTCAACTTTATCAACAACAAGCTAAATTTGCGAAACTTTCTCACTCTGCTAGAGTCTCACCTTTGAGACAGTTAAATCTACTCACTCAGCGCTATTTTCAATTAGCAATTCGCGATCATATAAATTTTGCTTTCGGGATGTTTGCTGCTGTTATTTTCCCTATCTTATTAGCGGCAATAAAAAATACAGAGCCATTCGTTTTTAGTAATAATAGTGATTCAAAACTTGCTTTTTTAGCAGTGCGATTTTTACTATTATTTTCTTTGTCTAATATTTTGGCAGGTGTTTATAGTTCAATTCCAGAAATTGTTAAAGAACAGGTAATCTTTAGGCGAGAGCGTTTAGGAAGTATCGGATTATTCCCCTATGTTATTTCAAAGTTAATCGGATTAAAAGGATTAGCTTGTCTGCAAACTCTGGTAATTACAGCAGTAATTTTAATCAGTTTTGAACAGCCAGACTCAGATATAATTGCCTGGCCTATCGGTTTAGCTATCACTACTTTTTTAACGCTGCTGGCTAGCATGAATTTGGGATTAATGGTATCAGCATTTGTCAATAATATCAGTCAAGCTTATAAAATTCTACCTCTAATTTTAGTGTTTCAGATGATATTTTCTGGGGTATGGTTTAAATTAGATAGTTTGTTTACAATAGAAAGACTAGGTGGTTGGATTTCTTGGCTAACAGTAAGCCGCTGGTCTGTAGGAGCTTATGGAAGTTTAGTGAATGTAAATGCTATGGTGGCAAAGCCTATAGAATTGTCTGATGGTAACTTTTTGCCTCAATTATTCGATCGGAGTGCTGTCTATGAGCCAACTTGGGAAAATCTAGCTCTCAACTGGGCTATTTTATGTTTGCATACAGTTGTTTATTTTGCGATAACTTTCCTGTTTCAAAAACGTAAAGATATTTTTAGGTAATTGGTAATTGGTAATTGGTAATTGGTAATTGGTAATTGGTAATTGGTAATTGAGTTATATCAAATCCGGCTTAAATATACTCTTTATTTCTTAGTCCGCGTAGGCGGACTTTGTTTGTGTAGTTGCGGTTTCAACCGCCGAACTATAGTTCCCTCATTCTATTCCCTTCTTTCCCTTCTTTCCCTAGTCCCTAGCCCCTAGCCCCTAGCCCCTAACCGCCTTGGCGGTTGCTATAACTTTCTCCCAGTCAACAAATACGTAATCATTTCCCCTTTCCCCTTAATATTAACAACACCACGCTCCTCAAATACATACTTGTCCCGTAATAACTCATAAGTATCTGCACTAACTTGAATACTCCCAATAATTCCGTGAGATTCCATCCGCGAGGCCGTATTTACAGCATCACCCCACAAATCGTAAATAAACTTCTTAGTACCAATTACCCCCGCTACCACCGGCCCGCTATTAATCCCAATACGGATATTAAAGTTCTCTCCCCTTTGAACACTGAATTGATTAATTTCTTCTAACATATCGAGAGCCATTTCTGCAATTGCCTCTGCATGATCCTCTCTAGGAGTGGGAATTCCGCCAGCTACCATATAAGCATCCCCAATCGTTTTAATTTTCTCCAAACCGTACTTTTCCGTCAGTCTATCAAAATCTGAAAACATTTCATTTAGCAAGTAAACCAACTCCGTCGCCGTCTTCCGCGTTGACAACTGCGTAAAATTAACTAAATCCGCAAACAAAATTGTCGCCTCATCAAATCTATCAGCAATTAGTACAGCTTCCTGTCTCAACCTATCCGCAATCACTTTAGGTAAAATATTAAGTAATAAACCCTCAGTTTTTTTCTGTTCAATATTCAGAGCTGCTTGCATCCGCTTGCGAGATGAAATGTCATGAAAAAAAACAGAAAGACCGTCGTAAGAAGCAAAAGCCCGGACTTCAAACCATCGTTTTAAATGAGGGTGAAACTCTTCAAAAGTCACGCCAACTTGTTGAGATACAGCTTTGTGTGCTTCTTCATAAAACGTCGATTCTAAGAACTCAGGAAACTCTTCCCATATATTCTTACCAAAAACTTCTTCTGGCGATCGCTCAAACACTTGCGCTGCTTTATAATTCACATAAGTAAATCGCCACTGCCGATCTAAGGCAAAAAAAGCATCCGCTATCCCTTCTAAAAGATTGACAATTTGCTCGTCATTAGCCCGCAATTTATCCTCTGCTTGCTTATGTCTGATGCGAGTGCGCTCTAAGTTAGCCAAATTAATTCGCAATTCCATTTGATTAATCACTTGACGACCTAAAATGCGTAGTGCTTCAAGTTGCTTTGCAGTTAATTGGCGAGGAATTGTATCAATCGCGCACAAAGTGCCAATGGGAAAACCATCAGAAGTTACTAGCGGAGTTCCAGCATAAAATCTAATATTAGGATCGGAAGTTACTAGGGGGTTGCTAGCAAAGCGCTCGTCTTCTATCGCATTTGGTACAACTAGCAATTCATTCGGCTGTAAAATAGCGTGAGCACAAAAGGCTATATCTCTTGGAGTTTCTTCTGCTTCTATACCTACTTTTGATTTAAACCATTGCCTGTTAGCATCAACTAAACTCACTAAAGCAATTGGAGTACCGCAAATGTGGGATGCCAAAGCAGTTAGATCGTCAAAAGCTTCTTCAGCGGCAGTATCGAGGACATTATAGCGATAAAGAGCTTTTAGTCTATCTTCTTCATTAATTGGTAAAGGTGCCGATCGCATCGCCGACGGAGAAGAGAAGCGCTTGTGAAAGATCCGCGAAACTATCCGTACCTTTAGCCGCTGAACTTGCTCCCACAGTATTTTTAGCAGTTTCAAAATTCTTTTTTTCAAACTTTTGTGCATATTTTTAGTATATCTTTTCACGTCTGAGCTTGGTATCTCTTGTCGATGTCGCCTCAGATGCACCTGCGATCGCCCCCAAAAATCTCTTGTACACAATAGCAAAAACGTGGTATCCTTAAAGCTTGTGTCCAATTAAGGCCAGTCCATGCCGAAATTAAAAACTCGCAAATCGGCTGCTAGGCGCTTTAGAGCTACTGGCAGCGGTAAAATTGTGCGGCGGAAAGCTTACAAAAGCCACTTACTACAGCACAAAAGCTCCAATCGTAAACGCACTCTCTCTCAAATGGTCGTCCTCGATCCGACTAACGAAGAGAATGTGCGTCTGATGCTTCCATACTTGTAAAGTTTAACGGAAATAAACGATGACACGGGTAAAACGCGGTAACGTCGCTAGAGAACGCCGCAAAAAAATTCTCAAACTAGCTAAGGGATTCCGAGGCTCACAGTCTAAACAGTTTCGCACAGCTAACCAGCGGGTAATGCAGGCGCTTCGCAACGCCTATCGCGATCGCCGTAAACGGAAGCGCGACTTCCGCCGCCTGTGGATTGCTCGCATCAATGCAGCAGCTCGCATACACGGCACCAGCTACAGCAAGCTCATCGGCAACATGAAAAAAGCCAATATTGAAATCAACCGTAAGATGCTGGCGCAAATGGCAATCATTGACCCCGCAACTTTCGGCAAAGTGGTGGAATTGGCAAATCAAGCACAAGGATAAATTGGGGTTTTAGGCAGGTGATCCCGCCAGAGTATCGTTCAAATGTGAGGCCCCTACATCGTCCGAATTCTTTTGGCGATCTAGTAGGGGCTTCACACTAAGGATAAAATAAATAAGATTTTCAATCTACCTATTTAAACAGCATGGATAGCGGTTTGCCCATTGTTTATCTATCAGTCTTGCTAGCTATACTTGCTAGCGCTGGCTGGTTTATTCTGCGCCAGATCATCAAAACTCGTAAGATCGAAACTACTCTCTTGCGGTTAGAAGCTAAACTCGGTAATGAAAAAGGAACAGCACAGGAATATTACGAATTGGGCAGTATCTATGTAGATAAAAAGTTATATGCTCAAGCAACATCACAGTTTCAAAAAGCCCTGAAATCCAAAGACTTAAAAGTTGAAGAAGATGCTGCTATCATCTACAACGCCCTCGGTTTCGCACACTTCGGTCAAGAACAATACGATATAGCCATCCGCCAATACAAAGAAGCTATTAAGTTAAAACCGGATTATGTGACGGCAATTAATAACCTTGCCCATACTTATGAGCGTAAGAAATTAACAACTCAGGCTTTAGAAATGTACGAAGAATCTCTAAAATTGGAGCCTGATAATCCTACTGCTAAACGCCGTACCGAGTCTCTAAAGAAACGGTTGGTTACTTCTGCATAGGGAAGATCGAAGAAGGAAGACCGAAGAAGGAAGAAATACAGGTAAGGGAAACAACGCAGTTGTAATATCAAGCCTAGCTTGAAGCCCCTTTTACAACTGCAACCTTTCCTCTGCACAGCAAATTTCGATCGCCCTATAAACAAACTCAAAAATCACTGCACGGCCGCAGCTCGCTGCTGAGCTATACTCAGATTTGACTGATACTCTGCCGCCTTCTCCTGAGCTTTTTGATAATTTGGGCTAGATGGCGGAACAGCCTTCATTAGCTGAACAGCTTTCTCCCATTCACTCGCCACTTCCTCCCACTCACCTTTTGATATGGATGTCTGGGCAAGGTTTGCCGCACTTTGAGCCTTATTCACCGCTAATCTCCAAGAATCAGGTTTAGGTGTGGCAGGTTTGGGTGCGGGTGCGGCGGGTTTCGGCGTAGCAGAAGCTACCGGAGAAGGTGCAACTGGTTTCGGCGTAGCAGAAGCCACTGGAGAAGGTGCAACTGGTTTCGGCGTAGCAGAAGCCACTGGAGAAGGTGCGGCTGGTTTCGGTGTAGTAGAAGCCACCGGAGAAGGTGCGGCTGGTTTCGGTGTAGCAGAAGCTACTGGAGAAGGTGCAACTGGTTTCGCAGTATTGGGAGCCGCCGCCGCATTGGGTGAAGCGGCCTGTTTTGGCTTCGGAGAAGCAGCTTTAGGTGATGCTACTGGGGAAGAAGCTGGGGACGGAGGAGCCGAACTCTTTAAAAATGGCAAATTTCCTGTAAAGTAAAGCCCTGCGATCGCAGCCACCGGTACAAAAACGATCCCCGCGATTATTGCTAATTTAGGAATCTGCTTCTTTTGAGGTGGAGCTTCATCTAGCTCATCCTCATCCTCATCCTCATCCTCATCCTCATCCTCATCGGGGTTGTATTCTTCCTCCCGATCGTAATCTTCGGGTTCGAGATCGACATCATCTACAGGTTTTTTAGGCATTGCACCCTCATCTGCATAAAACTTTGGATCGGCGGCTGGCATCAGCTCAATCTCGTCTTCCCAGGCCGGTAAGTCTTCACCTACCTGACGACCATAAACCTTCACAGTGTGAATTGATTCAACTCCCAAGTTCATCATCCCCTTACGGATAAAGTCCATAAGGGCAGTTTGGTTCGGAACTTGATCTGACTCCAGCATTACCTGGAGGTTGTCATTGTCCCGTCCCACTTGGGCATTGATGCCTTTGGGTTGGAGTGTGCGGTTAATTACAGACGCGATCACCTTGGGATCGCCCTGCTTAGCAAGTTCCCGCAGGTTCTGTTGTGTCATAGCTAGCACTTTTTAGAGGGCTGCGAGCAGGTTATTGACACTCTCCGGTCTAAAGACGCGGGGATTTTTAAGGACAACTTTTTGGGGGTGAATCCACAATCAAAAAGTTGATACTTAAAGGGTTTGTCATTGCCGCTTATAAAAACCTATGCAAATCTACTATCGCTAATAGAGGAGCAAAAGCCTAAGTCTACGGTGTAACTTAACCAAAGGTAAGTAATATTGCATTACTGCTTGCTTTTATAAGCTTGTCCACTACTCCCCTGTTAGAGCTTGAAACCTTTGGGTGTTTGTATATTCAGTTGGTGTAGTCAATTCGGATCAGGTGTTTTAGTAACACTCAAGTTACTTGAGCCTTAATAACTCGCATTGACCAAGCGCAAGTTTATTATAACTTAATTCCGCTAAAACAACTCACCGATCTTCACCCAATACCCACAATTTGTTAATTCAATACTAGGTAAATCTAGGTATTTTGGCTACTGCAACCAACCCCACTACCCACTCGCTCAAATACTGAGTCTGTGGTTACTTTTTTAGCACGGAGCATCCTGATTTGTAATTGCACTCTAGCTGCTGATTTTTTACCCCTGACGATACCTATTGGCATGACGCGGATGTGTTGCGGGATTTCAACCGTGTGCTAGCTAAAGTTACCGTGTCTTGGATGCGCTCTTCAAGTGTATCTTTGTGTTCCTTGTTTTAAGCTAAATCCGCCAAAAATCAAGTGCCGTAAAACCAAGAGGCTTGAGAGTAAAGGGGTGTGTCGAATAAATATTTATTCACCACCTTAGCTTTTTCTGGCATTTTCTTACCATTTGCTGTTAATAGAATAGTCTGCACAGTTCTATGACCTTGGTTTGTAGAGTTGAAACCTCTTGTGCACCCCGCTTGAGAGATGATTCTAACTCTAGCAGTAGGGGGAGGGTTTTTTGCAATTTTTCGACAGTTAGACTCTTGACTTCTTGGCGGAAAAAGTATATTCGTTTGGGATTGCTGATTTCTGCGGCTTGAGCTATTTTTTCATCGGCTTCGCCGGCTTGTACCCCTAATTTTACCAATAGCCAAGTCCGAAATTGAGTGGTTAAGGTGGCTACAATTTTTAAGGCTGGTTCATTATGTCCGATTAGTTCGGCAACTAGCTGCAAGGCTTGGGCTGTATTGCCTTGGCGGATAGCTGCGGCAAGCTGTAAGCTGTTTTGGGTGTTTGAGCGAACTAGGGTGGCGATCGCTTCATCGCCCAAAGGTTTGTTAGTGTTACCTGCGTACAGCTCTAATTTATCCAATTCGCTATTTAACTGCCTGGTATCGTTCCCGACGCATTCAGCTAAAAGTTCGATCGCTGCTGGGGTCAATTTTACTCCTCTTTCCTCTGTGGCTTGGCGTACCCGCTTGACCAATTCTTCTGTTTTCCAGGGAGGGATGGGAGAAAATTCGCGGACTTCAGCAGATTTGAGCAATAATTTTGTAGACTTGAGCCGACTGTCGGGTTTATTACGAGTTGTCAACAACAACACGGTGGTGGAGGGAATGACTGGCAGTGTCCGTTCTAATTCGGCGAATAGTTCCTGGGAACATTGCTGAGCTATGGGGGTATCGGCTAACCAGACAAAGCGGCTGCCCGTGCCGAAGGGCGGTGTCATGGCTTGGTTGAGGGCAGAAATAACTGCATCCGACTGGTCGGGAAGAATTTTATCATAGTTGAAAGTCGCCCAGTTGGGGTCAAGGACTTTTTGGCGCAGGGTATCAACTGCTTGGGCTAGAGAGAAGTCATCCTCTCCCCAGAAGAGGTAAATTTGCATAAGAGACTATCAGTTGCCGAATTTAGGATTTGAGATTAGTCGTCAATTTGGGTGATTTCAGATTTTGACTCTTATTGATCCCAATCTACAATCTAAAATTGGCTAGGTACTGAAAGCTATTACTTAGCGCGAGGCAATCGAGATTGGACGATACTTATCAAGCTTACGTGAATCGGGCGGCGCGGCTGACGCTGCTGGACACCTACAAGTCCCAGGTGGAGCACATTCAGGAATCTCCTAAGTTTAAGCCTCAACCAGGGGGTAGGAGAGAGCCCGTAACTTTTCCCGGCTATACGGTAACGACACCGCCTTGGGGGGAAGAGTCGGAAAATGCTGCTTTTTATGCGAGTTTGGACGAGTGCCAACAAACGCTGGTGAAGCAGTTAGAGGCGGGGGCGATCGTGCCTGTGCCGAAAGACAGCTTCCATTTAACTTTGGCTGATTTAATTTGGGACGGTGCTTTCCTTGATGCCAGTCAAAATCCTGAATTTGAGGAGAAATTGCGATCGCGCATTGGCGAATGCTTTGCTGGTTGCAAATCGACTGTAACTGGAATTCCTGCCATTCGCTGGATGGTGTTGGGTCTAATGGTGCGAACTAGAGCGATCGCAGTCTGTTTAGCCCCTATGGATGAAAATTCTTACAAGCAGATTTTGGAGTTCCGCCGCTGTATTTATCAAAATCCTGATTTAATGGCTTTGGGAATTGAACAGCAATATCATTTTACTGCTCACATTACTCTGGCTTATTTTGGCGATATCGGGTCGGGGCTAGACCGCGATCGCTTTTGCTCTCTTTTGTCTGAGTTAAATGACCAATGGCTAAATGCACCCCAAGAAATTGGGATACATCGGGTCGAACTTCGGAAGTTTGACGATATGACTCACTATTATCGCGAACCAAACTGGCCAGTTTTGGAATTTTAAAATGGTTAACTGTTAACTGTTAACGGTTAACTGTTAACGGTTAACGGTTAACTGTTAACTGTTAACTGTTTAAATATCGGTTGACGGCGCACAATTGAGTAAACAATTGACTGTACATATTGTTGGCATTGGTTTGGATGGTGCTGCGGGACTGAGTAAGTCGGTGCAGCAAATTGTAGAAAAGGCGACTCTGCTGGTGGGGAGCGATCGCCACTTAGGTTATTTCTCTAAGCATCGGGCAGAACGCTTGGTTTTAGGAGATTTGACGGGTGCAATTAAAGAAATTCGTCGGCGATTGGCGACTTCGTTTCCGGGTGCAATAGTAGTTTTGGTTTCGGGCGACCCGCTATTTTACGGTTGGGGACGGCTGCTGGTGGCGGAATTGCCTCCCGAACAGTTAATTTTTCATCCGCATTTGAGCTCTGTACAGTTAGCTTTTAACCGCCTGAAACTTCCTTGGCAAGATGCCCACTTTATTAATGCTCACAGGCGGTCTTTTGAGGAGTTGACTGCTAAGTTACAGCAAGGTGTTGATAAGATTGCTGTGCTGACGGATGAGAATTATTCTCCAGGGGCGATCGCAAATTTGATTAAGGCTTTAGATTTGCCCAGTCGTTATCAGTTTTGGCTATGCGAAAATTTGGGGGCCCCTGATGAACGAGTCAGGGAATGGTCGTTAGATGCTTTGCAGGGGGAGACTTTTGCACCGCTCAATTTGGTCGTGCTGTTGCGGGAGTCTAGGGCAGCTACGGAACCCCTGGATTTAGGCAGTTTGCCGATGTTAGGGATACCGGATGGCAATTTTCTCAGTTTTAGCGATCGCCCTGGCTTAATGACTCAGCGAGAAGTGCGAGTGTTGATTTTGGGGGAACTGTCGTTACAACCAGGTCAAGCGATTTGGGATGTGGGTGCGGGTACTGGTGCGGTTTCGATTGAAATTGCCCGGTTGTTCCCGGATTCTCAGGTTTATGCGATCGAGAAAATGGAGGAAGGTACGTCTTTAATTGAAAAAAATTGTCGCCGTTTTCAGGTACAAAATGTAATTTCAATTCACGGCAATGCTCCTGAAATTCTACATCGTTTGCGACCGCCTAATCGAATTTTTGTCGGTGGCAGTGGGGGAGAAATTACTAAAATTTTAGGTGTATGTGCTTTGCGAATGTTGCCGGGAGGAGTAATAGTATTGGCAATATCTAGTGTAGAAGATTTAGCTGCTGTTTTGAGTTGGAAGGAGGAAAGAATGCGGCGCGAACCCAATTGGAATTGTAAAATTATGCAGGTGCAGTTGTCGCGCTCCGTGCCTATGGGAGATTTGACAAGATTTGACTCCTTAAATCCAGTGACTATTGTAACGATGAATCGGGGAGTTAGAGGAAGAGTAGCCCTTTAGAAGCTTGGGTAAGTTGGGCGGTGATGGAGTCGGTCATGGTTTCAATTGTCAGGCTTCTTTAGCTTAATCCTTTTAACTTGCTATAATTGTTAAATTTGATACGCTCGCTTTGAAACTTAAGCCGAAGCACTATGTTTTCATAGCGATGGCGGGCATTCTTTTCAAACAGGTTCTAATATTGCGTATAGGATGATAATAATGCGGCTTGTCACTTCCCTTCACTCCCAAGCATTTTATACTTCTAAGCCTCTTCAAGAAATTTCTTTTAGCCAATACTCTTTTCCTTACTATAACCAAGTTCGCCAGAGTCTTGAAAAATCTCTTCAAGATTATCCAGTATTACCATTGAGAAAAGCTAAAATTTCTGATTATCTCAGAGTTCATACCCATGACTATCTCCGAAAACTGGCCCTAAAAGCTCTCGATAAACCTTTGGACAAAATTAGCTTATCCTTACCAGAATTAAGCATTGAGTGTCAAGGCTTAGAATACTGTTTACCAGGTTATTTCTATGGTTTAGGAGGAATGCTGGAAGCGATTGACCAAATGAAACAAGGACTCGTAGAACGTGCTTACTGTTTTAGTATGGTTGGACATCATGCTCATAGTAACTGGGGACATGGTTATTGTCTCCTTAATCCCCTTGCTGCTGCTACTCGATATGCTCAGCTTCAGGGATTTGAAAAGGTTCTGATTATTGATTGGGATATTCATCATGGTGACGGAACTCAGGAAATTTTTAGCAACGATTTCAGTGTCTATTGTATTAGTATTCATAGTGCCGTGGATCTCTACATGGCTAAAGCCTCAGACTTGAAAGCTGGAACTACAGATGCGGCTGTTGCGGTTGGACACTGTAACATTCCTGTTATGACTAAATCTTTTCCAGTTGAAGTTTTGCAAGAGGAGGGTATAACTGGGAAATTCTACTCTGGAGATGAAAGTATTGATGCTTTTCAGCAAGCTTTAGAAAATGTGCCTTGGCAACCTAATCTAGTCGCTATTTTTTCGGGTTATGATTCCCATAAAGATGATTGTGGAGAACGTACAACAGGCTGGACAAATGATGACTTCTGTAAACTAACTGAAATTGCTTTGGATTTTGCCAAAAGATATGGATGTCCAGTCCTCTCTGCTCATGGAGGTGGCTATAAACTGCCAGTAACAGTGTCAGCAGCAACCGCTCATGTCAGGACTTTAGCAACATATATTTAAGATTCTGCTGGTTTTCTCTTTCTGCTAACAGTTAAATTCCAATACGGTTCAGTTGTTGATTTAATGGAGGGAAGTAAAACCTGTTAATTAGCAATTAGCAATTAGTTTTGAGTACAGTTAACAGTTAAGAATCATTTTTCCCAAGTTCTTCTTGTAGAATTTCCTGATATATTTTGGGCAACTCTCCTGTCATAGAATTGTCTTCTATCCCATAGCCTAAACTTGTCCAAGTCCCCGATAACAACCGCTGTACTTTATTGAATTTACCCTGTTGTAACAGTGCGGAAATATCAGCTTTCCAAAACTTGGTATCGCTCAGCCAAGCATAAACAACAGCATCCTGAAATTTTGGCTCAAAACTGTACTCTTTCCAAAATATAAACTGAGAAGGATGGGGATGATATCGCTTCGCTTTTTCCTCCCAAGTGGAACTCAAAAATTGATATCGCCCCGCCGCTGTAGTACACCTTCCCCGATTGGGGCCGGAGACAATTTTTACGCATAAATCGGGATGACGGCTTAAATCTAATACAACTTCGCCACCGTAAATAACAGAGTAGGGTTTGCTAACATTCGACTCGCTTGCTGATATCGTTCGCATCAGTGCTCGAATGTAAGGATCGCCGCCTCTCATTGCTAAAGGAGGCAATTGATTACTATTATTTTGAACTAAAAAAGATTCTTGATTTCCGTGCCAATTCCGAATCAAGAATGCTAGAATCAAGACAGTTATGCTGCTAAAAATCAGGCGTTTAACAATTTGGATTTCTGAGCGGCGGAACCAGCCTAGTTTTCTGCGACGGACATCCCTAACTCTAATTCTTGTCATTCTCTGTAATTCCTCTGCTGTTCATGTCTAGGATTTACACAAAACTATCCGTAACGCCGCCATCTTGGCGGTAAAGAAACCGCCAGGATGGCGGCGTTACGTAAAATGTGCATAAGTCCTGACATAAATAAACGCTATAACTTTTAGAGTGGGCGCTCATGGCCAAAAGCCTGTAACTCATGGCTATAGATGGTTGAGACAAGCGCCCACCCTATGTTTAATTATGTCCGACTACTTACTACAAAATGCGATCGCACGGTTCCCGATTTAAGTCGCACCAACAAACAACTGCTCAAAACTCTTGGTCTCCGCCTCAGACTTCGCGACAATCTCCACAATTTTATTACGAGATGCAGGTTGAAACAGCGCCTCAACGCAAACCTGCGCTACCTTAGTTCGTGGAATACTCCCATCAGAAAGTTTATCAGCCGACTCCATCACGATCGCATCCGTGTTATCTTCATTCTTCAGACCCCCAGGCCGGACAATCGTGTAAGTCAAACCACTTTTTTGCAAATATTCCTCCGCTTGCTTCTTCCACACCAAAATCAGCCAAAATAAATTCAGCGGGTGGAAAAAGTTAGAAACGCACAAAGAAGTCACCAACACAAAATGCTCAATCCCCTTAATTTTGGCAGCATCTACAAGATTTTTAGTACCTTCATAGTCCACCTTGTAAGGCCCTGTCGGGTCAAAGCTAGGCTTCGCACCGGTGGCGCAAAGCAGCACTGTGCAATCACCTATGAGCTCCGGGAGAGAAGCTGCATTTAATACATCCCCTGTCACCAATTCTGCCTCTGGAGGTAGAATCTCCCTAGCTGTTTCTAAATTCCGAACTAAAGCACGGACAGGAATATTGCGCTTTATCAATTCTTTAACAATCCTACAGCCAGTTTGACCAGTTGCCCCTGCTACAAATGCTTTCATAAAAACTCCGTTAGAAATCCTGCGGCATTAGACCGAGGAGAAAAAATGATGACAAACTTTAGCCTACCTTGAATATCAAGCTGAAGCCCCTATCTTTAGACTGGGGTTGCTTACATCTCGCGTTATGCTGAGTTAAGATCAAATTTTTCTTGCTGCTAAGCACAACTTTCACCACGATCGATTCTAGAGATTAAATCCTCAACTGACATCCTTAAGCCGAGAAAACCGCATCTATTACAGGAGAGCATATCATGCAGCAGGATTCCTCTGAATATCAAGCTGTTCAAGCTTCTGAAGAACTTAGGAACGAACCATCTAACATCCCACAACCAGAAGTTACAGAGGTATCGGCAGAAACTGAGCAAACTTGGTTTCACAGCCATTTTGAAGACAGTATGGAGATGTATGCTGATGTTGAAGCGGTAGCTAACCATTTTAATAATCACCATACTTGGTTTATCCCCTGTGCTTTGCCGATGAAAGCTGAACCCCTTGGAGAGAATGGTTACGATATGTTAATCGGGCGTTTTGGCGCTTTTGGGTATATCGTAGAAGCGCGGATTGGTTTGGAGTTGTTACCCCCTGATGAGCAAGGATTTTACCGCATTCGGACGATTCCTATTCCCGATTATACTGCACCTGGATATGATGTTAATTTTTGCTCAGTTATGGAGTTAGTAGAAGTACCGACAGAGGAGTTTTATTCACGGTTAAATGCCTCTGAGCTTGCTCAGTTACCACCAGTAATTACCAGTGTTAAATGGCGGTTAGATTTGGCGGTGGGGCTGTACTTTCCTAAGTTTATTCGAGGTAAATCTAGTGCTTTGATTCAGAAGACGGGGGAAGGGGTTTTAGATAAAATTGTAGGTCAAGTTAACCGTCGCTTAACTTATAAAACTCAGCAAGTTTTCCACAATTCGTTAGGGATACCGTTTCCGAAAAAGCTTCATAAAAAATAATATTACGGGGCGAATAAAATTCGCGGCTACACAGACAAAACCCGCCTGCGCGGGTTAAAATTATGTAGTCCGCGTAGGCGGATCAAAGTTTGTCTAGATGCGATTTCAATCGCCCAAGTAATATTAGCAAAATCAACCAAGAGTCAGAGATTTTTATGAGTTCAAAGGTCTGCATTGTAACAACTGTCAAAGACCCCGGAAATATTCTTGAATCTTTTATTCGCTACCATTTGAAAATAGGGATAGCCCACATATTTATCTTTTTTGACAACCCAGAAGATGAGGCGATAAAAATTGCTCAAAGATTTTCTAATGTCAGCACAATTCCTTGCGATGAACGCTTGAAATTTCAGCAAAAGGAAAATACTCTTTACAACAATATGGCTCAGCACGTCACTAGCGAAGTGATGGCTAGACAGATTTTAAATGCTGAAACTGCCATCAAATTAGCCTGGGAAATGCAGATGGATTGGATTATCCATATTGACTGCGATGAGCTCTTTTACACGCAAGAGTCAATCTCGGATCATTTTGATTTTATTCCCTACAGTATAGGTCAAGTTCTCTACCGAAATTTTGAAGGTGTGCCAGAGAAATTGGAAATAGATGATTACTTTAAAGAGGTGACACTATTTAAAAAACACGGGCATTTGATGCCCTATCCTTTACCTGATGAGTACAATAAGTTTTTTAGGAGGGAAGAGTATTTTATTGGTTATGGAAATGGTAAGGCGGCGGCGCGAGTTTTGCCCGGTGTTTTACCCAGTGGGGTTCACGAATTTACTACAGTTGAACGTCATCCTGAAACGGCTCAGTGTACGAGTTGTCCGGTGATACTTCATTATATCAGTTGCGGATTTGGATTTTATTATCGCAAGTATCAGCAGTTAGGTAAATTCTCGGATTATTGGTTTGGCCAGACTAAAATTCCTGTTACGTTTCATACTAAATCTAGAGATATTTTCTGTTCTGGCGACATTGATAAACTAGCAGATTTTTATCGCGAACAGGTTGTATTTGAAAATCAGCAGGAGACTGATTATTTAATTGAGAAAGGTATTCTTGCTCGAATTTGGAAGCCTGCATCGTTGCTTTCTCCTCTAATAATTTAGAATTGTTAGTTGTTAGTTGTTAGTTGTTATAGCAACCGCCATGACGAACAGAGCAATTTCTATTTTTGAGAACTTACGTAACGCCGCCTTCTAGGCGGTGCCCTAACCGCCCAGAGGGCGGCGTTACGGATGTCTGTTAATCACCTTGTCGGTTGCTATACTAGCTATTAGGCAAGGGATTATTTAACCAATTTGACCTACTATTTAACAACCAACAACCAACAACTAACAACTAACAACTAACAACTAACAACTAACAAATTACTACATTTTGCTAATAATTCGCAGCAGGATTTCTACTCCCGTGACTGCTTGCCAAGCAAATAGTCCTAAAAGAATGACATTGAGAGTAATATGACTGTATCTTGCCCAATCATTCCCTCTCTGCATATAGGGAGATAAGGCGGCAGATGTGGCAATTATTCCTGTCATACCTAAGCCTGCTAAGAGGTGTGGGCCAACAAACAGTTTGCCGTTGTTGATGTAGGTGACACCCATGCCAATGAGGGTATTGATTACCATTATGGCTAAAAGTATAGAGCCGATTTGGTAGTGTTTGATGTTAAACTTACCTTTGATCAACTTTTTTTTGACTTCGCCTTCGCTGGCTCTGGTACGCCGGATTTGGATGCCGAGGTAAAGGGCGTAAAATGAAATTGCAAACAATACCCACATTAGAGTAGGGTGGATGAATTGGCTCCAAATTTTAACTGATTCAGGAATTGCAAGACTCATAGCGTTCTCAGGATGGGCAAAAAACTTTATAAAACTTAGCATACCATTTAGACAGTCTCATGTGATGGTACAAACAGATGGGATGAGGCGGAATTATGGGGTCTACCAAACACGACGGTTTACTAATCCAGGCAGCGAAAAGTGGCAACATCATTAATGTACAAACTTTACTCGCTAAGGGTGTCAGTGCCAATGCTAAGGATCGAGATGGCACTACGGCTTTGATGTTTGCAGCGCAGAAAGGGTATACAGAAATTGTGCGACTTCTACTTGATAAAGGCGCTGATGTCAACTTTGGCAGAAAACAATTTGGCATCACGGCTTTGATGTTGGCGGCGGCTCACAAACAGGTTGATGCTGTGCGGTTGTTGATAAATAGGGGTGCTGATGTCAATGCCCAAAATGATGATGGCAGCACTGCATTGATGGCGGCATCTTTAAAGGGAGATATCTCTATTGTGCAACTTCTATTGGATGCGGGAGCCGATATCAATGTTGAAGATAAAGACGGAGATACTGCTTTAAAAGTAGCAGTTTTACAAGGTGAAAAGACTGTTGTACAAGCTTTACTAGATGCTAAAGCTAATGTACATAATTCTACACTATTGTTAGCCGGCAGTCAAGGTCATGCTGAAATCATCCGAATTTTGATTAATTATGGATTGGATGCAAATTTCAAAAATCGGGAGGGCAAAACACCTTTAATTTTAGGTGCTAAATCTGGAAATTTAGCAATTGTAGAAGTATTGTTGGCGGGTGGTGCTGATGTTAATTTTCAGGATAGAGATGGTGAAAATGCTTTAACTTTGGCTGCTGATTTCGGTCATGTTGATGTAGTAAAATCTTTGCTGAATGCAGGTGCAAATGTAAATGCTAAAAATGGGGATGGAGGTACGGCTTTAATGGCGGCGGCGGGGGGAGGAAATATTGAGATTGCAACTCTTTTACTTGACGCTGGTGCCGATATCAATGCTAAAGATAACGATGATGAAACGGCTTTAAATTTTGCTGTTGTAGAAGGTAATGCCGATGTAGTGGAATTGCTTTTGAATCGAGGCGCTAATTTCCAAGTAAGAAATAAGCTAGGTGATACGCCTTTGCTGGTGGCAACTTTTCACGGTTACACTTCAATTGTAGCAGCTTTGCTGCAAAAGGTTGAGCCGCAGAATTGTTCCTATTTCTTAAATGCAAAAAACTTTGAGGAAACAGCTTTAACTTTAGCAGCATTTCACGGACATACAGAAATAGTCAAGCTTTTGCTTGACGCTGGCGCGGATGTGAATGTAGTTGCTGAAAAAGGTAAAACAGCCTTAATGAAAGCAGCGGATCGAGGCAATATTTCCATTGTGCAAGTATTGTTAGAAAATGGTGCAAATGTCAATTTACAAGATGAGGCGAATGCTACTGCTTTAATGTGGGCAGCACATCGCGGTTATGCCGATATTGTACAAAGTTTGATTGAAGTGGGAGCGGATTTAAACCATAAAAATAAGGGCGGTTACACGGCTTTAATGCTAGCGGAATATAACAATTACTGCGACACAGCAAACTTGCTGAAAAAGACGGGTGCTACTGAGTAAAATTCAAGCTAAATTGCTGCTTTAAGCTGGAGTTGGAGAAGAAACGTTAAAAGCTGTAATTTTTTCTGCCGACTGCTGAATTGATTCAGTATGTCGGCTGTTTTTTACTAAATCATATTAGGTGATTATTTGTAATAAAAATTGCTGATAAACTTGGCAACCTTCTTGATTGAGATGTACCCCGTCGGTTGTTAAGTCTTCCTTTAAGGATTTGTCGGCATAAAGCGCAAAAATTCCTTCGCCTTCAAGGGATAATTTTTCGGTTTTAGCTACCTGATGAATGAGTACATTAATTTCCTCTACTCTTTGAAGAGAACCCGCTCGTAAAGGGTTAAAACTAGCGGCAACAGTTGAATAAAAAGCTGGAATTAAAACTATTTGAGTGGTTTCCATTTCTCGTAGCAGGAAAATTGCCTCTTTCATCAAAGATAGAAAGATTTGATCGCTAATGCCGTACCAGGCATCATTAGTACCAATAGCAACAATAGCACGATCGCATTTAGTCTGGGCTTTCTGTAATAATTTTAGTTGTTCAACTAGGGAAACTAAACTCATTCCGCTAATGGCAAAGTTAAAGAAATATTTGCCAAAGGGATTGCCAATATGAGCTGAAATCGAATCTCCAAATAACACCCATTTGTATTGTTTATTGCGAGTAATTCGAGTTTGATATAATACAGCAATTTTCCACCAAAGTGTTGAACTAAGGTGATCCTGGGGAGGAATGAGTTTTGATCCGGTGTAAATGCCTAAAAACTTTTTTTCTATCCAAATTAGCGGATTAATTGCTAACATCATTTCTCCCCTATTTCATCTTAAATTTTAACTAGCTTGGCGTACCCAGCCATTGATGGTAAAGCGACTATCTGCAAAAGCTTTTGAAGGACACTTTACCTCTAATACTTCGTGCATATAGCGGCTGAGGAAGAATACGATGCTGTTGTTTCGGGGTTCTACGGTTCTGAAAGTGTCGGCGGCAACGTAATAGTTATTTTCAACTTTGCTGTCGTAAAGCCGCAGTTCCCCGCCCGTAAAACCCTTGGGTTCTCGATTAAAATAGTAAACGTAAGTGAAGAATCGGCTAGATGTGTCTGGGGAGCCGTTATCATTGTGCATTTTGTAAAAGTTGGCGTTGTTGTGCATGGTTAGCTGAGCTTCAATATCGCCAAGAGGAAATGGGGGAATATTTAATTTGCGGAGGACATCTGGGAGAATTGCTTTAATGCGATTGACCATTAGTTCTGAGAATTGAGGGAAGGAGTGAAGCACCATTGAACGACGATAATCTTCAGCATTAGTTGATGTGCTGGTAGGAACAAATTCTGCTTCTTTGTCGAGGACATATTGCAGTAGTTGTTTGTTTTCTGCGGCTGTCAAGAAGTTTTCAATTTGAGCATAGCGAGATGTTAAATCCTGAACGGTGGAAATAGGAGTGGGAGGGGGGGATGGAATTTCTATAATAGGTTTTTGTTCCTGTTGTTGCTGCAAGTAAATCGGGGGTTCTGTGACTAAGCCAACTAACTGTTCGCTAGGAAAACATAGAGCGGAACGACCATCATCTATGGGAATTTGGAATAATGTCGAAAAACCAGGTGTTTGCTGAGTTCGAGCCATCAAAGCTTTGATTAGGCTGTGCAATAGGGGTGCATCTGATTTGAGATTGACTGTACACTGATGTCCTCCTGTTAGGAGAATTTTGACTTTAACATCTTTGCTTTGAAGTTGCTGCGTTGTTGATACCATAATAGGAAGGAAGAAGGAAGAAGGAAGAAGGAAGAAGGAAGAAGGAAGAAGGAAGAAGGAAGAAGGAAGAAGGAAGAAGGAAGAAGGAAGAACTTACCAGCGAATTCTTTAACAGTTAACGGTTAACTGTTAACTGTTAACTGTTAACATTAATGCAAAAAGTGGCGAACGTCGGTGAAAACCATTACCAGTCCGAGTTCGTTGGCGGCGTTGATGGAATCTTGGTCGCGCATACTACCTCCTGGTTGTGCGATCGCAACTATTCCAGCCGCCGCAGCAGTTCGCACGGAGTCGTCAAAGGGGAAGAAACCGTCACTGGCTAAAAATGCACCATTGGCTTTCAAAGCGGCTTGTTCTAAGGCAATTTTAACCGATCCTACACGATTCATTTGTCCAGCGCCGATACCTAATGTAGCGCGATCGCGCGTCACGACAATAGCATTAGATTTAACGTGCTTGGAAACTTTCCAGGCAAATAACAGTTCATCTAACTGTTCCGCCGTAGGTTGTTTCTCAGTTACAACGCGCCATTTGCTAGCATCTTCTATAGCATTGTCTGAGTCTTGCACGAGCAAGCCACCTGCTATTATTTTAACAGTTTGTGGCGGCCCCTGAATCAAATCTGGTAAAATCAAAACCCGCACTTTTGACTTACCCTTGAGGATTTCTTGAGCTGCTGGTTCACAAGCAGGCGCTACTACACATTCTAAGAATGTTTGAGTTAATGTTTTAGCCGTAGCCTCATCAATGGGACGATTTAAAGCTACAATCCCGCCAAAAGCTGAAATTGAGTCAGCATCGAAAGCTTTTTGATAAGCTTCTGACAAGGAATTTCCGATAGCAGCACCGCAGGGATTTGTATGTTTAAGAATTGCCGCAGCGGGAGTGTCTGGAAACTCTACAATCAGTCTGCGAGCTGCTTCTAAATCTACCAGATTATTGTAGCTTAATTCTTTGCCTTGGAGTATTGTGCTAGTCGTCCAACCAGTAGGGTTTTCTCCACTTTGATACCAAGTAGCCGCTTGATGGGGATTTTCGCCGTAGCGGAGCGATTGTAACTGGGTTCCGGCAATTGTAAAATGTTGTACGAGAGAGGAGCGATTGGCTTCTAGAGAGGATTGATTTGTGAGATAAGATGCGATCGCCCGATCGTAATTTGCCGTATGATTGAAAGCTTCAATTGCACATTTTTGCCGGAAATCTAAGGAAGCCTCTCCTCCGCGCTCCCGCAATTCTTCCAGATAAATAGGATACTGCTCTGGATTGCATAAAACGGTCAAATGAGGGTGATTTTTAGCTGAGGCACGCAGCATCGCAGGGCCACCGATATCAATCTGCTCAATTGCCTCAGCCAAAGTTACTTCTGATTTAGCAATTGTTTGCTCGAAAGGATACAGATTAACTACGACTAAATCAATGGGGCGGATATTATTTTCAGTCAAATCTGCTACATCCTGGGGGACATCTCGACGCGCTAAAATACCGCCGTGAATGCGGGGATGGAGCGTTTTGACTCGTCCCCCCAAAATTTCTGGAGAACCCGTGTAGTCGGCAACTTTTGTGACTGGCAACCCAGCATCTTTTAGAGCTTTCGCTGTCCCGCCACTACTAATGATGTCAAAGCCAAATTCTTCTACCAGAGTGTGAGCTAAATCAATTAGCCCCGTTTTATCAGATGTGCTCAGCAGTGCCAGACGCGCCATTGGTTCTAAATCCCGATCGCAAAGATACAATTTATATTTTAAGATTATTTTATACCAATAATCAAGTTTAATCAAAATTTAATATTTGCGAAAAAAATTATGTGCTAGAATCTTTTACCAAGGTGAGATCAAGCTAAATCTGCTCATAATTTTTGACCATAAATTTTCTAAGTAATTTTATTAGGAGTTCTTAAATATGTTTGTTCCTGATGCCAACTCAGAAAGTAATATTACTAATATCAATGGTTTAAAGCAAACGATAAGTAAAAAGCTTGCTAATGAAGCAATTAGTGAAGAATCGCCCGATATTTTCTCGAAGGATACAACAGAAAGTCACCTGCCACTATCTTATATTTCTCACCAGCGCGAATTGCACCAGATGCAATTAGCAATTGAAGAACTAAAACGCGATCTAAAAGCTAGTGAAGCCAGATTTCACAATGTAATTGCTAAAAATGCCGATAGTATAGTTGTTGTCAACAAAAAAGGACTTGTTTGTTTTGTAAATTCCTCGGCACAACATCTTTTTGGATGCAAAGATGAGGAGCTTTTAGGTAAGGAATTTTTTGGGAATTTGGTAGTAGAAGGTTCTGCCTGCGATCTAGAGATAAATACAGATATTATTCATCAAGTAGGAAAAACAGAATTACCAGGAATGCGTGTTGTACAAACAGAAGTTGAAGCCCTACGTAAAGATCGAGAAAATGCCATAGTGGAAATGCGGGTGGTGGAGACGGAATGGGAAGGAAAAATGGCTTATTTGGCCACACTGCGCGATATTACAGATCGCAAACGCACAGAGGAAATGCTATGGCTTTACAGTCGGGCGATGGCAGCAGCTAGCACCGGAATTGTGATTGCCGACGCGACAACATCTAACCTGGCTAATATTTATTGTAATCCTGCTTTTGCGAAAATGACTGGCTATTCGCAGGAGGAAATCATCGGAAATAACTGTCGATTATTGCAGGGAAATGATACCGATCCCGAAGCGGTAGATCAAATCCGTCAAGCTTTGCAAAATCAAAGCCAATGCACAGTTGTTTTGAAGAATTATCGTAAAGATGGGAGAGCTTTTTGGAATCAATTGGCAATTTCTCCAGTGCGCGATCGCAAGGGTAAATTAACTCATTTTATCGGCGTACAGATGGATGTGACTAAAGGCAAAGAAGCAGAAGAAGCCTTGCAGATTTCCGAAGCAAAAAGTAGAGAACAAGCGACAAAATTAGAAGTAGCTCTCAACCAACTACAACAAACCCATTCCCAACTCGTACAGAGTGAAAAAATGTCCAGTCTGGGGTTGCTAGTTGCAGGAGTTGCTCACGAAATTAATAACCCTGTCAGCTTCATTTATGGCAATCTCACTCACCTCGATAACTATACTCAAGAATTGTTGTATTTGCTCAAGCTTTATCAGCAGCACTATCCCCATCCTGTCTTAGAAATTAAAGAGAAAATAGAAGCGATAGAACTTGATTTTTTAATGGAAGATTTAACTCAAATGCTGTCTTCAATGAATGTAGGCGTTGACCGTATTTGCCAGATAGTTAACTCACTGCGAAACTTCTCCCGACATGACGAATCGGCGATCAAAGCTGTTAACATCCACGAAGGAATTGATAGCACTTTGCTGATTCTTAATCATCGTATGAAAGCTACGGGAAGCACTCAGGCTATTCAGGTTGTGAAAGAGTACGGAGAATTGCCTGCTGTGGAATGTTATGCAGGGCCGATTAATCAAGTATTTATGAATATTCTCGGCAATGCAATTGATGCTTTGGAAGATAGCAATAAAGAGCGAACTATCCAAGAAATTCGCGACAATCCTAGTAAGATTAAGATTAGCACCTCTGTTGTAGATGACAATTATGTAGAAATCAAAATTGCTGACAATGGCCCAGGAATGACGGAAGAGGTGAAGCAACGGATATTTGATACTTTCTTTACGACAAAACCAGTAGGTAAAGGTACGGGAATTGGCTTGTCAATCAGCTATCAAATTGTTACTGAAAGACATAGAGGTGAAGTTAATTGTGTTTCCGAAATCGGTCAAGGTACAGAGTTTAATATTAAGCTTCCAATTCGGCATTTAACCTAAAAAACGTCTACTCCCTCAAATTTCTTAACACTTTCAACCTTTGCATTTGCTGCTTCCCCGCAAGTGCGAGGTGTGGGAAACATCTTCCCCGGATTCGCCAAACCTTGGGGATTAAACACCTGACGTACCCACTGCATTGTCTCCAAATCTACCTCACTAAACATCTCCGGCATATAGCATTTCTTATCAGCACCAATACCGTGTTCTCCTGAAAGACTTCCCCCCACTTTCACGCACAATTTCAGAATTTCACCGCCCAATTCTTCCACTTTTTCCAAAGCACCTTTAACAGCATTATCGTAAAGGATTAGCGGGTGTAGATTGCCATCCCCAGCGTGAAATACATTAGCAATCCGATAGCCAAATTTTTCGCTTAATAACTCAATTTCTTTCAACACATAAACCATTTGTGTCCGGGGAATTACGCCATCTTGCACGTAATAATCTGGGCTTAAATGACCCGCAGCAGCAAAAGCAGCTTTCCTTCCTTTCCAAATTTTTAACCTGGTTTCTAAATCCTTTGCCGTTGTGATGTTCCGCGCCCCATTTTTCTGACAAATATCAGCAATTAATTGTTTATTTGCCGCTACTTCCACTTCTAAACCATCAACTTCTACTAATAAAATAGAAGCAGCATCGCGGGGATAACAACCAGTAGCGACAACATCTTCTACAGCATTAATACTGATGTTATCCATGATTTCCATACCACCGGGAATAATCCCCGCGCTGATAATATCTGAAACTGATGCTCCTGCTGCTTCCATGCTGGTAAAATCTGCTAATAACACACAAATAGATTCTGGTGCTTTCAGGATTCTTAAGGTAACTTCTGTGGCAATTCCTAAAGTACCTTCGGAACCGACAAATAAACCTGTTAAATCATAACCAGGCATTTCGGGAATTTGTCCGCCGACATCAACAATTGAACCATCAGGTAAGACTAATTTTAAGCCTAAAACATGGTTAACTGTCACCCCATATTTCAAACAGTGAACGCCGCCGGAATTTTCGGCAATATTACCACCAATTGAGCATACAATTTGACTAGAAGGATCGGGCGCGTAATAGAAACCAGCACCACTAACTGCTTGCGTTACCCAATTATTAATTACGCCGGGTTGTACAACAACTAACTGATTTTCTAAGTCTATTTTCAGGATTTTTCGCATTAAGGCGGTGACAATTAATACGCAGTTTTCGACGGGTAAAGCGCCGCCAGAAAGACCGGTGCCCGCGCCTCTAGCTACCCAGGGAATAGAGTGGCGATCGCATATTTTTACGGCCGCTGAGACTTCTTCTGTGGTTCTCGGTAATACTACTAGCGCGGGCCGTTGGCGATAGCTGGTGAGTCCGTCACATTCATAGACTAGCAATTCTTCGCGGCGTTGAACTACGCCGTTTTTGCCGACTACAGCTTCAAATTCTTTGATGATGGGTTTCCAGTTGCGTTCAGTTTCGAGGGCGATCATTGGTGGGTAAATTTAAGTGGGTGTGTGGGAATCAGAAACCGGGTTTCTTAGCTAAATTTTGGTGATGATGCAATAATTATCGCATAAACCCGGTTTTTTGGATTAGTGTCGATATTGTTAATGCAAACTATAAAACTGCCGTATTCTTAATAATTAACTACTCCTCAACAGTCATATCTTCAAACAAGATAGGTTCAATTCGCTTCAATACTTCCTTAACTAAATCTTCTGGACATTCACCAATCAAACTTGCTTGCCTTGAGCGATAATCTAAAGAACGCAGTTGATCTGTCATAATTACACCTGTCACCACTTCACCTTCGGGAATGGGAACATAAAACGGATTTTTGCGTTGTGTGGTACTAATCGGACAGACAAACACAAACCCCATTTTTCGGTTAAATTTAGTTTGACTCACAACCAGTGCAGGTCGAATACCCATTTGTTCGTGTCCTGCTTGAGGATCGAAATTGAGGCGAATGAAATGACCTCGTTCGGGGATATAGTTTACCAAACTTCTTCTCCTTCTGGTTTTCCCCAAGAGATTTCTTCGCTAGGTTCTATTTCGCCTGCCAATAATTTATCTAGGGTATATTTTGAAACTTTCTGATTTACAGGCTCTATGACCATTTTTCCATTTTCTATACTGCAAATTACTGAATCATCTGCTTTCAGGTTGAAAAATTTTACAATATAGTCTGGTATTGGCAAAGCTAAGGAATTACCCAAGTTGCTGATGTTTATTTTTGCTGTCATACATTTGCGATTTTCATGCTCAGGTTTATCTATTGTAACTCGTGTGGTGGCTCAAAAACTGGGTTTCTTACGCCAATCTCGGTGAGGATGCCAAAGTTATCGTAGAAACCGGTTTCCTTCTCGAATTAACATTAAACTGCTGTCACCGTCCATCACCTATTAGTATAAATGCTGCCCAGAAAAAAGGATGTCCTTTACTTTGAATCAAACTAATTTTTGCTTCCCGTAAAGCTTCACTTTTGCTCATGCCTTTATTGATATTCTGATAAAACTCAATCATCAATTCCTTAGTCGCCTGATCTTCAACACTCCAGAGAGTCGCCATCACTGCTTTTGCACCGGCACGCTCAAATATATAGGCAACTCCCGATATTTCTTCACCATTAGAATTAGCTTGCAGGGCAGTTTGACACGCGCTGAGGGTGAGAAGTCGGGTATTTTCTAGGCCTAATAATGCGGCATCGGCTATGTTTAATTCGCGATCGGCAAACAGGATAGTATTCGGCTGTAAATCCACTCTGTCGGGTGTTCTACAATTTAGAGAGTCAGGCAAGCAACAACCTTCAGGTTGAAAACATCCGTGAGTTGCTAAGTGCAAAAAGGGAAAGCGAGGTGCTTGATTTTTGAATTGGTCGAAGGTGGCAGCATTGCCGATATAGGATAAACTACCGGGAAACATTTGGGTAATGCTTTGAACTTCCTGTGGTGAATCTGGTAAATTATAGGGAGCGCGGGGAACGGGATTTCCTAATGCTAACACGCCGCCTTTTAGGGATGAATCAGGAATTGTTTTTGTAGAAATGCGGGTGAGATAGTTAATGGGATATTTCTCGATTAGGTATTTTTTTGCTTCATTGTCATAGAGTGATTCAAAGGGGATGTACCGCAGTTTTCCTGTGGCGATGATGCTCAATTGTTTGGGAGAAAATGCTTTGATTTGTTCTTCTACGGGGCGGATGAGGATATCGTAGAGTTTGCGGCGAGTTACGATGATGCTGCCGTCTTTATAGTTTTGCAGTTGTTCGCGGTATTCGGTGAGGAGTTTATCAAATTCTGCGGGGTCAATTGGGATTTTTTTAACGCTTAAACTGTCTTTTGTTATGACAAATAGGGCGATAGTATTGGGGACATTTTTGACATTTGTGAGTAAGACGGGTTGAATGACTACGGTTTCTGGGGGGATGCTGGATCTGAGTTGGGTGATGTCTTTGGGTGTGGTTTCAAAGAGTTCGGCGACTTCTGGGAAATCGCGGCGGATTTCTTCTGCAAGTTTGCTGTTGTCTTCGTGAAGTTGATTGATTTGTTGGGAAAGTTGGTCGGAAAATTTATCTTGTAATTGGCGAGATAAGGATTGAATTTGCTGACTTCTTTGATTCCACTGGTCAATTAATTGCTGTGCTTCTGGGTTTTTGACTTTGGCGTTGATGAGGCGGGTGTAGTCGGCAAGGTCGGCTGTGGTGGCGAGGTTGACCCATTGGAAGGCGCGATCGGGTTGGTTTTGATCGATGAGGATGTCGATAAGGCTGATAGGTCTATATCCTACAGATTTTAAATACTTTTGCCGATATTCTTGCTGTAAACCACTTCGTATTTCTAGCATAATATTGACGGATTGCTCATAATTTTTGATGGCATCTATGGGTTTATTCATATCTCGGTAAACTGCACCAATATTACTCAAAGTAGCAGCTTCAATAGCGCGATCGCCAACTTCCCTTATAATTGGCAAAGCTTGGTTAAAGTGTTTTAAAGCCTCTTGCCACTGTCCGATGCTACTGTAGATTACACCGATATTATTCAAAGTAGCAGATTCTCCCGCACGATCGCCAATTTCCTGCATGATTGGCAAAACTTGATTAAGGTATTTTAAAGCCTCTTGAGGCTGTTTGGTGCTGCTATAGACTGCACCTATATTATTTAGAGTAGCAGCTTCTCCACTGCGATCACCAGCCTTCTGTAGAATTGGTAAAGCTTGATTATAGTATTTCAAAGCTGCTTGTGGCTGCCCAATACTATTGTAGATTACGCCGATATTATTTAGAGTCCTCACCCTCTTAGACTGCTCACCCAATTCTTGTAGAATAGACAAGGCTTGGTTGAGATATTCCAATGCTTTTTGTGGCTGACCGATCTTATAATAAATTTGACCAAGATTATCCAGAATAGCAGCTTCAGAATCCTGATTTCCAATTTTTTTGGCAATAGTAAGAGACTGGTTATAGTAATCCAATGCTTCCTGATACTTAGCTATCTGGTTATAATTAAAACCCATAGCACTAAGCGCCCATAACTCAATAGTAGTGTTTTGAATTTGTCGTGAAATAGGTATAATTTCCTGCAAGGTTTCAATTGCCTGTTGATATTGCTCTTTTTGTTGGTGTTCTTTTGCTTGCAGTATAAGTAACAATAATAATTTTAAAACCTGTGAATCTTGACTTTGCCCCCAACTAGGTTGAACCATCATCGGCACAGTCAGAGGAGTCAAACACACACCCAAAGCCAAAACACTGATAATAATTCGTTTTATCCTTTTCATAATTCACCAAATTCGATTAATAGAATAAGCATCAAACGCAGAATCTTTACTTAATACAGGTATCCCTTCCACCATTGCTTGCGCGACGATTAAGCGATCGAACGGATCTTTATGATGAAAAGGCATAGTTACGATCGCATTGAGATGATCTAAATTGATATTCAGCAGATTAAAGTCTTCCCAACTGAGTTTTTCTTCAATATACTCTTGAAAAGGCAAAGTAAAATTCAGATTTCCTTGACTTTTCTTAATCGCCATTTCCCAAACACTTGCTACACTCAATAGTTTATTATTATCTTCATCCTCAATTAGAATCCGTGCGATAGAACTCAGTTGAGAATCGCCTGCAAAAAACCAAATTAAGGTATGTGTATCTAGCAAAAGTCTCATTACATATAATCCTTAAAACCTTCTAACGGCTCATCAAATTTGTCAGATATGGAAATCACTTCGCGATCGCTTCCAAACAGCGGGGGACGGCGCTGTTTTTTAGGAGGCGAAGCCTCTGGCACCTCAATCAGAACTTCTGAACCATCAGGAATATTTAAGTTTTCTGATATTTCGATAATATTACCCCGTTTGATGCCTTTGATTCGTTTCATAACCTTACCTACTTCTCCTCATCAAATTAACCAATCCTCTAATTGCAACCCTGGAATATTGATAAAATCACGAGTATTGTGAGTCACCACAATATCTCCACGCACTCTAGCAACCGCCGCAATTAAAGCATCTAATTCTCCTGTCGGTCTGCCTATACGTTTTAACTCACCTTGAATTATCCCAAACTCTGCCGCCGCATCTCCATCAAATGGGACAATTTCCATTTCCCTAATAAATTGATTTACCTCCCTAAAATTTGTTTCAAATTGCTGCGAACAATACACTCCTTTATAGAGTTCAGCCAAAACGATTGTCGATAGATAGCACTCCTTAGATTTAGGATCGAATTTAGCAACAGCAGCGGGATTACCTTTTATCAGTGCCACACAAATATTAGTATCCAACAAATACACAGTTTATCTCCTACTAATCATCTAAAAAATCTATTTTCCTGCCAAAATAATTATGCCGCTCTCTGTCAATCTCGGCAAAAATTTCCTCCAGTTCAGTATTATCTTTCCAAGCTCCAAATACTTGATGTAAACGTTTCATTCTTTCCTCATCGCTCTTTCGCGAAGCCTCTGGTACTTCAATCAGAACTTCTGAACCATCAGGAATGTTTAAGTTTTCTGATATCTCGATAATGTTACCCCGTTTGATGCCTTTTATTTTCATGGTTGTATCTCCCTTTTAACGAAGTTTTACCTATTGTAGCACCATTGATGTCGCACTCCCAAAACCCGCCAGGGGTTAAAACCCCTGTCTAATAATTTAAGTCCTCTAAAGAGGACTAATGAGTTCTTTAGTCCTCTTTAGAGGACTTTAGCTTTGAGGCAGGGGTTTTAACCCCTGACGGACTAAGTATTTGACCTTAAGTTGACACTAATAGGCAATGCCGTCTCCCTACCTTAATAAGGAGTTGCCTTAATCATCATCGTCTTTTTCGGCAAATTAAACTGCATTTCATCCACAACAAATTGTGAATTTTTCGCCACCAACCGAATCCCCTCTAACTTATCTTCATCAACCACAGGCGGCCCCAAAGTCACCTCTCCTTGACCTTTATTTGCATCTCCCAACTTAAAATCATTCAGCGGAATATTAACCCAAGAATCTTGCTTACCTACTGGTTCATTCCCATTCCCCCGCATCACCATCCGGCCATCAGTTCTATAAAACACATTCCCATCCTTAAACACCACTTTTTCAACTTGATCCAAAGGAAGCGATAGTGTTTGACCACTTTGATGCTTCAGCACTAACTTTTGTCCCTGAGAATCAATTACTATTACTTGTCCAATCTTTGACGAATTGCCCTTCAGAAACACTTGTGCTAAAGTCGGTAACGCCACTTTTAAAGGTGTCTTACCTGCATTAACCTCCGCTTGCAAAAACGGCAAATCTTGCCTCTGCAAATCCTGACTGGCCACAGTCGCCTGCGTGAGTAAACCTGTTGCGATCGCCAAAAATGCGACAGCTAACCTTGATGAAAGTGCTTTAATAATCATTTTCCCCATAAGACTCATCTGAATAATGGGCAAAGTCCTGTTATACTTAGGACTTACGCACGATTACGTAACGCCGCCATCCTGGCGGTATCTTTACCGCCTAGAAGGCGGCGTTACGGATAGTTTTGCGTAAGTCCTGACTGATAAAATTATAACTCAACTACCTTAAAATAGATTCCGTGTCTCCATCTTCCGAACCCGCCAAAGAACCCAATATCTTAGGCAAATTTGCCAGCGTCGTTGGCTTAGTTGGTGCTGCCCTTTTCTTCAGTGGCTGGATTTACCGCTGGTCATATTTCTACTTCTTTCAACTAGAAATTACCACCCTAGATTTACCCGCCCAATCATTTTTTATCGTTCCCCTCCAGGTGTTTTTAGCCGATGGCCGGACAATTGCCAAAAGTGCGATCGCCTTCCTGAGTACCGGCCTAGCAATTTACCTCAGCTTATGGATAATTTCAATATTAAATAAAGTTATTTTTCAGGTAATAGACGCTGTATTGTGGCAAATATTTCTTTATACTGAAAAAACAAAACTATGGTTACTCTATCACCCAATCAAATCTCTAGTATTATTTAATGCCAAAAAATTTAACTCCATAGAATTTCTGCGATCGCTGGTTGATGAAATAATCATAGTAGGTTGGATTTTACTGATGTTATTTCACTTAGCCCGCAATCAAGGCATTACTGACGCACAACGAGATGCCGGCGAAAACTCCACCTTACCAGTTGTTACTCTAGTCATACCTGAAAACCGTCTAGCATTAGGACGCAAACTCGATGATGTGTTTGCCGATCCATCTCTAAAAGGCTATAAAATTATTGGAGATAGAGGCTTATTTAATGAATTATACATAACCGAAGAAACCGATATCATTACTAACCCCGAAAAGCCGATTATTTGGCGATTATTACTAGAACGTGGCGGCTGGATTTATCTATTTAAAGACTTGCCAAAAGATGCAAAATCTGATGACCGCCCCATAGTTTTAGCGATTCAAGAAAGTAATTTAGGCGAACAATTAATGATTTTTAGCCCCGAACCATCTAAACCGCGATCGCCCTAAATTTTGATTATTATACCAAATCCGGGTTTATTACCCTCTTTATTGTCATTGCGAGCGAAGCGAAGCAATCTCAAGACCTCTGCGATTGCTCGCAATGAGGACATAAAGGAGATGACTAACCCGGATTTCGTATTATTCAATAATATCAAAGTTAAAGCGGTCATCTTGCTACAATGAAACAGCCCCCCTTCCGCCTTCTCCCTAAGCACGAAAGCAAGCAAAATAAGCTTTGTCCAAATGCGAGTTAAACCCGGCTTCTTAACCACCAGAACTACTAGGCGAACTATTAAGTACAAAAACCACTCCGGTCATAATTAAAGCTACACCTACCAGTCGCAATGGTGGCAAAGGCTCATTAAATATAATTTTACCGCCTAAAACTACACAAATGTAACTAATTGAGAGTAAAGGCGAGACGATGCTAATGTTGGCGCGAGATAGCACGACAATAAAACCAAAAGCACCCAATCCGTATAAAATTAAACCAACCCAGATTAAAGGTTGACTTGCCATTGCTATGACTTTTTCAGCTAAATTCGCTGCGCCAATCGGCCCTAAAATATTAGCTGCTCCCTTAAGACTAAATTGACCAAGAACACCGCAAAGGATAGCAGCAAGCAAAACTAGAAAAACACTTCGAGTCATTAGTTAATTAACCTATAGTATACTGTCATAATAGTTGAAAAAAATCTCACCCAACAGCCGCGCTCAATATTTACCTGTTTTCTCAATCCCTTACATTTTAAACTTAGAGGTAGTTAAAACAATTATTGCCCAGAATGGGTAAAATTATAACAAAAATATGGTAGAAGACGCAAACGCAAGCGAGGAATACTCTCTGGAATTATCCATACTAATGCCCTGCTTGAATGAGGCTGAAACTTTAGAAGCCTGTATCAAGAAAGCACAGCAGTCATTACGAGAACTCGATATTGCTGGCGAAGCGATCGTCGCAGACAACGGTAGCACAGATGGTTCCCAGGCGATCGCAACTCGGCTGGGAGCCAGAGTAATCCCCGTAGCAGCCAAAGGATATGGCAGCGCTCTCATGGGCGGGATCGTAGCCGCACGCGGAACTTACATAATTATGGGTGACGCTGATGATAGCTACGACTTCTCCAACCTTGGCTCTTTTGTGAAAAAATTGCGAGAAGGCTACGACTTGGTAATGGGGAACCGCTTCCAAGGTGGCGTAAAGCCGGGAGCAATGCCTCGATTGCACAGATATTTAGGGAATCCTGTGTTGACATGGGTGGGGCGGCTGTTATTCGCAAGTCCTTGCGGTGACTTTCACTGCGGGCTTCGAGGCTTCAGGAGAGACGCAATCTTGCAACTGGATTTACAAACAACAGGGATGGAATTCGCCAGTGAAATGATAGTTAAAGCCTCTCTCAATCAACTGCGAATCGCAGAAGTCCCCACTACATTATCTCCCGATGGTCGCAGCCGCCCGCCCCACTTGCGGACTTGGCGAGACGGGTGGCGACACTTGCGATTTTTGCTGCTGTACAGCCCTAGGTGGCTGTTTCTGTATCCCGGTTTGTTGCTAATATTTGTGGGTTTGGCGGTGGGAATGTGGCTGTTACCGACTACGAGAGTAGTTGGGCGTGTCAGTTTTGACGTACACACTCTGCTTTATGCTGCGATCGCGATTATTGTCGGCTTTCAAGCCGTTAGTTTCGCTTTATTTACCAAAGTCTTCGCCATCAGCGAAAAATTGTTACCTGAAGATCCGCAAATTAAAAAATTGTTGCGCTACGTCAGTCTAGAAATAGGATTGATAGTAGGAATCCTACTGATGTTGATAGGAATAATCGGCTCCATTTTGTCGTTTACCCTCTGGGGCGAGACTTCTTTTGGCCCTTTAGACCCTTCCAAAACTTTGCGCTTAGTAATTCCCTCTATCACTTGTCTGACTGTAGGTTTTCAGATAGTTTTGTCTAGCTTTTTTCTCAGCGTATTGGGGTTGAAACGGCGCTGAGCTTTGAGCGACTTCTATCGGACTAAAGCCAAGTGTCACAAGATAGGAGTTAATTTTTAGGTATGTAGTTGCGCTTTAGCGCTCTTTCCTATACCTTCGCAGGAGCGCTAAAGCGCAACTACGTACCTTTGGCGCGATCGCATCAAATTAGCAGGTATGTAGTTCCCCTTTAGCCCTCTTTCCTATACCTTCGCAGGAGCGCTAAAGCGCAACTACGTACCTTTGGCGCGATCGCATCAAATTAGCAGGTATGTAGTTCCCCTTTAGCCCTCTTTCCTATACCTTCGCAAGAGCGCTAAAGCGCAACTACGTACCTTTGTCGCGATCGCATCAAATTAGCAGGTATGTAGCTGCGCTTTAGCGCTCTTTCCTATACCTTCGCAGGAGCGCTAAAGCGCAACTACGTACCTTTGGCGCGATCGCATCAAATTAGCAGGTATGTAGCTGCGCTTTAGCGCTCTTTCCTATACCTTCGCAGGAGCGCTAAAGCGCAACTACGTACCTTTGTCGCGATCGCATCGAATTAGCAGATACTTTGATTATCGGTCGCGTCTAAGTAAATCGACCTAATTAAACCTAAATTAGAAGGCTGGCTACATAAGTCTTTTGCCCTCTTCCTTCTTACTTCTTCCTTGAGAGTGTCAAAATAATATATAGTCTGGATAGTGCTAGTAATAGTTTCCCCAATTGGGATAAACTTACATAGAACTGGAAGATTAAGGAAAAACTAGGATATGGAAAGCGTTGCTTACATTTTGATTTTGGCTTTAGCGATCGGCACAATCTTTTTTGCGATCGCCTTCCGGGAACCCCCTCGGATTGGCAAGTAACTAGCTCCCTCCGAGCTCTTACTATCCAACAGCTCTCAGCTCTTAGCGCTGAGCAATATATACAAGTCCCGCAATTCATCTCGGCCCTAAGTTGGGCGAGATGAATTGCCATCTATTTTAGAAGTCTGTAAAAATCAGTAGTTATGCGCTGTCCCTTATGCCACGATCCAAATAGCCGCGTTCTGGAGTCGCGATCGGCCGAATCCGGTAAAAGCATTCGCCGTCGCCGCGAATGCTTGAACTGCCAACACCGATTTACCAGTTATGAACGCATAGAATTTGTGCCGATAACAGTAATTAAGCGCGATGGTAAACGCGAGTCCTTTGATAAATCCAAATTGCTACGGGGGATCGTTCGCGCTTGTGAAAAAACAGGTATTGCCGCCGCAGAAGTAGAAAAAATTGCCGATGAAATTGAATCAGAACTGCAAGGGCGATCGCTTCGAGAAGTTGCAAGTTCAGACATTGGCGAATTAGTTCTCAAACAGTTGCGACGTTTGAGCGAAGTTGCTTACGTCCGATTTGCCTCAGTTTACCGCCAATTTCAAGGCATTCGGGATTTCGTCGAAGCCCTCGATCGCCTACAAAGCGACCACGACGCTAACATCGAAAGAGAAACCGATCCAGACGCGATCGCAGATTCCGAGTTAACTCCCTCAGAGTCCAGAGAGCTAGAAATTCAGGCATCCTGCGCGACACCCAACTAAACTCACCACAAATAGTTTTAAACGGGCATAGTTAGGCTATAATAAACTATCTTACCGCCCCATGATTATAATTAACACTCCTAACCTGAAGTTTCGAGTAATAATAATGGTAGCGGGTGTGGGGTTGCACCCGGTAACGGTTAGCTAGCGCTAACTTTTACAAAAGATTGATAGAAAAGCCAACAGCTTATTAACTAAAATCTACAGCATCCATCCACAGGAACAAAAAACTAAGGAGAGAAATCCCAGGAAACTATTCGCATGGTCAATCAGAAAACAGCAGTTAAAGAAGTTGGCTTTACTCACGAGGATTTTGCCGCCCTATTAGACAAATATGACTATCACTTCAGCCCTGGCGATATAGTAGCAGGTACGGTGTTCAGTATAGAACCCAGAGGAGCCCTAATTGATATCGGCGCAAAAACCGCCGCGTACATTCCCATTCAGGAAATGTCAATCAATCGGGTAGAAGCTCCAGAAGAGGTATTGCAATCAAACGAAACCAGAGAATTTTTCATCCTCACCGATGAAAATGAAGACGGTCAGCTCACCCTCTCCATTCGCCGCATAGAATATATGCGAGCCTGGGAAAGAGTGCGCCAACTTCAAGCAGAAGATGCAACAGTGCGATCGCAAGTTTTTGCAACCAATCGCGGCGGTGCATTAGTAAGAATTGAAGGGTTGCGCGGTTTCATCCCCGGTTCTCACATCAGCACCCGCAAACCCAAGGAAGAATTAGTCGCAGAAGAACTGCCATTAAAATTCCTAGAAGTAGATGAAGACCGTAATCGCCTCGTTTTAAGTCACCGCCGAGCCCTCGTAGAACGGAAGATGAACCGCCTCGAAGTTGGGGAAGTGGTAATCGGTACAGTGCGCGGTATCAAACCTTACGGTGCATTTATCGACATCGGTGGAGTCAGCGGTCTATTACACATTTCCGAAATTTCTCACGATCACATAGATACGCCTCACAGCGTTTTCAATGTCAATGATGAAGTGAAAGTAATGATCATTGACCTAGATGCTGAACGGGGTAGAATTTCCCTCTCCACGAAGCAGTTAGAACCTGAACCAGGAGCAATGGTAAAAAATCGCGACCTGGTTTATGAAAAAGCTGAGGAAATGGCCGCTAAATTCCGCGAGAAAATGTTAGCTCAAAAGCAAGCCAAAGCTGCTATTGAGATTCCCGCAGAAGTCCCAGCCGCAACTGATGAACTAGACGACATTCCAGACGATATTCCTTCGGCCACTGAGGAAATAGACGACATTCCGCCAGCAATGGAGGAGATAGCAGCGGAAATTCCGGCAGAAACTTCTGCCGAAACTCCGACGGCAATTGAAGAGATAGTGGCGGAGATTCCAGAGGAAGAAATTCCCCCAGCAACGGAAGATTAACATCCCTATTTTTCTTATGAAAAGAGGGAACTACCCTCTTTTTTTGTAACTATTTCCATAAATTGTTAACTGTTAACTGTTAACTGTTAACTGTTAACTGTTAACTGTTACCAGCCAATAGCTAATATTGTGTCCGGCAAATTACTTACGATCTGTCATTGCGAGCAAAGCGAAGCAATCCCCAAGTTTTAGGATTACTTTGCAAGGATTGACAATTACAAGTATTTAGCCAGATTTGATATAACAACCAACAACTAACAACCAACAACTAACAACCAACAACTAACAACTAACAACCAACAACCAACAATCAACAACTAACAATTAACAACTAACAAAACATAGGAGTTTACTAAATTGGTAAATATTAAGTGTCGGGGAATTACTTTTCCAAATATTCAAGCCATCATTTTCGATAAAGATGGCACACTCGAAGATTCACAGGAATTTTTGAGAAATCTGGGGTTAAAACGATCGCGCCTCGCAGACGCGCAAATTCCCGGTATTGGCGAACCCTTACTGATGGCCTTCGGTATCGATGGCGGCAAAATTGACCCCACAGGCTTGATGGCAGTCGGCAGTAGGCGAGAAAATGAAATAGTAGCTGCTGGCTATATCGCCGAAACTGGCAGGGGTTGGTTAGAATCTTTAACCATTGCTCATCGTGCCTTTGATGAAGCCGACCAAATGTTAAAAAATACAGCACCTTCGCCTTTATTTGTCGGTAGTTTGGAAGTGCTAAAATATCTTTCAGAAGCAGGTTTAAAACAGGGAATTCTTTCAGCAGCAACCACTGAAACAGTAGTAGCATTTGTCGAACGCCATCAACTCGGCGATTACATTCAGCTAAAAATGGGAGTGGATTCAGCTAACCTTAATAAACCCGATCCGGCATTATTTCTCCAAGCTTGCGAGAAACTTGGCGTAGAACCCGCAGTAACTTTGATGGTTGGAGATTCGGCCGGCGATATTGAGATGGGTAAAAATGCAGGCGCAGCGGGTTGTATTGGGATTTGTTGGGGGAAAGCGAAGGCTAGTCATTTAGAAAAAGCAGATGTCGCGATCGCATCTCTGGATGAAATTAAAATTGTCGATCTATAGATGCAGCTTTTGCCAGTATCTTTACTATCAGCCAGTTGTCGATTTCCCAACCCGCCCCGATCGTTTTAATTAGCACTCTCACGACTAGAGTGCTAACGATCTAGATAGATTCTCCAAAGGGAAACTTGCTAATATTTACCACAGTGTAAAGTAACTGAAAACCTTTACACAAAGGAGTTAAGCTAATATTATGCAACTTTTTGTTACAGATTGAACAGGGCTAATGTAAGCGATGTAACAATTATACTAGCTCAGATTTGCTATTAATAAAGTAAGCGAGTTAAAAATTACGCTCTTTCAATCTTAATACTTTTGGAGGATGGCATGAACTACACATTTGAACTCTTGGGTGTCTCTCCGATTTTATCCTTCTTTAATCAACAGCAAAAAATTCTCACGGAATCCCCCAGCACTGGTGTAGAATACTTGGCAAACCGTAAATGTACTCTAGATGCCTTTGTCCAATCAGTAGAAACAGTTTCTCCAACTCGCGGCTGGGATGGCGATCGAGTCGTAGAGGCAGTAATTAGCTTCTGGATGGCAAACTCAGAAAGTATTCATTATTGGAAGTGCCGCTTACAGGATGCCGGCAGCGAAAACCTATTAGTAGCAAGAGTTGCTGATATCAAGTCTTTGCAGGCTACCTTTGAATCTCTCTTAGGAAAATAGCTAATTGCTAATAGCTAATTGCTAATAGCTAATTGAATCTGGGCTTAGAAACCGAGTTTTTTACGAAAATACTTCCTTGCAGACCACAAATTGGTAAAAAACCCGGTTTCTTTGGTCAGAGTGGTAAGTCCTGTCCTAATTGCACGACCAACACCCAACTATGGAGAGAGGCATTAGGCTCAGGGAGATTGCTTCGTTTCACTCGCAATGACACATAATATATATGTTCATCTACTATCAATAGGCTCAGGGAGATTGCTTCGTTTCACTCGCAATGACACATAATATATATGTTCATTTACTACCAATAGGCTCAGGGAGATTGGTTCGTTTCACTCGCAATGACACATAATATATATGTTCATTTACTACCAATAGGCTCAGGGAGATTGGTTCGTTTCACTCGCAATGACACATAATATATATGTTCATCTACTACCAATTACCAATTACCAATTACCAAATATTATGTCCCGTTCCAAAGCCCTGCAATATTATATTTTCAGCCGTTTAATGCTAGCACCGCTGATGCTATGGACTATTACCACAGTAGTATTTTTACTGCTACGAGCTACCCCAGGCGACCCAGTAGATGCGATTTTGGGGCCGCGAGCTCCGGCCAGCGTTAAAGAAGCTTTGCGATCGCAACTTGGTTTAGGCGATCCCCTGTGGCAGCAGTACCTCAACTACATGAAAGATTTACTAAATTTTAACTTAGGAACATCTATCACCAGTCGCGGCCAAACCGTTTGGCAAATTATCCAAGACAATTTCCCCGCAACAGTCGAACTTGCAGTATTTAGCATGACCATAGCTGTGATTGTCGGTGTCACCGTCGGTTCCCTAGCAGCATCCCATCCCAACACCATCCTCGATGCCGGAGGCCGTTTATTTGGTATCATCACTTATTCTATACCCGCTTTTTGGGCAGGGATGGTATTACAATTAATTTTCGCAGTCCAGTTAGGTTGGTTTCCATTAGGAACAAGATTTCCTGTAACTTTTCCCCCACCACAAAACCTCACTGGACTATATGCTATTGACAGCCTTCTTAGCGGCAATATTAGCCAATTTTTTACAACTTTACACTATTTAGCATTGCCTAGCATGACATTAGGAATTCTGCTCAGCGGCATTTTCGAGCGAATTGTGCGGGTAAACCTCAAGCAAACTTTGCAAGCCGATTATGTAGAAGCAGCTAGAGCTAGAGGTATTCCCGAATTACAGATTTTATGGGCTCACGCTCTGAAAAACGCCTTAATTCCAGTAATCACAGTTTTAGGATTAACATTTGCCGCACTTTTAGGCGGTGCAATTTTAACAGAAGTAACATTTTCTTGGCCTGGGTTAGCCAATCGACTCTATCAGGCGATTTCCGATCGAGATTACCCAACAGTACAAGGAATTGTGGTATTTTTTGCCGCAATTGTCGTGGTTGCTAGTATTGTTATCGATCTTTTAAATGCCTATATCGACCCGCGAATTAGGTACTAAAATCTACTTGTCACGCCGCCGTCTCGGCGGTTAAGGATACCGCCGAGACGGCCGCGTTACGAAGGATGATGCGTCAATCTACTTACTTATCCGCTTTGAGAATGAGGACATCTTAATATTTTCGAGGTAATACTAGAAATAACAGATTTGAATTCTTGAGGAAATACTAATGAAAATATGGCACAGCATGGTGGCTTTATCGGCTGTCTTGACTCCATTTATGGCGGAGGCTGCTCTGAGCCAGCCTTTAAATTCCGAGTTTCCCAGAGTATCAAACCCGGAAGTTTACGTACCCATTTGTTATATCGAAACTACAAATGGCACAACTCTGGATTTAAGAAAATTGTGCGGCTCCAATTCTACCAGCACTCGCACTACTCCCGCGAACAATAATGGCAATAATCCAGCCAATAAAACTAATCCCATAAACGCTGGAACTAATCCGACGAATGACCCTAATACTAGAGAAAGAATAAGTCTACCTACAACTAATAATGAGGGTAGGAATACAGGAGGAAATCCAGGCACCGGAAATATGGGAAACCCGACATCTGGTAATCCAAATGGCAGTCAATCTCCTAGTAATGGAAATAATACCAATGATAGCTTAGACTTTCCCGATAATACTGGGATTAATCTTCCTAGAGTTCCTTCAAGTGCTTTTGGCCCTGGAGGAACTGCACCAACTAGGGATAGTATTAACGGCCCTCAAAATCAACAGTAAAGAAGGTCTACGGTAATTCTTTGACTACAGTTAACGGTTAACGGTTAACAGTTAACAGTTAACAGTTAACAGTTAACTGGCAATTGGTAATTGGTAGGTGCGTACCTCACTTAAAATCCCCCCAGCAAGGATTAAAAAAAATACGATTTCTATTGGCGTGTTGGCGGTAGAAGTGGCAAGATTAAGTAAAGCCAAAACTTTATTGCTAGGAGCGAATAACTGTCATGTCAAACTTAGTTCAGCACTTAGATATCACCGCTCATCCCCGACTAGAGAAATCCCTAGGCTATCAAGGAGACAGCCGTTGGGTAGCTTGGCACTGGGAACCGGAAATTGAACAGCTTATGTGCTCTGATGGCAAAAACTTCGGAACTGGCAAGAATATGGCATGGCGGATTTTCTTGCAACATCGGCTTGTCAATCCCTCTGTACAAGACTATCAGTTAACGGAAAGCGATCGCAACTGGTTACTTTTAGACAGACAAAGCCGAAATATATATATCGGCGAAGGAAAAGCTGTCCAAAGTTTGCTCGAACAGCCGGAAAGTTTAGCTTTACTCGCCTGTCTTGATGGTAATAACAATCCGATTCAAGAAACTGCTGAATCTGTACAACAGACACTAGGAAAATTTAGAAGTTCAGACACTATCCGCCATCTGACAAATTTTATTCCCCTCGGCATTGCAGTGGGTTTAATAGTTGCTTTAGGCGCGGGAACTAAGTTATGGGTAGTGCCAACTGTTCAACAACAATTAGCAGCAAAAATTCCTATCTCGCCAGTTAGTCCAGATGCTAACTGTGGCATCGGTAGTTCTAATGATTTTTCTGCTTATGTGGCTTTTTCGACAGGAAATACAGAGCTTCATGTAATTGGTGTTTATGAAGCGGGAACAGATCATAGCGGCGTAAATCATCCCACTGGTACGATTGATGTGAGAGTAGAACGTCAAAATAAGCGCATCATTCTTGCACTTTCAGCTTACGAACCAGTCCGCTGGAATATTATCGCAGAACCAGGCGCGGAAATCGAAAAAATTATCGTCAATGGCTATCACGAGCAAACTATTTCTGGTGTTGCTGGAATCCCTATCGAGCAGTATACTTACAACGGAAATGGAACTTCTCTTGGCAACTTTACTTACCAATGGGGCGTTCCCTCTGATAGTATTGATACACCGTCACTGGTCGATGTACTCGAACAGCTCAATAATACAAGTGTAACTTCTTTTCAGGGATGTTATCGAGGTACAAGTTTTTCGATTAAATGAGGAGTATAGCTAGGGATTAGGGGCTAGGGGCTAGGGGAAAAGAGAGGCTAGGGGCTAGGGGAAGAAGGGAATAAAATCTATGGTGGCAGGAAATCAGAGTGTCTTAAATGCCTTAGCGGTTGCTATAAAATAGTAGAGTTGGCATGACCAACTCTACTGGATTTATCCCTTCCCAAATTTCCCATTTTATGAAATACTGGCACGAAACGCTGGCAGTAGCGCAGCGCATTTTAACTGAATTATTGCGGCGGCGGCGAAGCTTGGTTTTTTGGAGTATTTTTCCGATTTCTGTGCTACTTCTTAATGGATTTATTTTGGCAGAACGTGCTAAGCTCACAACTGCAAAGGCTTTTGAAAGTGCTGCTCCCGCAACTTTGGTAGGTGCGGCGCTATTTTTTAGTTGTCTAGGTGGTAGTGTGGCAACTGTGGTAGCGGAGCGAGAACAACAAACCCTTAAACGTTTGTTTATTTCACCCCTCAGTGGCACGTCTTACTTTTTAGGAATTTTTGTTGCTCACAGTTGTATTGGCATTGGTCAGACACTTTTAGTATATACGATCGCGACCTTTTTTGGAGCACAATTTCAAGGTTCTATTCCTTTGGGATGTCTGATTATCTTATTAAGTATTATCTCTTATGTTGGGGTTGGCTTTGTTCTCGGTACGCAATTTGCGCGACGTACTGAAGATGTTAATTCGTTGGTAGCAGCTTTTGGTGTTCCTCTATTAATTTTAGGTGGTGCATTCTTGCCAGCTTCGCTATTTCCAAAAAATCTACTAGAACTTGCTAAATACAATCCCATTTATCACATGAATGAGGCGTTAATGGGTGTCTGGGCAGGTGGTAAAGGGTTATCTGATATTGCACCGCACTTCTGGTTTTTATCAGGTTTTGCTGTTTTAATGGTAGGAGGAGGTTGGCTATCTTATCGGCGGATGTTGAGCGTAGAGAGAAGACTTTAAGGGAGTTTTAATTGCCCGTAACGCCGCCCTCTGGGCGGTAAAATCACC
>NZ_JARFTR010000285.1 GCF_029167235.1 Kamptonema sp. UHCC 0994 | reverse complement strand
TAGGGCTTGCTGAAGCAGTGGTTCAAGTAAACACTGTATGGATTTTTGGACGAAGAAAGGTAGTAATGGTGCAAGAAAAACAGGTATAATCACTCAAAACCCGTGCATCACCATTTGCGATCGTGTACAGAAAAGCTGAGCTTGCCCCAAGCCCCCCATCCAACTTTGAACTCCCCTTTGAAGGAAGGTTGTCAGAAGATAACCGTTGGGTAAAAATGGCCCAACTAATTGCTTGGTCGGAATTTGAAGAAGATTATGCTGAAAACTTTCCCACCGAAATGGGAGCACCCGCCAAATCATTTAGGATAGCATTAGGGGCATTAATTATCAAAGAAAAACTGGGAATAAGCGACATAGAAACAGTAGAACAGATCCGTGAAAACCCCTACCTGCAATACTTTATCGGTCAATCAACCTACAGTAATGAACCCCCATTTGACCCATCACTATTAGTACACTTTCGGCAGCGAATCAGTGCGAATTTAATCAAGAAAGTGAACGAACGAATGGTGGAAAAAATGTGCGAAACCACCCCAAAACCGCCCGAAAAAAAAAAGGATTCGGACGCAAAAAATGAATCAACCAATCAAGGAAAATTAATTGTAGATGCGACCTGTGCCCCAGCAGATATTAGCTATCCCACCGACTTAGGACTATTAAACCTTGCTAGTCCTCACAGAAGTCTATCGCCAACAACTCTGGTTATTTGAAAATAACAAACAGAGTATAGAGGACAGAATAGTAAGTTTAAGCCAACCACACATCCGTCCCATTGTCAGAGGAAAAGCAGGGAAACCCGTAGAGTTTGGAGCCAAACTGTCAGCGAGCTGCATTGAAGGATATGTATTTTTAGACCGGATAAGTTGGGATAACTTTAACGAATCAGGAGACTTAAAATCACAAGTAGAAGCATTTAAAAATTACACAGGATACTATCCAGAATCAGTCCACGCCGATCGCATTTATCGAAATCGTGAAAACCGAGCTTGGTGTAAAGAAAGAGGAATTAGAATGAGTGGCCCTCCTTTAGGAAGACCACCAGCAAATGTCAGTAAGGAAACCAAGAAACAAGCCTTAGAAGATGAAAGAGTTAGGAATGCAATTGAGGGCAAATTTGGACAAGGAAAAAGAAGATTTAGCTTAAATCGAGTGATGACAAAACTTGATAATACTTCCCAAACAGCTATTGCTATTACTTTTTTAGTGATGAACCTTGCTACCTGGTTAAGACGGGTTTTTTGTGTGTTTTTATGTCACAAACCGAAAATCACACCTATTTACGGTTCAATGATTATTAAAAACTATAATTGGGCAATTTATAGTCAACAAACAGTTATGTTTCACCGAGCTTGAATTGCCCATTAGTTGCGATCGCGAT
>NZ_JARFTR010000192.1 GCF_029167235.1 Kamptonema sp. UHCC 0994 | reverse complement strand
CGGTATCTTGACCGCCCAGAGGGCGGCGTTACTAAGGAGCGCGTAAGTCCGGTACCTTACCCGTGACCTCTTTTTTAACTGGCAACAGCCACCTTGCGATTTTCTCGCATCGCCTCTACAAAACGCTCAAACAAATAGTCAGCATCGTGAGGGCCAGGACTGGCCTCTGGGTGGTACTGCACCGAGAACAACGGTAACGACTTGTGCCGCAAACCAGCCACCGTGCGGTCATTGAGATTGAGGTGAGTAATTTCTACATCCGCCGCCAGAGAATCGGGATCGATCGCAAACCCGTGATTTTGGCTAGTAATCTCGATTCGCTCAGTTAAACCCGCTGGCTGATTCAATCCTCGGTGTCCAAACTTCAGCTTAAAAGTATCCGCACCCAAAGAACGACCTAAAATTTGGTGTCCCATACAGATGCCAAATATCGGCTTTTCAGACTTTAACAGCGCCTTAGTAGTCTCGATCCCTTCTATAACCGTCGCTGGATCTCCAGGGCCATTGGACAGAAAAATCCCGTCCGGCTGGTATTTGAGAATTTCCTCTGGCGGCGTGTTCGCGGGTACGACAACAACGCGACAGCCATAGCTGGCCAAACGTCGTAGGATATTACGCTTAATCCCAAAATCGATCGCCACCACAGTCAGAATTTCAGCATCAGATTTGGTACCATCGCTAAACTCCCAGCTAGACTCTGTGGGTTCAGACCATTCATAAACCTGACTGGTAGTGACTTGCTGAACAAGATTTAATCCAGCCATACTCGGAGCCTGCTGTACTTGCTCCAACAGCTCAGCCGGGTCAATAATTTCCGTAGAAATCCCCCCATTCATCGCTCCAACCGTGCGGATTTTCCGAGTCAGAGCGCGAGTATCGATCCCATAAATACCGGGAATGCTGTGGTGTTTAAGGTAATCCGGCAAAGACTGAGTAGAACGCCAATTGCTGGGCTTGTGGCAGATGTTGCGAGCGATCGCAGCCCGCACTTGAGGCCCGCGAGATTCTTCGTCCTCGACATTCACCCCCGTATTCCCTAATTCTGGATAGGTAAAAGTCACAATTTGGCCACAATAGCTAGGGTCAGTCAAGACTTCTTGATAGCCCGTCATGCCAGTATTGAAGACTACCTCTCCGACGACAGTGCCATTCGCGCCAAACGACCAGCCGCGATACGCAGTACCGTCGGCAAGAACTAGAAGAGCTGGTTGTGCAGTAGAAAGTGACATTGAAGTTTTAATTAGTTTTGCTTCTTAAGTTTCTATCTTTAATAGGTATTTGAGCGCAGAAACCCGCGACAAATATTAACCTTCAATTTTGGGAACTGTCAAACTGATAGGACTTACGTACATTTTACGTAACGCCGCCCTCTGGGCGGTAAAGATACCG
>NZ_JARFTR010000124.1 GCF_029167235.1 Kamptonema sp. UHCC 0994 | reverse complement strand
TGGGCTCGGAGATGTGTATAAGAACCAGGTTACGTGGTTCGTGCATAATTTCTATTTATAGTTTTAATTTGCATCTATTCCTACGGCCTCAGAAATAGAACTCAAACCTCTTTCTTCCAACTTTTGCAACAATCCCTCTAAAATCCGCCGCACCATCCAAGGCCCTTCATAAATCCAACCAGTATAAACTTGAATTAAACTCGCCCCAGCCGCAATTTTTTCCCAAGCATCTTCAGCGGTAAAAATGCCGCCCACGCCAATAATTGGCAATTGGCCTTGAGTTTGCTGCCAAATAAACCGTATCACTTCGGTAGAGCGATCGCGCACAGGATCGCCACTAATTCCTCCGGCTTCTTCGCTTATGGGTTTACCAGTTTGCGGCAATATTTGAGTTTTGAGTCCATCGCGGCGGGTAGTAGTATTAGTAGCGACAATGCCTGCTAGTTCGTAGGTTTGAGCTAACTTAATAACAGACGCGATCGCCTCCCACTCCAAATCCGGCGCAATCTTAACTAAAATTGGCTTAAGAGCGCGATTTTCCTGTTGCAATACCTCTAAAATTGTGCTTAACTGGTTGGCATCTTGAAGCGATCGCAGCCCCGGCGTATTAGGCGACGACACATTCACCACAAAATAATCCCCCCAATCCTTCAGCAACTTAAAACTCCCTAAATAGTCCATCGCAGCCTCTTCTAGGGGTGTCACCTTAGATTTACCAAGATTGACCCCTAATGGGAATGGGAAGACTGGGAGACTGAGAGACTGGGAGACTGGGTTCGATTTAACTTCCTCCTCCCCCGCTCCCCCGCCCCCCCTCTCCCCATTTCCCGCGCTCCTCAATGCTTCTAACCGAGTAGCGATCGCAACTGCACCTTGATTGTTAAACCCCATACGATTTAAGGCTGCATTATCCGCGCCCAAGCGAAACAAGCGAGGGCGAGGATTCCCCAGTTGAGCATGGAAAGTCACAGTACCCATTTCAGCAAAGCCAAAACCGAAGCTTCCCCAAATACCAGCCCCCAGAGCGTTTTTATCAAAACCCGCCGCCAAACCCACAGGATTTTTAAACCTCAGCCCCCAGAGGGTTTGTTCTAAACGAGTATCTTTCTTGCCCAAAGATTGCTCTAATTGAACTAGAAGGGGACGCAGTGGCGCATTAGCATCAGCTTTACCCAAAAAGTCGATTATTGCCATCAGGCGATCGTGCAGCCACTCAGGATCGGCTTTCAATCCAGAAAATAAAAGAGGGCGTAGAGCCAGTTTATAAATATCCAAGTTATCTATCCTAGAGCAATTAAGTCAGCAAAAAGTAAGTAAAAATAAAAAATGAAAGAAAAAATAGCCCCAAAGTATAAATTCTACCATTAGGTATTGTTGGTAATCATCATTAGAACTTACGCAAAAGTATTTGTAACGCCGCCCTCTGGGCGGTATGT
>NZ_JARFTR010000255.1 GCF_029167235.1 Kamptonema sp. UHCC 0994 | reverse complement strand
AAGGGTGGTGGGTAAGTTTTATTGTTATGTAAGGCGATCGCAAACAGCCAGAAACCCTTGTAGACTTTGCTTATTACAATATTATATGCTTTTTGTCAATAGCTAGGAGTTGCAGCCACAGGTTTTGCGGTGGGCGGAGGGTGATTTTCAGTTAAGCTAGTAGAAACCAAGAAGTAAGCAGCAATGGGAATTATCTACACTACCTTAAAAATTAGAAATCCTTTGACTAACAGCGAGATCGTCGAACTGGAAGCGAAAGTAGATACAGGAGCAACGTTATTAGTTTTGCCTGAATCAACTGCTTTACACTTTAATTTCCCGAAAATTAGGAAGCAGATAGTTAAGTATGCTAACGAGGAGACTGCTGAAAGAGATATTGTTTGGGGAGTAGAGGTGGAAGTTTGCCAGAGAAAAGGAGTATTTGAGGCAATCGTCCAACCTGGGAAAAAGTATGCTTTACTAGGTGCTATTGTCATGGAGACCCTGGATTTGATTGTCGATCCCAGAGAGTTGCAAATATATCCAAATCCTCGCTCTCCTAGTTTACCTATGGCGGAGATAGGGTAGAGCGTTGAATTTGTCAATGCTATTTCCGAGAGGCTTTTAGCCAGTTCCATTGTCAAACAATCCTGTATTCGCCGATAAAGGTTGTATAAAATAGTATAGACTATTCTGGGAACACTTGAAATCGGTATTCGTCTGATATTCAGCACTCTATTTAGTGCCTTAGCGGCATCAACTAGGATATAGCAGTTTTCAATCTGGGTGGATGTACAAAAACTTGCTTTAGACAAGACAAAATAAGTACGCGAACATAATTAAACGTAAAATGCCAATTTCTCTAAAGCTCCCTAGCAATAATCTTTTTTCTTAGCCTTCGTCTTCTACCTATCCCTAAGCATCCTGAGTTAGATTCTTGCAAACCAATCACATTTTACTATGGCAGAAACACTTGGCTCTCTCTGCGACAAATTGACAATTATTAAATTGAAACAGTGGCATTCCGAAGATGAAAGTAGACTCCAAAGCCTTGCTGTTCAAGAAAAGCAACTTCAGGAAGAAATTAACGAATTTATTAGCAGTGCTGTCTCTGGAGAAATTCCAAGCGAACGCCTAACTTTTGCCTCAAATAAAGTTTATAAAAAAGAAGGCAATTATGTACCTGATGTACTGGGTAGCATCGGTGAAATCTTCTCACAGCTTGCCCATGTTAACTGTAACTTGTGGCACGAACAAGAAAAAGTATATGAGTTTGAAAAAGTGGAAGCTTCAGAAAAAGATAAAGTTGTCAAACAACTTGCAATATTGAACTTAGAACGGAATAAGTGCATAGATGGAATAGACAAAAATCTACAATCACTCGTAGAAAAACTCAGCTATCATCAACAATCAGGAATTACGTAAAACCATCCGTAACGCCGCCATCTTGGCGGTCAACTCACCGCC
>NZ_JARFTR010000191.1 GCF_029167235.1 Kamptonema sp. UHCC 0994 | reverse complement strand
CGGTAACAATACCGCCAAGATGGCGGCGTTACTGATAGTTTTGCGTAAGTCCTGAATTAACAGTTAACAGTTAACAGTTAACCGCTATATTTTGCTTTGTTCGCTTCCGCAAAGGCTCTATAAAAACGATAAAGCCCAAGAAAAAACGAACTCAGTCTCTTTGACTGATAGCGTTCCTCCCGGGCTTTTCTCCCGCCGTGTAACTGGCTAGTTATTCCTTAAAATTAAATATTTAGGCTTGCCAGTTTGCTTCTCTTGGACCAGCACTTGAATTTTCTAAACTTAATTAGATTTTTTGTTCAAATCGGAACCCTAGAAGCTGCTAATTTTTTTAACTTTTGTCTAGAAAAATCTTGTGTGTAACTCAAAGATTTATTCGAGACTTTTAGTTATTGTAAGATACGTAACTTTTTGAAATGTAGCAATAGTAAAATATGATTACTATGCCATTAATGTTCAGACGTTAACAGCATTTTTTTAGGCAAACTGTATATTAAACTACAAAATAGTGCTATTCTGAGATTTTAAGATTAAGATTCGCTGACATAGTAATTTAGGATTGAAATCAAGCTTTGTCTGAGTTGCCTTTAATGCCCCTGTCCGCATCTGCCGATCGCACCCCCGAAAACCTTCCTGAGTGGTTGCATTGGGTGGATACTTGCCCCAGTACGAACACTTGGGCGAGCGATCGCGCGTCAGAGATCCAACACGGGGATGTCGTGTTTACGAGGCTACAAACCTCTGGGCGCGGGCAACAGGGACGCATTTGGTATGCGCCAACGGGTGTTTTAACTGCTAGTTTTGTGTGCGATCGCTTGCACCCTTCGCAGTTACCGGGACTCAGTTTAGCCGCCGCTTTAGCCGTAATTTATGCGATCGAGGATTTAGTGCCTGATTGTCGTGGTATGCTGCGTCAGAAATGGCCTAACGATGTGTTGATTGGCGATCGCAAGTTAGCCGGAATTCTCTGCGAGGCGAATTCTGGTAGCGGTTCGGGTAGTGCTCGCGCGATCGTAGGGGTGGGGCTCAACCGCTGTGTTGATTTTGCGGAGGCGGGACTGGATGCGAAGGCGATCGGCAATGCGATCGCTTTGCAGTCTATTTCTAGTATAGTGCCCGATGAACTCTCTCTCCTAGAGCGGTTGCGGCATTATTTGCTGGAACTAGCCGATCTGCTTTCCAGGGTAGATCCAACAGGGAAAAATAGCGGTTTAGCCCTGTTGCTGCCAGAGTTACGCCGTCGCGATGCCCTTCGCGATCGCGCGATCGTCCTCGAACTGCCTTCGGAAGCGATCGCAGGAGTCGCGATCGGCATTGATGAATCAGGCAGATTATTACTACGTTTGCCCGATAATCAAATACGAGCCTTTACATCTGGGCGCATTCGATGGAATTGAATTAAAAAGTATTTTATTAATTAGAATTATACCTTAAAATTTACTTAATTAAGACTA
>NZ_JARFTR010000142.1 GCF_029167235.1 Kamptonema sp. UHCC 0994 | reverse complement strand
CGGTAACATACCGCCCAGAGCGCGGCGTTACGTAAACTACTAACAACTAACCACTAACTCTTCACAGATATAGGGACACTTGGCTTACCATGCCCATCTACTCCATAGTCGTAGGGCCCATACGTCAACACTGGCAAAACTTCCCAGTTTTCGATCGCGGGTGGCGATGCAGTCGTCCATTCCAAACTTAGAGCATTCCAAGGATTATCAGACGCTTTCGGCCCGTACATCCAACTCCAAATAATATTAATGAAGAATGGAATTACAGAGAACCCTAGCAAAATCGATCCGTAGGTACAAAGCTGGTTTAGCTGAGTAAATTGGGGGTCATACATGGCAATCCGGCGAGGCATTCCTTGTAATCCCAAAGAGTGCATCGGTAGGAAGGTAAGATTAGTACCAATGAAGGTGAGAACAAAGTGAACTCGGCCCCAATTTTCATTCAGCATCCGGCCAGTCATTTTGGGGAACCAGTGATAAATTCCGGCGTAAAGGCCGAAGACTGAACCGCCAAATAAAACGTAGTGGAAATGGCCCACGACGTAGTAACTATCGTGAACGTGAACATCAAAAGGTGCAGTTCCCAAAGTGACACCAGAAAGTCCGCCAAAGACGAACATCATCAACAAACCGATCGCGAATAGCATCGCACTGGTAAAGCGGATTTTACCGCCCCAGAGAGTAGCTACCCAGCCAAAAATCTTCACCCCAGTGGGAACCGCAACAATCAGAGTTGAAATGGTGAAAAACATCCGCATCCAGGGAGGTGTACCGCTGGTGAACATATGGTGTACCCAGACGAACAATCCCACAAAGCAGATAGCGACACTAGAATAGGCGATCGCTTTATACCCAAAAATGGGTTTACGAGCATGAACTGGAATTACTTCTGACATAATCCCGAAAATAGGCAGAATCATTAGATAAACTGCCGGGTGAGAATAGAACCAGAATAAATGCTGGTAAATGACAACATTACCGCCTTCATCAGGCTTGAAGAATGACGTGCCGAAATTGATGTCAAACAACAGTAGAGTTAATCCCGCAGCTAGCACTGGAGTTGACACAAGTGCCAAAATTGAAGTCGCCATAATCGCCCAGCAAAACAGGGGAACTTGATCCCACCTCATGCTAGGAATTTTCATCTTCAGGATGGTGACGATAAAATTCAACGATCCCAAAATCGAGGAAGTTCCTACCAATATAATCGCCAAAATCCACATGGACTGAGCCGTATTTGCTGTAATCACGCTTAAAGGCGGGTAGGATGTCCAACCTGATTGGGCTCCTCCGAAAAAGAAACTACCCAAAATCAGCAATCCAGCGGGGGGGTTTACCCAAAAAGCGAGGGCGTTTAGTTTCGGAAACGCCATATCTCTCGCACCGATCATCAGCGGTACTAGAAAGTTGCCAAATCCCCCGATCGCAGCCGGCACAATCCACAGGAAAATCATGATCGTCCCGTGATTAGTCAGGAAAGCGTTGTACAGTTCGGGAGGCAAAAAATCTGAATCGGGAGTAAAAAGTTCTGCCCGCATCGCCATCGCCATCAAACCGCCAATCAGGTAGAAAATAAACGCCGTGACCAGATATTGGATACCAATCAGCTTGTGGTCAACGTTGAAAGTAAAGTAGTCGTACCATTTCCACGCTTCTGGATGCTGATGTCCACCATGAGGATCGCCCTTATTTTCCGGCGGTGCATTTACTGGAATTTGTGCTTGTGCCATAAAGTATGTTGGGGAAAAATAGCGAATTTGTTAACTGTTAACGGTTAACGGTTAACTGTTAACTGTTAACTGTTAACGGTTAACGGTTAACTGACTTATTTGTGCAGTTGAGCTAGGGTTTCGGCTTTAATTCCCATCTCGCTTGCGTAGGGAGCCAGAAACTCGGATGCTGACAAATTAGCAGGGTTAACTGCAACAGCTTGATTTAACTCTTGCTGCTGAGCAACCTGACTTTCTTGTAGCCAGCTATCATACTCTTCCTGAGTATGAACGATTACTCTTGTACGCATCGCGCCATGATAGCTGCCGCAGAGTTCGGCGCAAAATACGGGGTAATCTCCCGTCTTGATAGCTACGAACCGGAGTTCAGTGGGTATACCGGGAAGGGCATCTTGTTTGAGGCGAAACTGTGGCACCCAGAAGGAGTGGATTACATCGACGGCGGAGAGGTTAAGCTGTACGTCTTTGCCGATGGGTACGTGCAATTCGCCAGAGGTGACGTTGCTTTCGGGATAGCTAAATATCCAGGCGTATTGCATACCAGTGACGTTTACTGTCACGTCTGGTTTTTTTCCTTGTTCTGCCGGGGTTCCTCCAAAGCCATATTTGGCATTGGGGGCTGGTGGCATTTCCGATGCCATCTCTTCTGATGTCATTTCTTCTGATTGCGCGATCAGGGGAGCTGCGATCGCGCTTCCTCTGGGCATTTTATGTGCCATGTGGGATGGTGAATGGACGTGAGCCATTACCTGAGAAGCTCCAGGGTCAAAGCCTCCCATGTCTCTATAAACTTCAACGCTGTAGACTCCCAAGCCAATCACCAAGATCGCAGGAATTGCTGTCCAGAAAATTTCTAAACCGAAGTTTTCGCTAATTGGCACTCCGTCGCCGTCGTCTCCGGGGCGGTGGCGGAATTGGATCGCAAACAGTACGATCGCGCCCTCTACTACGATGAACAGAGCTGTGCCGATCGTGATCATCACGTTAAAAAAATCATCCACCAGCGGGGCCTGGGCTGATGCCTGCTCTGGGAGTAGGTGGTTGTTTTGACCGTACCACACGCTGACAACTGTGATGACGATGCCAGCAACCAGAGCCAATATTGAAGCTGGTACTGTTTGTTTTTCTTTTTCTTCTGCCATGCCTTGTTGACTCCTTGCTCAGGGGTGCGACACCTTGGTTGAGGAGTCGCTTACTTGAAGCTTATTTGTGGGCTGCCATCTTACAGGCAGTCATATCTACTTATTAGGGTAGAGCAGGTATCCATTTAGAGTTTGTAACTGGTGCTAATTTTTAGGATTTTTTTATGCTTTTAACATTTCGCAATAAATCTTTACACTTTTTCGTACAGTAAAAAGTCAAAAAAATATTAAATCTTAAGGTTTTCTTTATAAAATATTCATAAATTTTGATGGCTTAATCGATCAAGCACACAAAATCCTGAAAATAAATCAAGATTTGTTTAAAATTATAAAAATCAGCCCAATATCTTCCTGGAATTTACGCAAAACTGTTTGTAACGCCGCCTTCCAGGCGGTTAAGGATACCGCCTGGAAGGCGGCGTTACATGGGGAGCAGTAACTATCACAGCAGCAAAGCTGAAATCTTTGTAAAGAGGGGTTAATCCAATTTTACTGTCGCTAATGTAGTAAACACGACTTTTGCGATAAAAATAGACTGTTAAGCTCACCTGAGCAAAGGCTCATTATTTAATTAAGTTTGATTGACGATTAAGGTTAATGTAAAACTCATGGCTAACTCTGTTTTGAATCAGACTGCCGCGCAGCCGCAAGCGGAGTGGCAGCCAAGGGATATGATTCGTAGCCTAGTCTGGAAGATGGCGATCGCCACTTGGCTATTAATGGCCGTAGGTAGCGCAACGCGGGTAATGAATGCTGGTCTGGCTTGCCCTGATTGGCCCTTGTGCTACGGTGAGTTAGTACCCACCGCGCAGATGAACCTACAAGTATTTCTGGAATGGTTTCATCGGCTAGATGCAGCATTGATTGGATTAAGCGCGATCGCACTCACCGCACTATCTTGGTGGTATAGGCATCGTCTTCCTGGTTGGCTAGCGATCGCCTCCCCACTCACCCTATTTCTGATCGTTTCCCAAGGCATTTTAGGAGCACTGACAGTAACGCAACTCCTACGGTTTGATATTGTCACCGCTCACTTGGGAATGGCTTTAGTATTTTTCATCACCCTAGTAGCGATCGGCTTAATGCTGACACCCTATCAAGCAACCGGAACAGTTGGCAAATTACCCTGGTTAGCATCAATCGCCGCCTTGCTGATTTACCTGCAAAGCCTATTAGGAGCATTAGTCGGCTCTCAATGGGCCCTGCATCAATGCTTTGGCGCATCCGAGCTATGTGGTGTGATGAATAGCCACATTATGGGGATCGTACCCGCCACCGTCGGCACCTTAGCAGTAATCGCGATCGCCTGGCGAACACCAGCACTAAATGCCACATTACGAAAATTAGCAAACTGGGCTGGCTTATGTCTAATAGCACAGTTACTTTTAGGAGTAGCAACTTTCCGGTTACACCTGCAAGTAGAACCCCTAACAGTAGCTCACCAAGCAGTGGGTGCAGCTTTACTGGCCACGCTTGTAGCATTCAGCGTTTTAGCATGGCGCGATCGCGCCATATCTGCCAATTGACTCCCTAGTTAGAATAAGCCGGGCGAATAAAATTCGCGGCTAAACAAACAAAGTCCGCCTACGCGGACTATAGAAAGAGCAAGGCGACGGTTTTGAAACCCGCGCAGGCGGGTTTAGTCAGTGTAGTAGCGGTTTTAACCGCCCAGTTATAGCAGTCGCCAAGACCATTAAATATATCCGTAACGCCGCCTTCTAGGCGGTAATTAAACCGCCCAGAGGGCGGCGTTACGTAAGTCTTAACCGCCAAGGCGGTTGCTATAAAACCGATCGCGTTACAAAAAAGCCTGCAACGGGCTATGCAATTTAGGAAAGGAAATAATGCAGGAAATTCTTACTAACAACCAATCCCGAATCCATCAAAACCTTTTACAGGTAGTTCAAAGTTACTACCAACTAACGAAACCAAGAATTATCCTGTTGCTGCTAATTACCACAGCGGCGGGAATGTGGATGGCAGCTAAAGGAGAAGTAGATCCCTTATTGCTATTAGCAACTATGACTGGAGGCACTTTAGCTTCCGGTGCTGCTAATACTATTAATTGCATCTACGACAGCGACATTGACTATATCATGGAGCGCACTCGCTGGCGACCTATTCCTTCGGGGCGGGTAAAGCGTCGGGATGCTTTAATATTCGCAATTGTTCTTGCTAGTTTATCCTTCACCTTGCTCACAGTTGTTGCTAATTTGCTAGCTGCTTTATTAGCAATGTCGGGCATCGTTTTCTACGTCCTAATTTATACCCACTGGCTAAAGCGTCATAGCGTGCAAAATATCGTCATTGGCGGTGCAGCAGGAGCAATTCCGCCCTTAGTAGGTTGGGCTGCTGTGACAGGAGATTTAAGTTTAACCGCATGGTTATTATTTGCGATTGTGTTTTTGTGGACACCGCCGCATTTTTGGGCTTTAGCAATGATGATTCGCGACGAATACGCGGAGGTAGGCGTGCCAATGTTGCCAGTAATTGAAGGCGATAAAGCGACTGCGGTGCAGATTTGGATTTACACTCTGATTTTGATTCCTGCGACTTTGCTGCTAGTTTATCCACTGAATGCAGCGGGTGCAGTGTATGGAGTTGCGGCAACTTTACTGGGGGCGATTTTTATGCAGAAAGCTTGGCTACTGTTACAGTCTCCAGAGGATCGGGGAGTAGCGCGATCGCTCTTTAAGTATTCCATCTTTTACATGATGTTGCTGTGTGCGGGAATTGTGGTTGATAGTTTGCCGGCTACTCATCATTTTACGGCTGCTATTGCTGCTAATATGCAGACTTTAATTAGTGCAATTCCGCTGTAGGCATGAGTTAGATTGCAATTATTTTGATGGAGCCCGCCTAGTGCGGGTTTTGTGATTTAATGATTAGTTTATAGAGTACCCCTGATAACAATTCAATCATGGTTTTAACTAACATAGTAAATTTTTTGGGTCAACCCTACTTTCAAGCACCTAACTGTCTGATTTATCAGATGGACTGCTTAGAAGCCATGTCAAAGCTGCCAGATAAATTTGTTAATCTCACTGTCACCAGTCCACCCTATAACATTGGCAAAGAATATGAAAAAACATTGCCACTTGATAAATATTTAAACTGGTGTGAAAGCTGGATAACTGAGATTTACAGGCTTACAGTTCCCAACGGCTCTTTTTGGCTTAACTTAGGATATCTATCAATTCCCCATAAAGCTAAAGCGATTCCCATTCCCTATCTACTTTGGGACAAAATTCCTTTTTACCTTATCCAAGAAGTTATCTGGCACTATGGCGCTGGGGTTGCTGGCAGTAAATTCTTTTCACCCCGCAATGAAAAGTTTCTTTGGTACGTGAAAAACCAAGAAAATTATACCTTTAATTTAGATGACGTGCGCGATCCTAATGTAAAATACCCCAATCAAAAAAAGAATGGTAAAATTAAAGTCAACTCCCAAGGTAAAAATCCGACGGATGTTTGGGATTTTGCCAAAGTCACTTCTGGCAAAAATAGAGCATCAAAAGAGCGTACCTCTCACCCCGCTCAATTTCCCAGTGCTGTCATCCAGCGCATTATCAAAGCTTCATCCAACCCAAACGAAATCATTTTAGACCCTTTTTTGGGTTCAGGAACTACGGCGGTTGTTGCTTTAGATTTAGAGCGCACTATCATTGGATTTGAGATTTGCCAAGACTACTGCGATCTAGCTGCTAAGCGGATTGATGATTTTCTAAGGCAAAAGCAGCTTAGTGGAACTCAATTATCTTTATTTTAGAAAAGGCTAATTTTTATAGAGGTAATGGCAGTAACTTATAACGCTCTACATCACGGCTTAATCTAGCTTGCTGCCCTGTTGCCGCCGCTTGCCCTTGCCAATCTTCTCGATCTATCCACCCGAAACGAACTAAATTAATACTTAAAGCTTGTACCCCTTGAGTTTGCGTATTGAATTTCTGGAAATTAACTACCAGGTAATAACCTGATTGGTCTATGAGTTCTCGTGTCTTGCCTTCCCAAGCTTGAACAGGAAGCCCCGTATAGGGTGACTGCATTTACTCTATTTCCTTCAACAGTTCACTAGGCGATACTCCTAGAGCTTTTGCTAACCGCAGAATGTTTAAGAGGGCTATGTTTCTTTCACCCCGCTCAATACCACCAATGTAGTTACGGTGGAGTCCAGCCCGTTCTGCTAACTTTTCTTGGGAAAAGTCCCTTAATATCCTTAGCCGGCGAACTTGCTCTCCAAATTTCTTTAGTTCTGGATTTTCTGTCACATCAGCAAGATATCTATGACTTTACGCTCAAATCTACACACTATAAGTGTGATTTAGCCTTGAAGAAGACAGCTAGCCTAGAGTGCTAGCTGGAACTGATACCAGATCCTTGAGAGTAGAGACATCCGGCCCGCGTACCGGGATCGAGTTCGGTTATCTCCTATTCAGTACATCTGGGCACTTAAAAAAATTCAGGTCATTATGGAATAAGAAGCAAGCAAACCCCCTAGTTTCACAGTCAGTGAGAGTCAGTTGTGCTTAAACCTAGAAGAGTGCCTGCAAACTTAAGGAAAAATGTAGAATTTTCACCTTAAGATAGATGCTTTTACCCTTTACGGCCATCAAAAATTGTAATAAAATTGAGAAAAGTAAACTGAAAAATAACTTCGACTTGTAGGAACCGTCAAAGCCAGTCAACTTTTATCAAGTTAACTGGATTGCCAGAGATGACGACCTAAAAGTACGTACCAAAAAGCTTCTACCAATCGTCACCCATGCTTGAAGGGATAGGGAAACCTATCTCTAATATAAGTTTCTCTCCAGCTCCGAAAACTGGGGCAGACTATGGTCAACTTTCTATCTGTTTAAGGAGTGTAATATTCACCCATGTCTAACGCCACCCCTAAAAACAAAACTGGTAAGCCCCCTTATATGGGCACAAGGCCAGACTCCTCAACAGATACGGTTCGTACCTATCTGCACGAGATCGGCCGCGTGGCGCTGCTCACCCGCGAGCAAGAGATTGTTTACGGCAAGCAGGTGCAGCAAATGATGCAATTGCTAGAAGCGAAAGGAGAGCTAGCTAAAGAACTGCGGCGCGAACCAACGGAGGTAGAATGGGCTTTGCAAGTGCAGCTAAGTGAAGCTGAACTCAAGCGCGTGATGCACCAAGGTCGCCGGGCCAAGCAGAAAATGATTGAGGCGAATTTGCGCTTAGTAGTGGCGATCGCGAAAAAATACCAAAAGCGCAATATGGAATTCTTGGATTTAATTCAAGAAGGTACTCTCGGCTTGGAGAGAGGTGTAGAGAAATTTGACCCGATGCGGGGATACAAATTTTCAACCTACGCCTACTGGTGGATTCGTCAAGCAATCACGCGCGCGATCGCTCAACACGCTCGCACCATCCGTTTGCCGATTCATATTACCGAAAAACTCAATAAAATCAAAAAAGTCCAGAGGGAACTAGCTCAGCAGCTAGGGCGCAGCCCAACTCCAGCCGAAATCGGCTCTGCACTGGAATTACACCCTTCCCAAATTCGGGAATACCTGCTAATGGCACGCCATCCAGTTTCTTTGGATCTGCGGGTGGGAGATAACCAGGATACAGAACTGCAAGAACTCTTAGAAGATGAAAGCGCCTCTCCTGATGATTACATCACAGGGGAATTGCTCAGACAAGACCTCCATAACCTGATGGCAGAACTAACTCCCCAGCAGCGAGATGTCTTGAGTTTGCGGTTCGGTTTGGAAGACGGGAATGAAATGTCTCTGGCCAAGGTAGGGGAACGGCTGAAACTCAGCCGGGAACGGGTGCGCCAGCTAGAACATCAAGCTCTAGCTCATCTACGTCGTCGGCAAGCTCAAGTGCGAGAATACCTAGCTAGCTAGAAATTTGAGAGAAAAGATTTTAGATTTAATCTAAAATCTTTTTTTGTATCTGGAAACGAGCATTTAGCAAGGGGATCAAAAACCGGGTTGGTTGCAAGCAACTGGTTGACTATGGCAAGCCTTTTCTCTCAAAAACCCGGTTTATTGAAATTAAATCGATTTGGCGGTTTACTGGGGGGGTTATTCTTAACTTTGGGGTTAGGAGCGATCGCCACCTATTTAACAAGTACATCTGTAAGCGGATTAGGGTTGTTGGCTGCCGGGCCGCCGAAAACAACTGCGCTTTTACGTCCACCAGTCAAATTCTGTCCAAAACCATTTACAATCGATTCCGAGCGGGAGCCAACAAATAGCTTAATACCTGATGGCACTTATTTCTATGGTCAATCTCCTCAACGCGACCAAGTTGAAAAGGAGTATTTTGTGTTTGAACTTCGTCAAGGGAAGGTGATAGGAGCTTTTTATCTTCCTAGGTCTGCTTTTTACTGTTTTTATGGCTCTTTAAAATCAACTCAGTTAGATGTAAAAGTTGTAGATAGTTTCGACGGCAGTACCTCTCCCTATTCTGTTAATCTCCCACAGTATCATCGCCTATCTACAATAAGTGAGAACGATCGCCGACTACTAAATATATGTAAAAAGACTTATCAACAGCAGGTTTGGGGAAAATAGAGAGGAGGCAGGAGGTATAGCAACGGTCAAGGTGGTTAAGACGTTCAGAGTTCCTAAAACCTCACTTCATATTCAACAGTTGCCCGATTATCACCTTGAAAATTAGTCGAACCGCGCAACAAAACCTCATCACTCAAACGATAGCGGAGAGTAAATTCAGTCGGCTGGTTCGGCGCGAGCACGCGAATTACAGAAGCAGAAACATTGCGTGTAATATCAAGACCAACCTCCAAACCTAAACCCAAAGTAGACGAAGAAGAACTTTTCGCTTCCTCTTTTCTGATCCTAGTAGGAAATAGGCGAAATTCCGTTAATCCCGTAGCATTCGTTACCGCAGACTGAAGATTACTAAATAAACCCGCACCTGCCAAATTCGCGATCGCTAGCGTACTGTCTCCCGCCCCCAAAGTCTGTACAAAACTACCGCCCAACAAAGCCACAATTTCCGTTTCCGAACGAGTTGGAGAACTCCGCAACTCGATATTTTCCGCCAACTGAGAAGCCCTTCCCTGGGCTAAAGCTTGAATGCGGATGCTGCGGACACTACCAGAATTAATCCCAGTCGGATTATCCGCGATCTCAGAAGACAAAGCCGAAGTCGGTGTTACAAACCGCGTTACCTCTGGTACTGATGTCACCAAACGCACGTCCAGAGTTGGGTCTAGCCCTTGAGATGGTATAAAAGTTGCCGTTTGCGGGTAGCCGCGATCGAGGCGGAATTGGGTAGTAAACAAATTCACCGCCCCGGCTGTTAGCTTAATCGTACCCTGGGGCCGCAACTCATCCAGCGTCCCATTTACAGTTAAACCCCCAGTTGCCAAAAAACTGAGTATCGGCGGACTCGTCACCTGGACTCCCTTACCCAAATTCAACCGCAGATTATCCAATCCCACCTCAAAGGACTGCGATCGCCCCCCTGTTGTCGATACCACCGTTGTACTACTACCAGACCCAGGGAGAAACACCTGACCGTTAGAAAGGTCAATATTACCGCCCAGAGAAGGCCTCAAAGCCGTTCCTGCTACAATAATTTGACCATTGGCACCACCTCGGTAAAGTCCCTTCAGATTCAAAGCCAACTTATCCAAAGCGACTGTTAGCCGATTTGCCCGATCGCGATCGCCCTCAGCCAGAGGTACAACCAGCGGTATTGTCCCAACCGCCGTTACCTTACCCTGACTCAATTGTCCTTGTAAACCTTCCACGCGAATGCGATCGCCCTCAAACCGCACAATTCCCGTCAACCCCGTCAGCGGATCGGGAAAAGCGGGCGATCGCACCGTCGCATTCTCAAAAGTCGCAATCCCTTCCGCCGCCGGCTGCTGTAAAGTCCCACCTACCTTGAGTTGTACCTGTCCCTTACCATCAACCCAAGCAATTTGCGGCGTGAGCACATTAATAATCGCCAACCCCTCATTTTTGAGATTGACATTCAAGGCAATTTGGTCGCTATCCGGCTTTACGGTTGCAAAAGGCAACTCAAAAGGCAAACTTCCCTGTACAGTTATCGGTTCCGCAGCAGTCACCAAAGCACTACCGCTGAAATTGAGACGGGCATTAGTGTAGCTAAAACTGCCTTCAGCATTCTCAATTGGCTCAGTATTAATTGTACCGTTAACCAAACTCAGTTCCCCAATCGCCTGCGGATTGTCCAAAGTACCTGCGATATTTGCTCTCAGATTGAGATTGCCCGTAACATCTACATAAGGCAATTCGACAATTTTCGCCAACTCCTCCACTGGGACATTTTTCACTCGTAACTGGCCCGACTGCCCTTTTTGTCCAATTTGCCCCGAAAAGCCAATCAGCGTCTCTCCAGACTTAATTCGCAGGGGTAAAACAGTCAAAGTACCATCTTGAAAACTACCCTCAACGCTGAACTGTTCTGCAACATAATTTCCCCAACGCCAATCATTCCCCGCAACGTTAAACTGAGCTTGTACTCCTGTCCGTAAAGAACCCGCTACAGAGATTTCACCGCCAAAATTCCCTTGCAATTCCGATAAAGGCGGTATTTTCGAGGATGCTTGAGCCTCACGCTGTTGTTGTAAGAGGACTTGAATTTCTGCAAAACGGCGCAATTGCTCGATTAAGGGAGCATCTGGCATCCCTACAGCCACCGTTTGTACGTCCGCCGCTGTCCCATAAACGGGAGGTTTTAAGCCGCGTGCAATGTCACTGAAGTTAAAATATTGCAACGCCACCAGGATATCTTGCAAATTGCCTTGCTTGGCATTAATTTTGCCTGCAAATTCGGGGTTATCGCCAGCTTTAACGGTTCCAGAAATCAGGTATTGGCTTTGTCTTAGTCGTAATTCACCATTAATCAGGCTAGCAACACCATTAGCATAGTTAAATTGCCCTTGGAAATTATCAGCTCTAATGTAACCGATCGCAGGTTGGGCGATCGCGATTTGTCCCGATGCTTGCAGATTCGCCACATTTAGCGGCATTTTCCAGCCTGGTATATTAATTTGACCGGAAGCCAAACCAGTTATCGGCCCCAACCCTCGATCCTTGGCGGGTGTCAAGTTCAAAGTAGCCAGAGGAAACTGTTCGAGATTAACTTGCAGAATATCACCTTGAGTACGACCGCTGGCGATCGCATCTCCACGCCTAATTAAAAATGATGTTGGTAAATAAGTCCGATCTAAAGCTACCTGAATTCGGTCTTGTTGGCCTGCTAAATTCAATTCCAATCCGCGACCTAATCCTCCATTCACAGTACCCAACATGACCGGTTCAAATTCTACCTTATTTACCGCTAAGTCACGCAATCGCAAATCGCCAACTAAATTGATATTGGCTAAAGTTCCAGAAAGCCGCCCTACAAAATCGGCTTTTCCTGCTACTAAAGTCGGCCCGCTGACATTTTGAAGTGCTGGCGGTGTAGGAATTGGTAAGGAGTTTAAGTCAAAATTGGAGAGTTTAACATTAAAATCCAAATTAGAAATAGAAGGTAGTCCTTTCCCTTCAAATTCTACACCAAAAAATCCATTGGCGCTCAATCCCGGAGTAGCAGCATTTTCAACTTGTACTCGTTTACCATCCCAGTTAAATACAGCCGCAAAGGGTTGATTAAGAAAAGGCAATTCTGATACTTGGAAACGACCAGCAGCGCGAATTGCTTGGGGTACAACAGCTAAGGGGCCAGATAAGTTAATTTGACCGTTGAAAAGTCCTCCGAGTAAAGGCAAGTTTTGAGCTTGACCGATTAAGCCTTGGGCTCGCAAGCGCGAAGTTTGTGCTAACCAAACTTGTTGAAAGCGGCTTAAGGCAACTCGATCGCCTTCAATAGTTGCTAGCCAATTACCTCCAGTTAATTGACCTCTGCCATTGACAATTCCACCGCCATCATTGAGTCTGAGTTGACCTTCACCGTTAGCAACAATTGCATTACCACTTAAGTTGTTCAAATTCCCGGATAGGCGTATTCTCCCATCTAAAGATCCATCTATTTCTGATGGTAGATCGGCCGTTAGCAGTCCCGCTTGTTTTAATGGTTGTTCTAAACGGTTCAGAGCTAAATTATTAGTTTGCAGGAATGCTTGCCAACTGCTTTTTTCTAATTTACCTTGAGCGACAATTGCGCCTAATTGATTAGTAACAATGCGCCCATCGGCAAAGGCAGTTATCGCATTTGCTGTTAAGTTTTCCAAGGGCCCAGATGCTTGCAATTGACCTGTTAATCGCCCATTGAGAGATTGCAGATTTTGCAGTTGAGCTTTGATATTAGTATTGACAAATGGCAATCCAGCGTTAATAATTGGATTGAGTGCGATCGCATCTGCCCCTGCAACTCCCTGCCATCTGCCACCGCCTAGTTCGCCTTTGAGATTAAGAGTACCGCCAGCCACAGCAATGCGTCCATTACCATCAGCCGCGATCGCATTCAAAGTCAAGTTATTCAAAGGCCCTGCTGCTCGAATTTGCCCGGAAACTCGCCCATTCAGGGATTGTAGATTTTGCAGTTGAGCTCTAAGATTGTTGGTCTGGGGGTCAGTCCCATCAATAAAGGGCAGTCCAGCATTAATAATCGGATTGAGTGCGATCGCGTTTGCGTCTGCAATCCCTAGCCAGCGCCCAGATTCCAGCTTACCACTGGCATTGACAGTTCCCCCAGCGACATTAATTCGCCCTTTGGCATCAGCCGCGATCGCATTCAAATTCAACTTATCCAAAGGCCCAGCTACTCGAATTTGCCCGGATACCCGCCCATCTAGGGTTTGCAGATTTTGCAGTTGAGCTTTCAGCTTAGTAGCTTCGGGGTTAACAGCATTTAAAATTGGCAATCCCAAATCTGCCAGAGAAGCGATCGCGATCGTCTCTGACTCCGCAATCCCTTGCCATTGACCTTTATCCAATACCCCCCTACCATCGATCGTCCCTCCAGCGGTGGTTAAACTGCCGATTCCCCTAGCTGCGATCGCATTTAGGTTCAAATTGTCCAAAGTTCCCGCAGCCAGTACGCGGCCGCTCACAAGCCCCTCTAAATCAGCAGGTATTGACAGTGACGGTATCTCTTGCTGTAAACGATTGAGATCGACGCGATCGGCTCCCACCAAGGCTTGCCAACGGCGGTTATTGAGAACACCGCTAACATTCACAGTACCACCAGCAACGCTCAGCGCCACATTCTGCAAACCTACTGCCGATCGCGCGATCCGAATTTCACCAGTCGCCGGATATGTAGCTTGTGGTGCTTGCCATTGCACTCGGCCCTGGATATTATCAAGAGGGCCGAAAATCTGAGCTTTAGCGGAGATATTGCCGATCGCAACTTCAGCAGGAAGAGATACTTGGTAAATTCGGGCGATCGCATCTGCTGGTAAATCCTTGGCCGCGACATCTAGTACCACCCCAGATCGCAAATTACCCTCTCCCAAAGCTATATCAACTTGACCTTTACCAGTAATATCACCCCCAGCACTTGGCGTTACCCGAATATCGCTCAAAGATACAAGCAGAGAGGAGGGGAAAGATGGGGAAGGTGGGGAAGATGGGGAGGATGGGGAGGATGGGGAAGATAGGGAAGATGGGGAGGATGGGGAGGATTTAGCACCCTGTGCTCCCCCACTCCCCCGCTCAAAAGTTCTTCCTCTTTCTACTGCAAAGCGAGTGCTGATATTGCTAAATTGGAGGCGATCGATTTGAACTGGCTTTGTAGTTGCGATCGCGCCTAAAAACAAAGGTTGAGAAAGATCCCCAGTAAGTTTACCTTCTAGTTTCACTTCCCCCGCTACAGGAATTGGCAATTGCAAAGGCTTTGAGAGTTCTTTATTAGCTGCATTCAGCAACACCGCCACAGTTACAGGCTGAATATTAGTAGCTAAATTAAACTTAGTTTGTCCCAGGTCAAAGTTAGGCCCAGTTTGAAGCGTGCCTGCGATTTTAATTGGAATCTCACTGTACTTGGTACTAAAATTATCTATTGCGATCGCACCTTCCTTAAACCGCACTTGACCCGTAGTATTCTTCAGCGGTTGTTTCAACGGATTAACGATCGCCTCCACACCCTGAAAGCTAGCTATCCCAGTGATATCCGATAGTTTATTTTGCTGCAAACTGACAGTTAAATTGCCACTTCCTTGACCCCCAACCAAACTAATTGCCGGAGCTTTCAGCAAACGTGCCAGTTCAGAAACAGGTAGATTTTGCCCTTGTAATAGTACATTCGTTTCACCAGTTGGCAATAGCGAGTCTGCCTTGACTCGGAAGTTACCACTGGTAATAAATTGACCATTAAGTTCGTAGAGAATTCGCTGATTTTGTTCTCTAAGTTGAGCGTTACCATCTTTGAGCTTCACCGAAATCGGGGCTGAGGTTTTCTGTCCTACCGCTGGAGAGGGTACGAGTACAGCATTGGCATTTTCAACTCGGATAGTGTCGATTTCGGTTTTAATTACGCCGCCTTCAGGCCCTTTAGCCGTTTCGATATTAATCCACTTGCCATTAGCATCTTGCTCTATATAGGCATTGGAGTTGACTAAAGTGATGTTGAGCTTTAAGGTACGTCTGAAGATCAAATCCCCCACAGAAAAGTGTACTTCGACAGCTTCAGTCGAGGCATTATCGGGATCGGTAGGAGTTGCTGGTATCGACGAGCTACCAAAGCGTAAACCAGTCAGAGAAAATCTTTCCAGCCGCCCGACTTTAACTGGCCGCTTCAATAGTTGGCTAATTTCAGTCTCAACTAGGGGTGCTAACTCTTCTTGTATCCACCAAGCCGCCACCAAGGCCCCAGTTATGGTAACAATTCCCAATCCTATACCGCTCAAAATTAGCGGCCGCCATCTGCGGCGGGAGGGACGGGGTTCTGGTTGATTGTCGATGTTGGGATTCGTCATGCTTGCAACAGAAGAGCTATAGCTAGGGAAGAAGGGGCTAGGGGCTAGGGGCTAGGGGCTAGGGAAAGAGGGGGAAAAGAGGGGCGCTTAGGCTAGGGGCTAGGGAAAGAAGAGAATAGCATTAAGGGTTTCAGGAAATCAGAACGTCCTAACGAGCTTGGCATTTGCTATAAGTGTCTTCACTCTGTTTGCTCAAAATATAGACACTTCTGTACAGAGTCAGGTTCAGTCGAGGAACTTTGACCAAACTCAATCTAAACACAGACTAACGCCTTCAACCAACTCAACATAGACGCGATTTATTTTAAATAGGACTTAAGGATGAGATACCAAAAACCTAGGTTTGAGATTGCTTCATAAAGTCAAGCGCTACGCGCAGGCTTAGCCTTAGCAATGGCAGAAGTACGTTTTGCGTAAGTCCTATTCAATAAAGACGCGATCGCACTTTTCCGCTCTCCCCATTAATTCTCGCCGATCGCCTTTAATATAAAAAACGGTGGTAACTGAGGATCTGAGAAACTTATGCGAGTGTTCGTCTTACTGTTTAATGCTCGAACGGAGAATGAGGGAATCCATACTATACAGATCGGCGATCGCAATAAGGTGCTGATGTTTGAGTCGGAAGACGACGCTGAGCGCTTTGGTGTGATGTTGGAGGCTCAGGATTTCCCTACGCCTGTGGTGGAAGCAATCCAAGATGAGGAGGTTAAGGAGTTTTGCAATAGTGTTGATTATGACTGGGAACTGATCCCGGCGGGAGCTCTGGCTATTCCACCAGAAAGTAATGTAGAACAGACTGACTGGCAGGTGGAACAGAAGAAGGATTCGGAAATGCCAATCAGCGAACTTGACGCTATTCGTCGCCGGCTGGAAGGACTTTTATGAAGGAAGAAGGATGAAGGAAGAAGGAAGAAGGATGAAGGAAAATGCAGTAAATTATTCCCTTGTTCCCCTTCTTTCACGCTTCCCCTAGCCCCTAGCCCCTAGCCCCTCTTCCTCTCTCCCCCGCTCCCCGTCTGATTGCAAACACTTGCCCACAAAAGAAATGACACATGAGGTTAATTGAAAGATGAAAAATTTGGATGAACGTGGGCATTTGTTGACGGAACAGGTGAATGCCAATAGTGAGAATTTAGACCAGTTGAGTTCTCTGGAGTTGGTGGATCTGTTTAATCGTGAGGATGCTCAAACTTTAGCGGCGATCGCATCTGCTCGTCAAGCTTTAGCAATAGCGATTGACATCACCTCTACGGCTTTGCGTCAAGGAGGAAGGCTGTTTTATGTGGGTGCGGGTACTTCTGGGCGTTTGGGGGTTTTGGATGCGGCTGAATGTCCGCCCACTTTTTGTACGCCGCCGGAGTTGGTACAGGGGATTATTGCGGGGGGTGCGGGGGCTTTGGTGCGGAGCTCGGAGGATTTGGAGGATCGGGCCCATGACGGGGCGGAGGCGATCGCACACCGTCATGTTACTGCTTTGGATGTGGTTGTGGGGATTACGGCTGGGGGAACAACGCCCTTTGTGACAGGTGCTTTACAGGCCGCCCGCCAACGGGGGGCTAAGACTATTTTTATGGCTTGTGTGCCTGCTGAACAAGTGGATGCTGAGGCTGATGTTGATATTCGCTTGTTGGTGGGCCCGGAGGTGGTGGCGGGTTCGACGCGGCTGAAGGCGGGTACTGTGACGAAAATGGCGCTGAATATTCTTTCGACTGGGGTGATGGTGAAGTTGGGGAAGGTGTACGGAAATCGCATGGTTGATGTGGCGGTGACTAATAAGAAGTTGCGCGATCGCGCTGTGCGGATTTTGCAAGATTTGACAGATTTGAGCCGGGATGAGGCTGGTTTTTTATTGGAGAAAAGCAATAAGTCTGTAAAGTTAGCTTTAATGATGCACTGGACTGGTTTGGACAAGGAAGAGTGCGATCGGGTTTTGGCAGAATATCAAGGTAATTTGCGGGCTGCGGTTGCAGGAATTGTTAATTGTTAACGGTTAACGGTTAACTGTTAACTGTTAGGGAGCGAAGCGAAGCAATCTGAGGCGCGAAGCGTTGCGAGGAACGAAGCAAGCTGGATCTTGCCCGAAGCAATCGCCTAGTCTCTGCGATTGCTTCGGGCTTGCTTCGTACCTCGCAACTGCGCTTCGCTTGGCTCGCAATGACGGATTATTACTAATAAAGGGGATGACTAACCCGGATTTAGTATCAGAACCTCTTGAGTCCGCGTAGGCGGACTTTGTTTGTATAGCCGCGATTTCCAATCGCCAGGGTATATTAAAATTTTCCTTTAAGGCTTGACTTGACGAATAAATCAATAAGAGTTATAATGGTTATATAAAGCAGGCAAAGGCGGTAAGAATTATGTCTAAAACGCCAACAACAAAAGAGCAGTTACTCAAGACAATAACTCAGATCCAAAAATCCCAGAAAGCAGAGGTTTTTTGCGATCCTGTGATTGCCAAAATTCTAGGAACGCCGAAGAAATGGAAAGCGTTAAATAAGAGCGAACTGTGTCTGGTAATCGATGCTTGGAAGCAAATGTTATCAGCTTGTCCTCAAACGGCAAATTGGCTGCCACTCAGGATTAGCAGTCGGATTTTCTCGCTGGCCGCCGATGGAGTGCGCTGGGTAGATTATTTCGGATTTGCTTCAAAGCAGGAAGCAGAAGCATTTTTAGAGAACATTATGCCTGACTGTAAATGGGCGGCGATTCGCCAAGGAGGTAAGCGAGTTAATGCTAGTTTTGAATGTAAAGTTTGGGGATTGAGTTATGAAAAGTTTCAGTCTATTGTTGCTAATGAAAAAATGCTAAGTGGCCCACAAATGACGATTTGTTTGATGAGTTGGTCTACTTCTTCTCGCCAAGTTCCAGATTTACTTGTTAATTGTTAGTTGTTAGTTGTTAGTTGTTAGTGGCTATTATACCAAATCTAGGTTTACTACCACCTTTACGTCATTGCGAGTTGCGAGGAACGAAGCAAACAGAAGCAATCGCAGAGACTAGGCGATTGCTTCACTTCGTTCGCAATGACAACATAAAGGGGATGACTTTCCCCGGATTTGGTATTACGCACTGATTAGCAATTAGCAATTAGCAATTAGCAATTACCAATTACCAATTACCAATTAGCAATTAGCAATTACCCTCCAAGAGGTGTTTGTTTAGGAGGTCTAGGAAAAGGAGTTTTGAGAGGACTAAGAATTTTATTAAGTTCGCGCAATTGTTCAGCAGTTCCCATGCAAATCAGCATATCTCCGCCTGCGATGGTGGTGTCAGCGGTGGGGCCTGCGATCAATGTACCATCGTCGCGGCGAATTGCTAATACTAATGCTCCTGATTGCGATCGCAGTTTAGCATCTCTGAGGGTTTGCCCCGAATAGGGGCAACTTTCGGGATCGACGAGAAATTCTTCCATGTAAAAAGAGCGATCGGTTCCCGTCAAAATTCCATCCACGAAGTCCATAACTTGAGGGCGTAACGCAGCAGCGGCCATCCTTTTTCCGCCTGTAATGTAAGGTGAAATCACTGCATCTGCACCACCCCGCTGTAACTTTTGTACTGCTTCTTCTGTTGTCGCCCGCACGATTGCCCGCACATTCGGGTTGAGGGTTTTTGCCGACAAAACTGCATAAAGATTTTCTGCATCCGAGGGTAATGCCGATACTATACAGACTCCCCGTTTAATTCCCACATTCAGCAGGGTGTCGTCAAGAGTAGCGTCGCCTTGAATCGCTTTATAGCCTAATAAAATGGCATCTTGGATGGAATCTGCGTTAGAGTCTACGATGACAAAAGGGATACCTTCTGCTTTGAACTCTAAGGCAATTTGGCGACCCATGCGCCCAAAACCGCAGAGAATGTAATGTCCAACTAATGAATCTACCAAGCGCCGTTGTTGCCTCAGTCTAGCTCCTTCTTGAAAGTAACCTTGAATTAGGGCTTCTGTAAAGCGGTTGACGATATAACCGATGGTGACAACGCCCATTAAAATTAGGTAGATGGTAAAAAGTCGGCCTCGCGATCCAAGGGGGTGAATTTCGCCATAACCTACTGTTGCTAGAGTAAATACTGTCATGTAAGCGGCATCGAGGGGCGGCCACCCTTCAATCAGGCTATACCAAAGGGTGCCGATGCAAAAAATGCCGCCAAGGGCGATCGCACCGCCAACTAATTCTTTTTGCAAACGTTGGTATTTTTGCTCTAGCGTGGAGTACACCGATTTAGTTGATTACTTTAGGATTTACGTAGAAGAGAGCCCCCAACTCTTAAAAAGCACAAGGGGGCTTTTGATATTCCCCCTTTTTTATAGCAGTTAATGAACTAATTCAGGAATTGATTTTTGAGCAGTTTGACTTTCCAAAGTTGGATTTTTCTTAAATCCGCTGAGAATAGTTTCTAACATCGGCTGTATTTTGGCTATTTTTTCCGCCCGAATAATCACATCCCACAGGGGCTCAAATTTTTTCCAACCGCCTGCATAGAGTAAATGTCGCATTCGATGATTCCAAGTATTTTTAGTGGCAACTCCTTGAAATATTGAACTCCATCGATAGAAATCTCGATAGGCCCGCCAGTAACCAGCTTCTAAAACTTCTGGGGTCATTTTCTTAGGTTTAAATACAACATTGCGAGTATCGTACAAATCCCAATTGTGATGATCGATCCGCTTTTCTGCATCCATTCGCTGATACAAGTCTGTACCAGGATAGGGTGTTAAAATGTGAAATGTGGCAGTTTCAATCCCGTTATTTACTGCCCATTCTACAGTGGTATCAAACACAGTTTCATCATCTTCGTCCATACCGAAAACAAAACTGCCATTAATCATCACACCCATGTCATGTAAACGCCGGATTGCGGCACTGTAATCGCGATTTAGGTTGTGATATTTGTGCTGTTCTCGTAGATTGATAGAATTGAGGGTTTCAAAGCCGACAAACAAACTACGCAACCCACTTTCTACAGCTTTTTCTAACAAATCTGGCTGCAAAATTGCATGAACTGTTCCCGCAGCTTGCCATACTCGCCCCATGCCTTTTAAACCGTCAAATAAGGCGCTGGCAAAACGGACATCTCCAAATAGGTGATCGTCGAGAAAAAATAGGTGTTTTCCTGGTAATCTTTCAATTTCAGCTAAGGCATGATCGACTGTTTGGGTGTAGAAAGATTTGCCACCTTTGAAGAATGATTCTTTGTAGCAAAAATCGCAGTGGTGAGGACAACCGCGCGATACGACAATGGAATTTGGCACTAAGTATAGTTGGCGTTTGATTAAATCGCGGCGGATTTTGGGAACACCGATCAAAGTGCGATTTCTAGAGGTATAAACTTTTTCTGGTTTGCCTAAATGCCAATCTTTAAGAAATTGCGGCCAAGTATCTTCGCCAGGGCCGAGAAATATGGTATCAGCATGGGCGGCGGCTTCTTCTGGGAGGGAGGTGACATGGAGGCCGCCGAGGGCGATATAAGCGCCTTTTTGGCGATAGTAATCGGCTAATTCGTAGGCGCGGTAAGCGGAGGTAATGTAGACTTGAATTACTACTAAATCTGGTTCGTCATCTAGGTTTAAAGGTTCAACGTGCTCGTCTTGGAGGTCGATTTCGTCATCTTCACTAAAAAAGCTGGCAATTGTGGCTAATCCCAAGGGTGGAAATAGGGAATATTTGATGGGCCGCCAGTGGGGGCTGATGGCTTCGGTGAGGGCTGGCAAAATCATTTTTACTTTCATTTGTTGGCTCCTTTGATGACGAGAGGCAATCTAAATGTTTGCGATAACTAATGATAGCTGATGGTTATAGGAAAAGGCGCGATCTCATATTTATTTTAACAATTATTTAAAATGGCGATCGCAGCCTTCAACGATCGCTATTTTGTCACGGCTGTTGTCCCACTTCCGCAAACTAATTCACCGTTTTGAAGCCTTGGAGGTAGCGGTGTAATTGTACCGGGTTTGTCAGTGCTACACAGGATGGATATTGTTGTTATTACATTCTCCTGATAGGGCTTGGTTGGTATTAAAAAAGCACCCCCAACATAACTTTTAAGCTCCGGTTTTTTGGAGATTCCATAATTAAAGGTAGCTTGCTTAGCGTTAGTTGCACGAACTGAATACTTGTAATTTGTGGTCTCGGTTGTTGTATCTAACTCCTCGACTAAAGCATTATTGATCTCATTGCGAGCCGTGTAAAGTTCCTCTTGCGCGTCAAGATATGACTTTAACCAAGTTAGTGAAAGAGGCTCCAAGTGAGGCGGGAATTTACAGCGATCATTTGCGATGGCATTTGTGGAATTTAGAGAAGTATTCGGAATTGATGAATGGAATGAGGGAGGTTGTAACGTCTTCTGGTGCGGTAAGGCTACGCTCGCAATTGGCGTTTAAATTAAATAGTATGGGTTTGGTGAAACTTGAGGGAAATAATTGTATTCCCAGGTGCAGTTTATATGAGCAATATTTTCGCGATCGTTTAACTTAAAAGTTATCCTAATCTATCCTAGTACGAAATCTAAACTCACTTCTAACTCAGGAAATGCTAGCGGTGAAACTTGCTGACCTCGCCAAAATCTTTGGATTAAACTATAACCATTAGGTGTTGGCTGACGGTAGACTTCTAAACATTCTGCGACTAAATTAACTAGCCATACTTCCTGAATTTGGGAACGAGAATAAATAGGAATTTTCACATCTCGGTCATAATCAATTGTACTATCAGCCACTTCTACTAATAGCAAAACTTCAGAGGGCGTGGGATGTGCTGTATCATAGTAATCAGCGCGAGGTTGTAGCAATACTACATCCGGTTGCGGTTCTGCTCGTTCGCTCAACTGGACAGGATTTTGTACGTCAAAAATAGCCCTGTTTTCTGGAAGTTGGCTGAACACTCTGGCTACGCGCCTCACGCAACCTGCATGACGAGTTCCAATTGCAGCCATAAGGATAATTTCTCCTTCTATTAGTTCTACACGGTCGCTATCAGCAATGATACCAGCTTTAGTCATTAGATGGTATTCTTCTACTGTGAACAGCCTTTTGAGTAACTGGACTGGCATAATTTACCTTTCCTTTAATCATTTCTTCTAAAGCATATCACAAGTTGAAAAAAACAGGTTTAAATTTATACCAATCCTGAAAAGTATTGCTACAATACTGATAATGAGCGCGAATAATTTGTGTTTGTATTGCACAATTTTATATCAAAATCCTAGCCAACCGTAAACTCAAGTAGATAAGGTGAGTAAAATGGTAACAACATCAATTCGTCAAGCCGAACAGCGAGTTTTACTACAAAATATTAGTTGGCAATTCTTTGAAAGCCTGCTAGTGGAACTTGGCGACAAACGTTCTAGCAGACTTTCATATCATAAAGGGAACCTAGAAATTATGACACCACTCTGGGAACATGAGAATCCTAACAGAAAAATAGAGGCTATGATTATAGCCTTTGTTGATGAGTTGAATTTTAACATTGAAATGGGTGGTTCCGTAACCTTAAAGCGCTCCGAAAAAAACGCAGCTAAAGAACCTGATTCGTGCTACTATATCCAAAATGAAGCGCGAGTTAGAGGTATAGCTAAATTAGACTTAACTCAAACTCCCCCGCCAGATTTAGCAGTTGAAATTGACATTACTAGCAGTTCTCTCAATCAATTTGATATCTATGCAGATTTAGGTGTAGCAGAACTCTGGCGATATGATGGAGAAACAATTAAATTTTATCAATTACAAAATGGGCAGTACGTAGAGTGCGATCGCTCTCCCACTTTCCCCATGCTTTCCCCCACCAAAGTTGATGAATTTCTGATTCAATGCCAAAATCTAGGTGTTACCGCCGCCGTGCGAGAATTCCGAAAATGGGTGAAAAATCAATAATTATACACGCCGCCAACCTATTGCACCCGCAAAATCAGTATCTTCAATCATCGCCTCATCAAAATTACTATTAGTCAAATCTGCTCCTTTAAAAGATGTTTTACTCAAACTTTCAACTTCAATAACTGTCTGAAAAAACACGATCGTAGCTAACCCAAAAATTATTCCAGATCCTAAAAATAATAATATTCCCCTGAGACTATCTCCGCCCAAAAATGTGATAATACCGTTACAACCGATAACAGCCGCAGCACCAGCGATCGCACCTGCCACAATTCCAGCCTCAACTTTAGTAATCGCGATCGCAACGGCCGCTGTAGCGGTAATAGCGGCGGCTCCCGCTTCCGCACCCGCAACAAATCCCACAAAAGCACCTGCAATTGTAACTGCGATCGCCACACCGCCAGCACGCGCAATCAGAATACTTACTCGCCTGCGGCTTTCTCCACACCTCGCAGCCTGAAAATTGGCCCCCCTTAAAATCGCCTCACTGAAGTTACAACCGCGAATGTCAGAACTGCTAAAATCTGCACCAGTGAGGTCAAGACCTTTAAAAGAGCGGTTTCGCAAGTCTTGATTAGAAAAATTGAGATTGTGGGGTTGAGTCATAGCGATCGCAGAAAAGAGGATGGGGAAGATGGGGAAGCTAAGGAGTAGGGATTACCAATTATAGTTAACAGTTAACTGTTAACAGTTAACTGTTAACAAATAGTGCGATCGCATACCTTAACTACACCCCAAAAGGGTAATATGCTAGTCTGACCCACCTCAATCACACAGTCCGATGGCAGAAACCTTATTCTTTAATGCCCTCCGCGCCGCCATTGACGAAGAAATGGCCCGCGACTCCGCCGTATTCGTACTCGGCGAAGACGTAGGACACTATGGCGGTTCCTACAAAGTGACCAAAGACCTCTACAAAAAATATGGCGATTTGAGGGTACTCGACACCCCCATCGCTGAAAATAGCTTTACAGGCATGGCTGTAGGCGCGGCAATGACGGGACTGCGACCGATTATCGAAGGCATGAACATGGGCTTTTTGCTGCTAGCCTTCAACCAAATTGCCAATAATGCGGGAATGCTGCGCTATACTTCTGGCGGCAACTTCAAAATGCCGATGGTAATTCGCGGGCCAGGGGGGGTGGGGAGGCAACTTGGCGCTGAACACTCCCAACGGTTAGAAGCTTATTTCCAAGCAGTACCAGGTCTAAAAATTGTCGCTGCCTCTACGCCTTATAATGCTAAAGGATTGTTAAAGTCAGCTATCCGTGACGATAACCCCGTTCTCTTCTTCGAGCACGTCCTCCTCTACAACCTCAAAGAAGACTTGCCAGAGGAAGAATATCTAGTCCCGCTAGATAAAGCAGAGATTGTGCGAACCGGCAAGGATGTTACGATCCTGACTTATTCGCGGATGCGGCATCACGTCATGCAAGCAGTGCCGGCATTGGTCAAAGAAGGTTACGATCCAGAAGTGATCGACTTAATTTCCCTCAAACCCCTCGATATGGAAACGATCGGGGCTTCAGTTCGCAAAACTCACAAAGTAATTATTGTTGAGGAGTGCATGAAAACTGGTGGGATAGGTGCGGAATTAATTGCTTCGATTAGCGATCGCCTATTCGACGAACTCGATGCCCCTGTATTGCGGCTGTCTTCCCAAGATATTCCTACACCTTACAATGGTACATTGGAAAGACTAACAATCGTCCAGCCGCCGCAAATTGTCGAGGCAGTCCAAAAAATGGTTGCTCTGCGGGTTTGAGGTTCAAGAGGCATTGTTAATTGTTAACGGTTAACGGTTAACGGTTAACGGTTAACTGTTAACTGTTAACTGTTAACTGTTAAGGAAGAAACATTAGCAATTAGCAATTAGCAATTAGCAATTAGCAATGCCTAAGACAATCACAAAATAGCGATATAATAATCATTTCTTGATCCGGGTTACGTTATGCAAAAACAGCGTTCATTATTAGCTCTAATCTTAGTTTTAGTTCTTGCAGCAATCACTGTAGTGGTAAAAGTTCCGCCAAGGCTGGGATTAGACTTGCAAGGAGGGTCGCAACTTACAATTCAGGTAAAAACTACCCCGGCAATTCCTAAAATTGAGCAGCGAATGTTAGAGGATGTGCAGCGGATTGTCGAAAATCGCGTTAATGGTTTAGGAGTATCCGAAGCCGTTGTACAAACAGTAGGAGAAGACCAAATTCTCGTACAGTTGCCAGGAGTCAGCGACCCTCAACAAGCTGAGCGGGTTTTAGGCGGTACTGCACAGTTGGATTTTCGGGAACAGTCGCCTGGAACTGAAGCACAGTTAGGAATTGAGCGCCAAGTGCAAGGGGAATTGTTGGCGAAGCAAATAGAGTTAAAAGATAGCGGGAATCAAGCCGCGATCGCAGAAAATCAGGCAGCTTTAAAGAGGAGTTATGAGGCAATTGCTAAACTCTATAAACCTACTGGACTCAATGGCAAAAACCTCAAAGATGCTCTAGCGGAACCAACCCAGGGTAGCAATAATTGGAAAGTAGTTCTCCGCTTCGATCCCCCTGGTGGAGAACTATTTGCAAAAATGACTAAAAACCTGGCGGGTACAGGACGAACTCTTGGTATTTACTTAGATGAAAAGTTGATTAGTTCTCCAACTGTGCCCGTTGAATTTGCAGCCAATGGCATTACTGGTGGCAATGTAGAAATTACAGGCAGCTTTACAGTCCAAGAAGCTAACGATTTAGCAGTACAATTACGCGGCGGCGCTTTGCCAGTTCCAGTAGAAATTGTTGAGAACCGCACTGTCGGTGCTACTTTAGGTCGAGATAGCATTCAAAGCAGTATTTATGCAGGTCTTGGTGGTTTGGCTTTAGTGTTAATCTTTATGGTCGCTTACTATCGACTGCCTGGACTAATTGCGGATGTATCGCTCTTAATTTATTCGCTGCTAACTTGGGCTTGTTTTGTATTATTAGGTGTGACTTTAACGCTACCAGGAATTGCTGGTTTTATCCTCAGTATTGGGATGGCTGTTGATGCTAATGTGTTGATTTTTGAGCGCACGCGGGAAGAATTGCGGGCTGGTAAAACTTTGTATCGCTCTGTAGAATCTGGTTTTTATCGGGCTTTTTCTAGTATTTTAGATGGCAACGTGACCACCCTGATTGCCTGTGCTGCCCTTTTCTGGCTAGGATCGGGTTTAGTCAAAGGTTTTGCCGTGACTCTGGGATTAGGTGTGATGGTGAGTATGTTTACTGCTCTTACTTGCAGTCGCACTCTATTATTGGTGGTTTTGAGTTTTCCTGAGTTACGTAAACCGCAATGGTTTTGTCCTAATTTGCCAAAGGCAATATCTTAATTGTTAACTGTTAACTGTTAACTGTTAACTGTTAACTGTTAACTGTTAACTGTTAACTGTTAACTGTTACCAATTCAATTAACAATCAACAACTAACAACTAACAACTAACAATTATCAAATTATGAAATTTAGTGTTATTAAACAGCGGTCGATTTGGTGGACAGTTTCCTGCATTATAATTTTGGCAGGTTTAGTGTCAATGGTTATTTCTTGGACTAATCCAACTATCGGCGCTCCTTTGCGCCCCAGTTTGGACTTTATCGGTGGGACTAAATTGCAGTTTGAACTTGACTGCACGCAACCTGCAAATTGTGCTAAACCCATCGATCTTGGAGTTGTTAGAGAAGTCATTGACAGCCAAGGTTTAGCTAATAGCAGTATCCAAGTTGTTACAGATGCAGCTAATAAAACAAAACAGGGCATCTCAATACGAACAAAAACTTTGGATGTTGAACAGCGCACTAAGTTGCAAACAACTTTAAGTGAAAAGTTAGGTGCTTTTGACCCTCAAGCTACTAAGATTGATACCGTTGGCCCTACCCTGGGTAAACAGCTTTTTAAATCTGGATTACTCGCTATTATTCTCTCCTTTGTCGGTATTACTGGTTATCTAACGTTGCGCTTCCAGTTAGACTATGCCTTTTTTGCCTTTGTTGCTCTGTTCCACGATATTTTAATTACGGTTGGTATTTTTTCCATTTTGGGTTTAGTGCAGGGTGTCGAAGTTGATAGTTTATTCGTGGTGGCGATCTTGACAATTATCGGTTTTTCTGTTAATGATACAGTGGTGATTTACGACCGAGTTAGGGAAGTAATTAAGCTGAATCCGGGGGAACCGATTAGTCAGGTTGTGGATGATGCTGTGAACCAAACGTTGGGGCGGTCAATCAATACGACGTTAACGGTGTTGCTGACTTTAACGGCTATCTTTTTGTTTGGGGGCGAAACCCTGAAATACTTTGCGCTGGCGCTGATTATTGGGTTTACTGCGGGTGCTTATTCGAGTATTTTTATTGCTAGTACGTTGCTGGCTTGGTGGCGCGATCGCGTAGGAAAATCTATCATGGTTCCTGTTGATGGGCCAAATCCTCAAGATGATATTCAAAAATAGGAAAAAGTGAAGACTCCTCCTTTCTCTTCTCCTTCCTCTTCCCTTGAAAATGACCCAATTTTTCAAGCGCAAGTGCAAAGGCTGCATGAATTAACTGTTTACGGCCGTTGGTTAGTTGTCGCATTCCTGTGGCTGAGTGTGGGCGCTTTGAGTTTGTGGGCGTTGCGCGGTGAAATTGCTTTGTGGTTGGAAAATTTTACTTGGGCTGCTGTACGTTATGGTCTGATTTATAACCGTTTACCTGCTGTTGGTTTGGGTTTGTGCATTGGTATGACTGTGGCTGTACTCGTTTGGCAAAGTCGTAATATTTTGCTGGGATTACCTCGGAAGGAAAAACTGCGTTTAGAACAACAAGTCCGTCGTATTCGCCAACAGGGGTCGAGTCATCCTCTGTGGCGGTTTGTGTGTCGAGAATGAAGGCAGAAGGACTCTTGTAGGGTGGGCGCTACCATCCTCTCAATTCCAGCAAGAAATATTGATATTTGTAGCGCCCACCTTACTTTTGCGCGATCGCACCCAATTCCCTAGTAGCCTTATTGACTCAGGTAGCACACAAATCTTAAAATTACTTCATAATAATTTAGGATACCCCCCTTATTGTTTGGAGCGATAATTATGCAGCTAAAGCTTACTGAGTCGAAACTGCCCTTTACGCCGCTGTTAACGATCGCGCCGTTTTTCCTGTGGGGAACCGCAATGGTAGCGATGAAAGGGGTTATCCCCAATACAACGCCCCTATTTATGGCGGGGGTACGGTTAGCGCCAGCGGGGGTTTTAGTCCTAATAGCGGCCGCTTTGATGGGTAAACCTCAGCCCCAGGGTTGGAAGGCGTGGCTGTGGATTTCGCTGTTTGCGCTGGTAGATGGTGCGCTGTTTCAAGGCTTTTTGGCGGAAGGGTTAGTCAGAACTGGGGCGGGTTTAGGTTCGGTGATGATTGATTCTCAACCCTTGGCGGTGGCGATTTTATCGCTGTGGCTGTTTCAGGAACGAATTGGATTTTGGGGTTGGTTGGGATTGGCGATTGGCATTTTGGGTATCAGTTTGATTGGGTTGCCGCAGAGCTTGATTTTGGGTTGGTTACATCCTGAGACGGTACAGGCGACCTCTGCGGGGATTGGGATGTTGTTCCAGAGTGGGGAATGGTTGATGCTGTTGGCGGCTTTGTCAATGGCTGTGGGTACGATTTTGGTGCGCTGGGTTTGCCGTTATGCCGATCCGGTGGCGGCGACTGGATGGCACATGATTTTAGGTGGTTTACCGCTGTTTGGGCTTTCGGCTGTAACAGAATCGCAACAGTTTGTGAATATTGATTTTTCTGGCTGGATGGCCTTGGGTTATGCGACTGTGTTTGGGAGTGCGATCGCTTATGGTTTATTCTTTTACTTTGCCTCTAGTGGCAGTCTCACGAGTTTAAGTTCCCTGACTTTCTTAACTCCAGTTTTTGCTTTGCTATTTGGTAATTTATTTTTAGGTGAGGTGCTGAACCCTATACAGTCAATAGGTGTGGGGCTAACTTTAGTTAGTATTTATTTGATTAATCAGCGAGATATTTTAGCTGAAAAGTTGAGGATAAAGCTAACTGGAACTAAGGCGAGTGATGAGCAGCAGAAAGTATTGGAAGCGACTGATGGCAACTCCGTTGAGATGCCTTTACAGGTGCGAGTGACTGAATTGGAGTCAGAAATTTAGCATCTGTAGGGACGCGATTAATCGCGTATTTAACAAGAAAATTAAGCAGAATTGGTTAACTCTTGAATTAACTGAGCAGGTGTGAGGATTTGAGGAGTAGTAACGGGAAAGTCTTTCTGGTTACGAGTGATAATTGCATCTAATTGATTGATGACAGCAGTGCTGTATTGAATGGCATCTTCAAAATCTTTGAAGTTGGCATTTAAAGCCATTGAAATAACAGCTCGATCGACTGTAGCAACTTGGCAGAAGGTTGCTAACTGCCTTAAAAAAACAAGTGTAGAATCGCGACCTTTACTTCTACGAATAATGTAGAAAAGATCGCTAAAAGTTGATCCTGAAATATAACCTTCAACTTGCCCTTGCTCAACGAACGATAAGACGCGATCGCTATCGGCAGAGAAAGGCTCTCGCTCAAGAGCAACATCCACTATAACATTGGTGTCTAACAAAATTTTCACAGGTTATGTTTCTCCTTCAAATATTCCCATTTTGCTTGTTTGTCTGGATCGTCAAAATCTGGTGGTTCAGGTGTAGTATTTTCATCAAATAAACCCTGAAATGCCTTAACGTTACTTTCAAACTTCCTCTTAGGTGTCTCTGCTGGGTGTGACTCCGCTACCGAGAATTTGGAACTGGCAACTTTATCAACTGTTTGCAAGAGGATAATTTCAACATCGCCTGGGGGCATATTAACAGGTTCGGCAACTATTAAATTACCTGCCGAATCGATAGTTCCTTTGAGTTTGTATGCTTGCATGATATTTTCCGATAACTCTATTTCTATTTTATATGGCACTTACGTATCCGTAACACCGTGCTCTGGGGGGTAAATATACCGCCCAGAGGAGGGTGTTACGTAAAAGTCTAAAGGTATAGAAGTGTTTATTTATACTTAACTTACTTACTTTCTGCGATCGCTCTCTTGTCTTCTGTGACAATTGAGCGTGCGAAGAGGAGTTTCAGCCTGAAATCAATCATTTTACCTACCTCCATAACTCCAAGCTTCATGCGGAGAGGGGATTCTTAAAGATTGAGTGAAATTTGCCCAAGACTATTTACACCCGTACTTTGGCGAGTAATGATTGAGGAAGTAGGGGGTGTCAGCAAGAGGGGGTCACACCCTTCATCTTAAGAAAAGGTTTGGTGGCGCGACTCCCTGTGAGGAGGATTTATGAATAAAACAACTAATTTACTGGTCAAAGTTACTACCTCTGCACTGATATTGAGTCTTGTATTTGCTGTGGCTGCTCCCAAAGCCTCTGCTGGCGATAAATTAGCGCAGCAAGAGAGTGAAATCAAACTCGCCTCGCGCGATCGCGTCGCCTCTGAAACTTCAAAGCAATTTTTGCTCCCTCCTGTGGCGATAGTAGTTCGCACAGCAGCATCCGTAGTAGAAGATGGAGAGTTGCAATTTACTGAACTTTTAACTCTCAATGGTTTAGCCTTGGCCGCTAGCGTATTAGTAGGAATTCGGCGCTTTCGTGAGAGTAAAAAAGTAAAGCGTGTTTAACCTTTAGTAGTTATAAAGGGTGAAACAGAGTTTATCTTCTGCTTCTTCTACTCCTACGAGGTCTGCTGCTACTGCTATCAGAATTAGAGGGGGATATTTCCTGTTTACTCGTATTTTTTTGAAGGTTAGTATCTGAAGTATAAGGGTTAGGAAGAGAAGTTTTGCGGGTTCTAACTGGAATATTTAAATGCACACCACACGGCCGACCTAATGAGTCAATATTTCGTGCATAATCACATTTTACTGGCTCTGGACTTGGTGAAGTCGGCTCTTGAAACTTGTTGAGCAGAGTTTGCGCTAGTTGGTAATTCTTTGTATCTCCCTCTTTAGAAAAAAGCTCCGCTGCTTGGCGGAAGTCTTGGAATCCTTGAGGTTTAGAGCCAATTTGATAGCGAATAGCACCTCGCTCTAAGTAAGCTAGGGCATAATTAGGATTAAGGCGAATAGTTTGCTCATAATCTGCGATCGCCTTTTGATTATTACCGATTTCATAGTAAGCTTGACCCCTGCTGAAATAAGCATCTGCCAAATTACCATTAAATTTTAGTGCCTGATTGTAATTTTGAATTGCCTGCTGGCTATTACCTAGTTTTGAGTGAGAAATTCCTAAGCCTAGATAAGCTTGGGGTAAGTTTTGGTTGATGTTAACTGCTTGATTAAAATCTGCGATCGCACCTCGATAATCGGCTTTTTCAAGCTTCATAGAACCTTGATTGCTGAAGGTGACAGCTTTTTGGGCTGTAGCAAATCTTTGACTAATCACAGTCTGGTTAGCAAGGTAATTAGACAACTTTTGTTGCGCTGAAATATAAACAGATGCGTCTGTTGGAATCGCCTGTAAAAGCGCGATCGCCTGTTGCCATTTGCTTTGTGAATCACGCCAAACTTCCACAGTATGAGGCGGATTTTTTACTAAAATAGCAGCTTCTAATGCTAGTTTTTGAGCAGTTTCTAGACTTTGAACAGCATTGATATTTTGCTCAACAGACACCATAGTGGGGCGCAAATTAGCTAAATCTGATTGAGCTTGCTGATAGGCAAAACCAGGTAAATTAGGAATCGTATCTAAATTGGCTATTGATTTTTTGAGGCTTTCCTCTACATTTTTGAGAAAATTTATATCTGTTGATATTCTAAACTTTTCTCTGTCATCTATCAGTATTTTAGCTTGATGTAGACTGGCTTCTTGCGATTTAATTAATGCAGTCGCGCCTGCACCAATGCCTAGAATTAAAACACCTAACCCTGCTAATAAATTTATGGGTATTTTACGCTTTACAGCCGAAACTTGATTATTATTTTTTGGTGTTTTCCGTCTTTTTTTCTTACGCGGTTTTTTCGGTTCTGATTCTACACTTGAGTCGTTAATAACAGGCTGAGAATTATCTAATGATGGGCTAATTGCAGAGGTGTTAGCAGTAGATTGTATATTCTCGACATGGTACTTATCAACAAAGCTTTGTAATCCTGTATTATATCCTTGTCCTACAGCCTGAAACTTCCATTCTCCTTTGTTTCTATACAAACGTCCAAACTCGATAGCCGTCTCTTGGAAAAAATTTTCTTTTAAATCATATCGAGCAATTTCGCTGCCATTATCCAGATGACAAATCTTGATAAAAGCATTTTTAATCATGCTGAAGTTGGCATTTTTTTCTGGTACTTCGTCAATAGTACCGACAAATATTATTTCCTGAATATCAGGATTAATTTTTTCCAGCCTCACACCATACATCGCCTTATTTTCTGCTTTTTCTTGCTGTTCTTTTTTAGGTGTTGATTGCAGGACAGAGCTATCAAATGATTGTAGATTATTGTAGAATACAAAATATTTTTCGTGGGGGAGTTTGCCATCAGATCCCAGCATGAATACAGAGGCATCTATCTCATAGCTTTGTGCGGGGTTATTGAACTCCCAACCGAGGGCGATCGCAACTTTCTTTAAATCTGATTGTTTAGAAAGGTTAAACCTTGCACCTTTAGTTAATTCGACTACCATCTGCGATCGCCCTATAAATGCAAATATTGCATAATAGTATAAGAGAGAGTGTATCTCACATCGCAAATTTTTAACAAATCTTAAAAATGATGGTTATTCTCCTATTTAGCAGCAATAGTTAAGAAATTCCCAAAAGCTCCGATTGTATGATACTTTTGTCCCACAACTTCAGTAGTGTAAATACTGAAGATAATTAAATTCTGGCGATGCGTTGAATTGTCGATCAAAATTTCTATAGTACCCCGTTCCGAAGTTAGTACACTTTTGCAAGCACCAACTAAAGACTCTGCAAAATTCCCTAAAAATTCAGGTACGCGAGACTCTTTGCACATAGACTTTTGTAGTTCTGTTGCCATTGTGCCTGAAGCATAGCTGAGGTACTCATCTCTGGGAGGATTAGTAAATCCCATCACAACAGCAAGAATCGCCAGCCCGATCGCACCTTTCCCAAGATTGCGGCTAGAATTAGATGTCTCCTTGTCACTGTTAAAATCTTTGTCAGTAATCATTTTTTTACCTTGCCTAATTGAGTTGTACTTTTTTTAGACTACACATCCTGAAGACAGATTTCAGAATTATGTTTTAGATTTGAGCTTTGAGGCGATTTACAGATGTTTACATCCGTTAAATCTGCTAGTAATTCCTTACCGTGACTTATAACGATTAATCTCGCGTTGCAACTCCTCAATTTCCCGCCGCAGCGCCTCCGTCTCATTGCTTGGTTCCTGTGACTTCACATCAACTGCACCCTCGGAAACCGCCTTTTTATAGTTCCCCAAGCGAATTTGGCGGTATTCTTCAGAATTGGCCCAATCCCGGAGATAGCGCAAACGTTCCACTGGGAAAGGATGGCTCAGCATTGCACCCTGTCCGCCATTATATAGCAAAAATTTATAAACTTGGTTGAGGTTATCTTGGTCTAGCTCTTGATAATTATCAGATTGATTAATGAATTCCTGCAAGCTACATTCGTGAGCATATTTACTGCTAACTCCTGAAACTTTCATCATCGTAGTCATCACACAATTAATATCATCTGTTCCTAACAAAGCCGCCCGATCTGCTGATAATTCTGCCTTCCGTCGCCATTCATAGAAAGCAAAAATTAAACCACTACTAACAATATTTCCGAGTCCAAAAGTTACTTCCCCAATCATCGAAGCCACACTCATGGCCCAGATAGCCATCTGGCTTAATATCGGATGACCGCATTTAATATGTCCCAATTCGTGAGCAATAACTGAGCGCAATTCCTGCTCATTCACTAAGTCTAAAAGACCTGTATTTATAACAATATAAGGATTGTTTTTGCCCAAAGCATAGCTATTAACTTCAGGATTTTGGGACACAAATAAAGATGGTTCAGGAAAAATATCTAAAGCTTGTACGCATTCCCGAAATATATGATAGATACTGGCATATTGTCGGGGGCCAACTTGAATACTATTTCCCATCAGATAAACAAATTGCGGTCTTTCGTAGACAAATTCTACAAATTGACTAGCAATCATATCAAATCCAGGGACGCTGCGTAAAGCTTCTTCTGCTTGGCGGTCAAGGGGGTGACGAAAAGCTTCGCTAGAAATTCCAGGGTAGTTAGGCATGATTATATTTACGAAAGTTACTTTAAATATATCATTTTCTCAAAATTTTTCCCTTCTCTCCTTTGCGCCTTTGTGGTTCACTCATTAAAATTATATCGCACCCTTCTCTTGACAATGCTATAATAATAAAAATTAAGGTTAAAATTTTTTGAGAAAGATTAACCAATTTATAGCGAAGGCTAAAGGCTGAGGCGATGACAAACAATCGGCGGCAATTTCTAAAATATATGGTGACTGGAACGGCGGGAACTGTAGCAATTGGGTTGCTTTTTCCCGCAGCCAGCCAAAGCGAAAAAGTTGACCTCGAAAAGCTCTGTTCTGCGTTTCCCCATAATTCCCAATGTGAAAATTATCTGCCAGGAGTAAGAGCCGAAGATAGTGAGGGAAAACCGATTGAGGTTTCTGAATTCCTTCCTAATGCAAAAGCGGGGATTCCTGTGTTGGTGAAAGGATTGCCAAAAGTTGCTTATTTGGTAATTAATGATGGGCCAAAAATTGCCGAATATGGCATCAATCCTGTGTGTACGCACTTAGGTTGTACTGTAGAGTGGAAAGCAGAGCGATCGCGCTTTGAATGTCCCTGTCATGGTTCTCAGTATGATGGTCAAGGCCGCGTTGTTAAAGGCCCTGCGAAGCTTTCCCTGCCTTTGTTGACGGTGGTGGTCAAGCAAAACCAAATCCGCTTGGTAGACCGAAAACCTGCGATCGATCCGCGCGAAAAAATTAAAAATTAAAAATTTTAGTTCTCAGAGCTAATAGTGCCAAATATCAGTTATAATTGTTTTTCTGGTATGGCGCGAGTCCTCGCGTCTTTCATCGCGTCTAACCCGCAATTGGGAGGTGCAATATGGCTATTTTACGACTAGAAGACGGTACAACTTATACTGACCTGAGCGACATTTCCCGCGAACTCGCTCAACTTAACATTCAACTTAACCGTTGGCCGGTTGGTGAAGATCCAGAAATTCGCAATTTGCTTGCACAAGACGTGCTTAATGACAGCGAGAAAGAGCAAGTTCTAGAAGCTTTAGATGGCTATTTTGAAGAACTCAAGCAAACTGCTGGCTATCATTCCCGCGATTTAATTGTACTGCATCCAGAGGTTCCAAATTTAGATGGAATGCTATCTAAATTTTATCAATGCCACACCCATGCTGATGATGAAGTTCGTTACATTGTAGCAGGTGAAGGCATTTTTGGGTTTGTGCGTCCCGGCGGCGATCAAGTAGAATTGACGGTGCAATCTGAAGAATATATTAATGTTCCTGCTAATAGCGAACATTGGTTTTATCTAACAGTTAGTCGCCGGATTAAAGCTGTACGCTATTTTAATGGTACTGAGGGTTGGGTACCGGAGTATACTGGTACTGAAATTCGTTCCAAGTTAGCGGCTGTTTAAAGTTTAAAGCTATTAAGAAATTGGGCAATATTAAAAATTGCCCGGTTTCAAAATTTGTTGATAAGCTTGGATGGTTTGCTGCGCGATCGCATCCCAACTGTAATGCTTTCTCGCATACTCTCTCCCGTTTAAGCCCCGCCGTTTGCGCTCATCGGCATCTAGGAGTGCTATGGTAATTAGAGACGCGATCGCATCCACTTCTAGAGGCCCAACCCAACCCGCTTCAGCTTGCCGTATATCTTCCCAAATATGTACTCGATCTGAAATTACCACAGGCGTACCAGCGGCCATCGCTTCAGCTACAGCAATACCAAAGTTTTCATAATAAGAAGGTAGCACAAATAAGTCGGCATTTTGCAATAAATATGCCTTGATTTCTCCTGTAACAAATCCTGTAATTGTTGTATGGTTTACCAAGGGTGAATTGTCTATTTGTTCCTTAATTTTCATTTCATAATCTGCATCTTGGGGATTAGAACCAGCTAGGATAAAGTTAAATTTTATTCCTTGTGCCAGGATTTTTTCTAGTGCTGGAATCAGCAGATTTAATCCTTTTTTAGGTTCAATCCTGGACATAAATAATATTTGAGGAATTTGTGCGTCTACAAAGTTTAGAGAAAACTGGTTAGCAAGGGATTTAACAGATAGAGTATCAGTGCTAATTTTAACGCCCAAGGGAATTACTAAGTCTTGCGGTAACGGTATTTTACCTGCGGTAGACATTCCGAATCTTTCTGAGATTTTCGCCTCTTGTTTACTGGTGAAGTGAATAGCAGCCGCGCCTGCTAAATTAGGTCGTTCTAACAATGCTGCATAAATTTGTTTAAGTTGCTTTTTCTTGCATAAATCTGCGGGGTCAAGCATACCGCAGGGACGGATAATATAGGGGAGATGATGATATCTAACAATGGTAGCAGCGGCGGTACTTATTGGTGAGAATAGAGCATGAATATGGGCTAGATCGAATTCTTTAATATGGTTATTTAACCATTGCAATAAACTTAGAGAAAATTTATATCGACGGAAGGGCGAACAGCGGAAATAAATAATGTTATATCCGTCTTGCTGTATTGGTTGATTTAGGGGAACATCTAAGGGAGTTTGACCGATATCTCCGTTAGAATCTGTGGTAAGGATTGTAACATCAATACCTTGGTTAGAAAGGGCGGCTGATAGTCCTAGTACCATTTGACTTGGGCCGCCGTAGACGAGGGAAATTGAGGGGATAATTTGGAGGATTTGCATTTTTTAGCATTCTGTGTGAATTAGAAGTGCCTGTTGTGTTATTATAGATTAAGTAGCGAAAATCGCAAATTATGTTGCTTTATATTGCCAGAGGACTTTATGCTGATCGGATTCAGCGTTGGAAACTATAAATCGTTCAAAGATACTGTCACCTTCACTATGGTGGCTTCGGCGATTGCTAGCGAAGATAAAAGGCTTGACGAAAATAATGTATTTAGAATTGATGCTCAACTAAGCCTGCTAAAAAGTGCAGCAATTTATGGAGCTAATGCAAGTGGCAAGAGCAATCTTGTGGCTGCCATTAACTTTATGAAGTCCTTTGTTCTGAACTCATCGAAAGAAGGACAAATTTCAGAACCTATCGATGTTGATCGTTTCCGGTTAAGCACACAAACAGAAAAAGAACCATCTTTTTTTGAAATCGTTTTTAGATTAGATGGGAAAATATACAGATACGGGTTTGAGGTAGATACAGAGCAGGTTATTTCTGAATGGCTATTTTACAAACAAAAAACAAGGGAAGTTAAGCTATTTGAACGAGAATTAGATACTTTTTCTAAACTTACCGATACTTTCAAAGAGGGTAAAGGTGTCACAGATAAGACTAGGAATAATGCTTTATTCCTTTCTGTTGTTGCACAATTTAATGGCAAGATTGCACAGAAAATTTTGGTGTGGTTCAACGGATTAAACTTGATTTCGGGGCTTAACGATTTAGGATATCGCACTTACACAATCCGTAGCTTTGAAAACAACCAGCACAAAGATGATATTCTTGGCTTTGTAAAAAAACTAGATTTGGGCATTGAGGATATTCAAATTGAGAAAACTCCAATCAATGAAGTATTATTACCAAATATTTTACCTGAAGAGTTTAGGAACCTTATACGCTCCCATGAAATTGACGTAAAAGCGATTAAAACACTTCACAGAAAATATAATGATGAAGAACAGCCAATTTCCAATGAAATTTTTGATCTTAACGACAATGAATCAGAAGGAACTAAAAAGTTGTTCTCTTTAGCCGGGCCTTTACTTGATACATTAAAAGCCGGAAAGATTTTGTTGATTGATGAACTTGATGCAAGATTTCATCCATTAATTACTTGTGCAATTATCAGTCTATTCAATTCTAAGGAGACTAATCCGAACAACGCACAACTCATATTTACAACACATGACACAAATCTACTCAGCAACAAGTTGTTTAGAAAAGATCAAATATGGTTCACTGAAAAATACAGGCAGGGTGCAACTCATCTTTATTCTTTGGTAGAGTATAAAATAAGTAAAGATGCTTCTTTAGAAAAAGATTATATTCGTGGAAAGTATGGGGCAATTCCTTTTATTGGTGACTTAAGCCGTTTGATAGGTGAAATTAATGAGTAATAAACGTTCATCAAAAAAACGAGAAAAAGGATCATCAAAAAACTCATATAATACCTATTTTAATAGGTCTTTTGAGACAAAAGAACAGAGAAAATGGTTTTTAATAGTTTGTGAAGGTGAAAAAACTGAACCTAACTATTTCAAAAGCTTTCCCGTAAACAAAGAGGTGATAAATCTTGATATTCAAGGAGACGGGTTAAATACGATAAGTCTAGTAGAAGAAACAATCAAGTTGAAAAAAGAGGGAGAATATAGCGCTGATAATAATGACGAGGTGTGGTGTGTATTCGACCGCGATTCATTTCCCCCACAAAACTTTAATGCTGCTATAACTCGTGCTCAAAGCAACGACATTAAAGTGGCTTATTCCAATGAGGCTTTTGAACTTTGGTACTTGTTACACTTTAATTATTATGATACTGCGATGTCTCGTAAGAACTATAAAAGTATGTTAACTAATTTATTGGGGCATAAGTACGAAAAAAACTGCCCGACAATTTATGATGAACTGAAAGATAAACAAGAAAAAGCAATTAAGCACGCAAAACGGCTTTTGGAGGCATATAATCCGCCAAAACCTGAACAGGATAATCCTTCAACAACAGTACATTTGCTAGTGGTAGAACTAAACAAATTTATTCACTGATTATTTATCCATTAAACAACAGTTAAATCATTTAACATTCTAACAATTCCTGATAAAAATCTAACAATTGCCTAGCCAATGCCTGATTAGTATAATGAACCATCACCTTTTCATAACCCTGCTTACCTAAATCCGCCGCCAACTCTGGCACTTCCATCAATTGTATCAAACAATCTCGCAACGCCTCTACATTTCCCTCTGGAAAAACTAACCCCGCATCCCCAATTACATGAGGAATTTCCCCACAATTGGAACCAATTACCGGAACTTGACAAGCCATTGCTTCAATTAAAACATGACCGAATTGTTCTTTCCAACCAAGAGTAGTTAAAGTTTTGAACTTATAACTCGTCTCTGATGGTAATACTAATACGTTCATTAAGTTAATATATTCGGGAACCTGATTGTGAGAAACGGTTTCTACCCAGATTAATCTGTCATTTATTCCCCATGCTGTTGCTTTATCAACTAGATGCGATCGCAACTCTCCCCGCCCCACTAAAAGGCATTTCCAATTACGTTCTTTTAAACTAGCTAATGCCTTAGCCAGCGTCAACAGACCCTTTTCTTCCACAAATCTCCCCACAAATCCTACCACAAAATCTGTAGACTTAATCCCCAATAAATTAGACAATTCAGCATTTTTAGAAGCAGGCATAAATAAGTTTTCATCTACGCCTAACTGTGGCATCACTTTAATTATCCCTGGATATCCCCGCTGACGCAATATTTCAGCCCCAGCTAAATTGCCAGCAATAATTCCGTCAGTATGCTGAAGGTTATAAGCTTCTAACCAAGAAACTGGAAACTTTAATTTATAAGGCAAATTCCACCAAGTAAAAAATATATTTTTTGCCTTCAAACTTAGTAGCTTATTGAGGATAATTAATTGAGTGTATGCCAGGGATTTTGAACCCTGTTCTACTTGGATAAGTTGCGGTTTAAACTGGCGTAATAATTTAATTAAATCAGTGCCAAATATTAGTAAAGCTTGATTGTTTTGACTTAAATTTGACAGAGGTACTACCTTAAATGAACCTTCCTGATAAAATTGTGTCTCAATAGTTTTATTTTGTACTCCTCCTGGCTTCCAGCGTCGCGGTACAACAATTATCACCTCAATATCTGGTTCTAGATTGGCTAAAATCTTGAATTTTTCACGGTTTATATCTACGATATAGGTGTGACTGACAACTAAGATTCTCATCTTTTAGTAATTGATGATTGCTCGGTAAATTACCCACTAATTGCGTAAGTTAGTATAAATTTGACCATCAGTCCAAAGGGATAAAATCAATGTAAAAAGAGCGCTAATAAACCCAAGAATGTAAAAAAATAATCGAGTTATAATCTTGATCGGAGAACCGCTTTTATAGCAAGGCGGATGTCCTAAGACGTGACAATCAAATAACTTTGCAAAAAAGCGTAAATTTTGAAAAGGCGTTAAATTTTTTAACCCCATTAGGAAGTGATTGTGATAGAATGTAACTTGATACTTAATCGAGCGTTTACTAATATCGTGACAGCCTCCTGTCTCTTCTCCTAAGTGAATTAAATACGCATCTGGATCGTACCAAATTTTATAACCTATTGACTGCAACCTCAAACAAAAATCTGACTCTTCTCGCACTGCACTACCCATAAATCGCTCGTCAAATCTTAAACCGTGTTCAATAAAAATCTCCCGACGAAAGGACATATTACAGCCTCTAGCTGATAATATTTGCTGCGGTTTTACTGTATGTACTAAGTCAATATGATACCAGCCAATACCTGCATCCATCGCTTCTGGTGGCAAATATTCTATTTTTAAATCGCCTCCAGAATCATCTAATTTCATTCTATCAAAAACTCGCCCTGCTACTGCTCCGATTTTGGGTTTTTCTAAGTAGTTGCGAGCATGATTTTCTAGAAACCCATCTGGTAATTGCACGTCATCATCAATAAATAGAATTATATTCCCAAGTGCACGCTCTACTGCATAGTTACGAGCTCCGGGTAAACTTGCCCAATTAACTCGAAACCAGCGGATTTTACCTGTATCTACTAATTGTTCTAAATAGGATTGAGTTTCCTCTTCGTGGCTGCGTGTTTGATCTACTACTAATACTTCAAAATCTGGGTAGGTTTGTTTAACTACATCTGCTAATGTATCACGCAAATGTACTTCGCGGTTGTATGTTGGTATGACAACAGAGATGGGAATTGGGAATTTATAATTGGGAATTGGTAATTCGTAAGGGTTCATTGTTAAGTAGAAGGAAGAAGGAAGAAGGAAGAAGGTAGAAGGTAGAAGGAAGAAGGTAGAAGGTAGAAGGTAGAAGGTAGAAGGTAGAAGGTAGAAGGTAGAAGGTAGAAGGTAGAAGGTAGAATGTTTATACATTCAGCTTTTTAGCCATTCTTATCTTATGTTTAATTAGGTGGATTTACTTATATTTTGGTAATTGGACGAAAGAAACCGGGTTTTTACCAAATCTCTGGGTTCTAACGAAGTATTTTCGTAAAAAAACCCGGTTTCTAGACCCCCAATTAGCCATTAGCAAAAAGCGATATGTTTCTGGACTGCTAACACTAAATTTTCCGTCCAATGGTTTACTAATTCGTCACTGGCTGCTTCTACCATAACTCGAATTAAGGGTTCTGTACCAGAGGCGCGGACGAGGACTCGTCCTTGTTCTCCCATTGCCTTTGTAGCGATCGCGATCGCAGTCTGCAAGGCCTCGCACTCTTGCCATCTCATCCGTTTCTCTCGGTCTTCAACTCGGACATTGCGTAATAGTTGGGGGTAGGTTTGAAAGCTACCATCGACTAATTCTGCTAAAGATTCTCCCGACTTGCGAACCAACGATGCCAAATGCAAAGCTGTTAATAAACCGTCGCCGCTGACACCATAATGAGGGCAGAGAATATGACCGGATTGTTCGCCCCCCAATTTCGATCCTGTACGTTCCATTTCGGCGTGGACGTACTGATCGCCGACGGAAGTTCTAATTAGTTTGCCGCCTGTTTGTTCCCAAGCACGCTCAAATCCCAAGTTAGCCATTACTGTAGAAATAATCAAATTGTCCGGCAATTGCCCGGACTGGCGCAACCTTTGGCCCCACAGATAAAGAATATAATCGCCGTCAACGGGTCGGCCTTTGGTATCAACGGCTAAAACTCTGTCAGCGTCGCCGTCAAAGGCAAATCCTAAGTCTGCTTGATGTTCTAAAACTGCTGCTTGCAGGCAATTAAGATTAGTTGAACCGCAGTTAACATTAATGCGATCGCCATCGGGATTGTTGTGCAAGCAGATAACTTCTGCCCCCATTTCGGCAAAAACTTCTGGGGCGATATGGGCGGCGGCCCCCCAAGCTAAGTCTAAAACAATTCGCATTCCTTGCAAATTCACTTCTGGCAAGAGCGGGCCGTGTAGCGATGCGGCGTAATCTTTGATTAATTCCGATCTGTGGTAGTGGTGTCCCCAAACGGAACTCGCGATCGCGACATTTGCCCCACCCCTGATTCCGGCTTCAATTTGTTGCTGTACTGCTGAAGGTAGTTTGCTTCCTCCCGGCCCAAAAAACTTAATACCGTTGTCCTCTGGGGGGTTGTGGGAAGCGGAAATCATCACTCCGCCGACAGCATGGGAAACGCTGGCGAGATAGGCGACGCAGGGGGTTGGGCATAATCCCAAGTTCCATACTTCCAAGCCGGCGGCGGTTAAACCTGCTGATAAAGCCATTGCCAGCATATCGCTGGAGTTTCTACTATCTTGACCGAGAATGACTGGGCCCGGTTGGGAAGCGCGATCGCGCAACACTTGTCCCGCCCAAAAACCGATTTGCAATGCTAAGGGGGCCGTTAATAATTCCCCAACTTTGCCGCGAATGCCGTCTGTCCCGAATAGCGGCGTATTCGGTAGGGATATACTGTTTGCTGCGCCTACAGTTTTTACGCTTTTAGCTGGCTGTAGCGAGTTAGCAGCTTTAAGCTGGTAGCTGCGACGGCGCGAAGGTGTCTGTACCATAATCACTCCTCTAAACAATCACACACACACACTGGAGGATAACATTTCCGGACTCTAGATATAACGTTTAATAGTAATAGCAGTTGCCTGACCGGTTTTTTCCCAGCTAAATTGGGCGGATCTAGCTAAGCCAAGGCTGCGAAGGCGCGATCGCAATTCCAAACTATCAGCAATTGCCTGCATTGCCTCAGCAATTTCGCCGATATTGTAAGGGTTTACTAACAATGCCGCATCGCCTACGACTTCTGGCATTGAGGAAAGGTTGGAAGTAATCACCGGTGTACCGCAGGCCATTGCTTCGAGGGCCGGGAAGCCGAAACCTTCCCACAAACTGGGAAAAATAAGTGCGATCGCCTGATTAATTACTATTGGCAACTCAGCAGCAGGAACGTAATCTAAAAACCTTACCTGTTTCTCTAAACCTAATCCTACAACCTGAGCTTTCAGTTGTGGCGTATAAAGTCCATCGCCGGGGCCCGCTAGCCACAGTTCAAGATCGGATTTATTCGGCAAAGTGGCGAAAGCAGAAATCACCCGTTGCAAATTTTTATAATGGTCATGGCGACCGATATAAAGGAAATAATTGCTAGTTGGCAAGTCGAGAAAGCGAAATTTATCAGGATTGTAAGCCAAAGGAATAGGTGTAATTTTATTATCCGGTATTTTGTAGAAATCTGCAATATCTTTAGCTGTCGCTTCCGAGTTGCAAATTATATGTTCTGCCTGCGATAATACTTGTGGTATATAGTAACGGAAGTAAGCTGTTAAGCGCGAAAAACGTTTAGGAAAGCGCAAAGGAATCAGATCGTGGGCCATCGCTACGTAGCGGCATTTAGAAAATAACGGTGCTTCAGGTAGCGGGGAGAAAAGTAAACTTGCTTGCTGGTTTTTATAAATTTGCGGTAGTTGAAATTGAGTCCATAATAAGCGCCGTAAGTGTCCCTTACTTCCTTGGGCGGGAGTCATGTTATCGGGTACGGGATAGCAGGTATAATCTGGGATTGAATGGGAAACTAGGAGGGTAGGATTGAGAGATTTTAGGTAGGGGAAAACGTTCGTTGCGTAGGTGGAAATTCCTGTGGGTTCTGGAATTAGGAAGGATAGATTTATTAATAGAGGATTGAGCATACTTTCAGATATCAAATTAAAATTTCAACAGGATTATAACGCTTAATTGTGCAAGAATTGGGGAAACTATATCGCGAACATCTGCTATAATATTAACAGTATAAATTTAACTCATTCAATTTTCTTCTTTGCTGACATCTGGACTAAGAATCACAATAGTGCGATTCGTTTAACCTAAAATGAGTAGAAATACTCAGGGACGGTTAGTCTAGCTCATCTGCTAGAACAACTGATTACATTTGAAGGTAAACCGCCGTGCGGTAAGCCCTTCCCCTCAAGTGCAG
>NZ_JARFTR010000318.1 GCF_029167235.1 Kamptonema sp. UHCC 0994 | reverse complement strand
AACAATTTCAGGAGGCGAAACACATATTTCAGGAGGTTTTACAGATTAATCCTCGCGATAAAGCGACGATGGTTTACATCAAGCGTTGTGAGAAATATCAACAGTATGGAGTCCCCGAAGGATGGGATGGCATCGAAGCTTTAAGTGAGAAGTAATGCGCCACGATAGGTGGAGAATGTATAGAGAAAACTGCTTTTTGGGGTGTACTTCATAAACCTGCAATTTGCTGTATCTCACCCGATTTTGTACTGCCGTATTATAATATCAAAAAATGAAAGGAAATCAAGTTATGAGCATTACCAAACCTGTCCGCCAAAAATTCCGTCTCCGCACTACCCTTGTAGTGCCTTTCGTTCTGCAAATTGTAGCTGCTGTTGGGCTTGTAGGCTATCTCTCCTTTAAAAACGGACAAACAGCAGTTTATGAAGTTGCTGGTCAATTGCAAAACGAAATTACCGATCGCATTCAGCAAAACATAAAAGATTACCTGGCGATTCCCCATCAAATTAATCAAACTAACCTCAATGCTGTGAATATGGGGTTGAACTTACGGGAATTAATGAATTTAAAAAGATATTTTTGGCCAGAACTGATGTCATACCCTAACTTAGATTTTATTGCATTTGTTAATAATAAAGGAAATGTAATATCAGGACAAAGACTGGCAGATGGAACTTTGCTTTTCAACCTATGTAACGAATCTACCAATTTTAATTTTTATGCTTGGAATGCCACTGAAAAAGGCGATACAACTAAAGTTTCTAGGGTAATAAAAAACTTTGATGGGCGAAAAAGACTTTGGTATCAAGATGCGGTTAAAGCTGGGAAAAAATCTTGGAGTCAAGTTGAGATTTCATTTGCTGAACCCAAGATGCACATCAGTGCGGTACAACCCGTCTACGCGCAAAATGGTCAGTTAGAAGGAGTATTGAACGTAACTTTACGCCTAGATAGCATCTCACAATTTTTGCAGAGTTTAAAAGTGGGTAAATCAGGGCAGACATTTGTTATAACTCAGGAAGGAGTATTAGTTGCAACTTCTACCTCTGAAAATCTAGTTCGATTCAACAATAATAAAGGAGAACTTTTCAAAGCTATAGAAAGTAGCGACTCTGTTACTCAAGCGACAGCAAGATATCTAATCAAGCAATTTGACAGCTTTAAGCAAATTCAAAAGTTGCAGAATCTTAATGTGGAAATAGCAGGTCAGCAGCGATTTTTACAAGTAGTTCCCTATCAAGATAACGAAGGACTAAACTGGCTGATTGTGGTGATTGTACCAGAGTCAGATTTTATGGAGCAAATCAACGTTAATACCCGTAACACAATTTGGTTAACCTTGGTAGCATTGGGAGTGGCAATTTTAATCGGCATCTTCACAGCAGGTTTAATTACCAAACCCATCCTCAGCTTAACACAAGCATCTAAAGAACTAGCCGAAGGTAATCTCGATAGACAAGTAGAAACAAATGATGCGATCGAAATTGAAGAAATTGAAACCCTAGAACAGTCATTCAATAGCATGGCTTCCCAACTCAAAGCATCCTTTAGCACCCTGGAAGCACAAAAAGAAACTTTAGCCGATCAAAATCAAGAACTACATCATCTCGACCAACTTAAAGACGAATTTTTAGCGAATACCTCCC
>NZ_JARFTR010000206.1 GCF_029167235.1 Kamptonema sp. UHCC 0994 | reverse complement strand
GCGGTGAGAAACCGCCCAGAGGGCGGCGTTACGGTTCCTATATTTTTAATTTAAAAAAGCTGTTTGTTTTGGACAATATAATCGGCAATTTTAGCAATACACTGGCGGATTTGTAGATCGCTACCACTGCGATTATCAATCACAGTAATAATGTATCCCTCACCGTCAATACTCATCGCTAAAGTAGTGCCAAGAACTAAGGAATTTTCACCTGTTTTTTCTCCTAACCACTTAGCTTGAGTTCCTTGCAAAGCAGCAAATCCCAACTTGCGATCGTACTGGCGACTTAAAGCATCTATTAATACTGAATTTCCTGGCATTTCGTGATTGTATATTTGCAGCATCATTTCAGTAAGTTCGTTGCTAGTCATGCGGTTGGGCCCAGAACCAACATTAAATGGCATAGTTCTTTCTCCCATTAATTTGGAATTAACGCGAGTGACTTGATAGCCCCTATTTTCTAAAACTTGGTTAATGTAATCCGTCCCTAAATAATCCATTAATTCATTAGTAGCGATGTTGCTGCTGTGGTCGATCATTTCTTCTACTAAAATCTTTAGCGGATAGCGCTTGCTGGATTGAATTTCTGATGCGTCTTCAGTGTAATTTCCGGGATTAACGTAGACTTCTTGGTTGATATTAATTTTTTCTTGAGTGATTTTGTGCATAAGTGCAACTGCAACGGGCACTTTTATTAAACTAGCTGGACTTCTAGGAGGTTTATTTCCTCGAAGGTGAATGCAGTTTCTAGAAAGGCGGCAAACGGAGATCATGGCTTCCTTAGACAAGCCACTTTCTAAGGCAATTTGCCCTAAAATTTCTGATTTAGAAGCATTTAATTCATCGTTAGCAATGTCTAAGTTTCTTTTATATTCTTGAATTTTAGAGTTTAATTTTGATGCTTGAAATGAGTTTTGAGGAATTTCGCGGAGGTTATTGAGGGCTTGTTGCCAGAGAAATTGTGCTTGTTTCTTGGTTGTAATAGACTGGTTTGGTAGACTTCCTATTTCTGAAGCTTGGCGAGCTCGACTTATTGCTTGTTCCCAGTTGTCGTTTGCTCTTTGTTCTGAGATAATTTGAACTTCAACGATCTGAAGATTTTGCCGTAGACTTTCAAGGGTTTGGGGGGAAGGTTGGGGAAGGATGGAGGAAAAAAAACTGGGTTGGGTTGGGGGGGATGGGTTTTCTAGTTCGGCGATCAGGCGATCGCGCATTTGGTATAGTTCAGGAAGCGATCGGATGTTGGATGGTTGTGAGGTTGATTTCAGGATAGTTGCTATCTGTATCAATCCGATGCCGATGGCGATGGCTAAAGCTTTAGTTAGGTTAAGTTTTAAACGTGCAGCCCCCATTGTTTACCTCTCACACAATAATAGATTTTATCTAAGCAGATTGTGTGCCTGAAGTCAATAGAATTAGAGTATTTACAACATTTTAGCATAAAGAGGATACATTATTTATATTTACTCGCAATTTCTGGCAAATTTGCTTTAATTTTTTGTACTTCTGTTAATAGTGGGAGGTTGAGATCGAGACAAATCTTTTCTGCGCGATCGCAATAATCTTGGATGGTTTCTAAAGGTACTGTATTGATGAGCAAACTGGTTTTTGCTAATTGTAAGAATGCCGCTCATAACAACGGATTAACAGCAGAAGAAGTTGAGTCAAGACGGGAAACTATAAATCATTGGTAAAGAAAATTTGTCCAAATGCTGAGGTGACAGTAGACAGATTTCATGTCACAAAATTGATTC
>NZ_JARFTR010000302.1 GCF_029167235.1 Kamptonema sp. UHCC 0994 | reverse complement strand
ATCGTGGTATTAGTAGATTTAGAAACACATAAACTTTTAGGGTTGGTGTCAGAAAGAAAACAATCATCAATCGAAAAAGTTTTGCTAAAATGGGGAGAAGAAGTCTTAGAGCAAATAGAAGAAGTCAACAAAGAGTAAAAATTTAAGTGCAGGAATATTAGAACTAATCGATTGGTTGAAAAAAGCAGAACCGTACTATAAAAAGAGCGTAAACACCATTAAAAGGTGGTTTGGAGAGGTAGCAGGATATTTTGAACAAAGAACAAATAATGGAATAGTTGAAGGTATTAATAATAAGTTAAAGCTGTTAAAACGCAGTGGATTCGGGTTTAGAAATTTTAAAAACTTTGAAATACGAGCTTTGCTTTTTTGGCATTTTCCTAAAGAATTAGCATACTAAGTACGGAAGAACCGAGCGGCGACGCTTGAACCTTACCCGACAGAGATAGAGGTAGCAATGCCTCTATCGACTCTAACAGACTGCAACGTAGAGCCAAGAGCTACCACGCTCCACTCGGTATTCAGATGTAACTGTTTCCCAGGAACTTCAGTCAGTTGGTGCGCCATTGTAGTTATCGTGCCATTTATCGCTCATAATTAACTAAATCCGGGGTAATTGTTTCGCCAAAATAGAAAGGTGTTTTAGTGCCAGCGCGACAAGCATATTCCCATTCCGCTTCTGAAGGTAAGCGATAATTCTTGCCTGTTTTTTGACTCAGTTTTTGGCAGAATGCCACAGCATCATCCCAGCTTACTTGTTCTACAGGACGTTTCGCGCCTTTGAAATTAGAAGGGTTGTTTCCCATCACGGCTTCATATTGTTCTTGAGTTACCTCATATTTACCCATAAAAAAAGGGGCGACAGTAACATTATGCTGCGGCCCTTCATCGTTATCTCGCCCTGCTTCTGTATCGGGGGAACCCATCACGAAACTACCCCCTGGAATTGACATCGTATCTATGCTGATACCATTGCCGAGATTATCTGTAAAATATTCTGCTTGACTTTGGCGGCGATTGGCAATTTGCCCCGTTGAATTAAGTGTTACTATTTCAAAATTAAAGGTTTTTAGGGAACTTGAAGGTGATGGAGACGATGGATTTTCTGGTGGTGGTAATTCTTCTTCTAGTGAAGGTGATGGAGATGGCGAATTATCATCTGGTGGGAGTGAAGGACTTGAAGAAGGTTGAGGCTATTTATTACCCAAATTTTGACTCACTAATCCACCCACTACCGAAGCCACAAACCCAACTCCAGCAAAAACCGCTAATTGTAAAAAACCTCGCCTTGTCGTATTAGTTGGTGGTGGTGGTGGTGGCGGTGGCGGCGGTGACAAAGATAAAATTGCTTGCAATGCTTCATTTGCATTTTGATAACGCTGACTAAAACGATCGCACACCATTTGATCTAAAACATTCGCTAAATTATTACTAACTTTCGCCTGATTTCGCCAAACTACTTCCCCCGTCTGCCGATCTTCTGGTAAATTAAAAGGATGTTCACCCGTTAACGCTTGAATCCCAATCATTCCCACTGCATAAACATCGCTAGCAAGTTGAGGTTTCCCCTTCGCTTGTTCGCTAGGCATATAACCAGCAGTCCCGATTACAATTGATACGGTTGTTTGCCCTTGGGCATTCACAACCATTGTGCTAATTTCCTTAACTGCCCCAAAGGTAGGTGTCGCCAAATCCACCACTTCCCAGTAGTTCGATGATATGATAGCGATCGCGCAGCTTTTGACCAAGCATAGTTTTCTGACGATGCAGTGGAGATTAGGATTTATTTTGGCATAAAATAGCGACCCCTGCCTCATCGTAAAAGGCAGGCAAGATGCCTGCTCCACAGGAGTTATTAGAGAATTATTAGATTACAAGTTGTTCTGCATACAATTTGACAGTCAATTTTTGTGAAATTATTGTGGGACGCTGCACCCTGCCCGTCCCTTGATTTGATTTATATACAAAACAGCTTATTCTTGAGCTTTATTCCTAAAGGGGGATACTTCAAAAGCGAGACTGTGGCAGTCTCAAAATAAGAGTTAGCGGTAAGAAACAATGCCTCAAATCTTATTAGTAGATGACGAACCAGCCCTGCGCGATAGCCTTACCTACACGCTGCAAAAAGAAGGTTATGAAGTGATGACAGCAGTAGATGGCTTGAGCGCGATCAAACAATTCCACAAACAAGTACCAGATGTGATTTTACTAGATTTAATGCTGCCAGAAGTGAGCGGTATGGAAGTCTGCTGGCGGATTCGGGCATTTTCAAATGTGCCAATTGTGATGCTGACTGCTAAAGACCAAGATATTGATAAGGTTTGGGGTTTAGAGGCGGGAGCAGATGACTATGTAACAAAACCGTTCAATACTCGCGAACTTTTAGCGCGGATCAAAGCAGTGTTACGCCGCCGTTCTACGGAGCAGTCTTTAGAGAGTAAATAAATAAAATTTTACAGCTTTTCTCTGTCTGCTGAGGTACAATAACTCTACCCCCAACCCCCTTAGAAAGGGGGCTTTTTCGGTTCCCCAACCCCCTTAGAAAGAGGGCTTTTCCGGTTCCCCCCCTTAACAAGGGGGGCTAGGGGGGTGCTTTTGTACCTCATATAATTGAGAAATGCTATAGGTTTTTTCATAAATCTAAAATCTATTAAGAAATGAAATGGTTGCCCAAAATTAAATTAAATTCTATTCATTCCAAGCTGTTAGCTACCTATCTGCTGCTAACAACGCTGGGAACTTCGCTGATGGCGGGGTACATTCTGTGGTCGTTTTATGATTATTTCATGCAGGCGCGACAGACAGATTTAGAAAATTGGACTGCGGCTTTGAGCGAGAGTGTGGCGGATGCTTTGGAGGAAGGCAAAATTGAGCGAGTAAAACTGGTGGTGGAACGCTACGGAGCACCAGAAACCGTTACGCTGCGGGTTTTTGACCCTAAAGGTCGCTTGCTGGCTACTTCCGATCCTCAGTTAGATAAACTGATTACGAACTGGTACGAGGTGGCTGGGATGAAGGAGGCGTTCCAAAATCGCTCGGCGCGAGGGATCGCAAAAGGGGTTTTGTCCGGGGAGGATCGACTCTACATTGCTCGACCGATCGATCGGAATGGTGAGATGCTAGGTGTGCTGCGGATGTCGATTACTTTGAAACAGTTTCAGCGCCAGTTTGCGAAGGTGATTTGGACGGTTTGGGGGAGTTTGATGCTGACGCTGTTGCTGTGTGCGGTAATTAGCGATCGCTTTGCGCGAAGTCTTTCTAAACCTGTCGAAACAATGCGGAATTTTGCGATCCGCCTGGGAAGCGGTCATTTTGGTGATAAGCTGGTGATTCGTCAAAGCAATGAGTTGGATCAGTTGGCCTCGGAACTTAATCGGATGAGCGAAAGGCTGGCTTCGCTGGATCAGGAACGTAGAGCTTTTCTGGCAAATGTTTCTCACGAGCTCCGCACTCCTATTAGTAATGTGTTGGTGACGGTGGAGGCGCTGAGAAGTGGTGCTGCTTATGAGCCGGAATTGCGCGATCGCTTCTTTCAAACTGTAGAGGATGAAACTAAACGCCTGTCTCGTCTGGTTCGCGATTTGCTGGATTTGGGACGGTTGGAGGCGGGTGTCACTCAATTAGAACAGCAAAGTTTGGTACTCAGCAATTTAATTAACCGCGCTGTTGGTGCTGTCAAACCCCGGATGGAAGCGCGAGGTGTGTCTGCGATCGTGGATGTGGCTGATATTATGTTGTTTGGCGATCCAGAACGGCTGTTGCAGGCAATTTTGAACGTACTCGACAATGCGATTAAGCATTCCCCAGCGGATTCTCAGGTGTTGATTTCTGGATGTAAGGAAGGAAAACAAGCTGTTATTAAAGTTGAGGATCGGGGGCCTGGGATTAGTTCTAGCGATTTACCGCGCATTTTTGAGCAATTCTATACTACAGATCCCTCGCGTTCGGGTAGCGGTACGGGTTTGGGGTTAGCGATCGCTAAGCGGATTGTAGAAGCACACGGCGGTAGCATTACGGCTGAAAGTAGAATTGGTAAGGGGGCAATTTTTACTATTTGCTTGCCCCTTTGAGTGTTATAGATTTGGAAAAATTTTGGTCTGGGAATTGAGAAGTTTTTTGCGATCGTTTGTCTTACCAGAGATTAGCATAGAGAGAGGGATGGATGCCAAGCTTTGGGTTGTTGAAGCTGGGCCTTAACTACCTAAAGGAAGGGACAAATGACACTTAACTTGCGGCGACCGATTTTAGTTGGCGGGATTGGCTTATCGTTAGCGCTTTGGCTGTTAGATAGCCTTCAGCACTCTGTTGCAGAACTCGGTGAAGTGGCGCTGTTGGGCGTGGCTGTAGCTGGTGCGGGGTGGTGGTGGTGGCAAGGGCGATCGCCCTCTATTGACTTTACACCTGCATCTGCACCTGTGGATCGGGAAATGGCGCTGAAGGCGATCGCGATCGCTAAAACTGCGATTAATTTACTAGCAGCAGAAGCACCAAATTGTGATGCTAATTCCAGTTTAAAACAACAACTCAGCCAGTTGACAGCAGAATTAGATCGGCAAGATTTACACCTCTGCGTTGCTGGTGGTAAAGCTGTCGGCAAAACTGTGTTAATTCAAGAGTTACAATCTAACTGGAAAGAGCAAGACTCCCAACAGTTAAGTTTTTGGGAAGCAGCACCATTATTTATCAGTAAAGATGAGGCGAAAATCTCCTCCGATTTAGTCTTATTTGTCACCGCTGGCGATATCACCGATCCAGAATTTCAAATATTATCGCAGCTCATTGCCGCAGGTCAGCGCTTAGTCCTAGTTTGGAATAAACTTGACCAATATTTGCCAGAACAAAAAGCACAGGTGTTGCAGCAATTACGGCAAAGAATGGCGGGAATATTAGCAGCAGAAGATATCGTTGCGATCGCATCTTCCCCAAGTCCAATTAAAGTCCGACAACACCAACCAGACGGCACAATTAAAGAATGGAACGAGCCACAAACCTCACAAATTCAACCTTTGACTGACAGATTAAGTCAAATCTTAACTCAAGAAAGTCAAAAGTTAGTCTGGGCTAATACTATTAGAGCTGTAGATAATCTAAAATCTCAGGTAAAAACGGCATTAAATGGAGTGAGACGCGATCGCGCTTTACCCATAATTGAACAATATCAATATATTGCCGCCGCCGCCGCTTTTGCCAACCCCATAGCCGCCTTAGACTTATTAGCAACCGCCGCCATCAGCACCCAAATGGTAATCGATATCGGAGCAATTTATCAGCAAAAATTCTCCGTAGATCAAGCTAAAACAGTAGCAGGCACTTTAGCAAATCAGATGCTAAAATTGGGATTGGTAGAACTTTCAACCCAGACTATTACTACTCTTCTCAAAAGCAATACAATCACCTTTGTTGCAGGTGGAGTTGTCCAAGGTGTGAGTGCTGCTTATTTTACCCGAATAGCAGGTTTAAGCTTAATTGAGTATTTCCAAACTCAAGATATAAGTACAGACACAACAGATGTTAATAATCTGAAACTGAATCTGACAAAAACTCTACAAACCGTATTTCAACAAAATCAGCAAGTCACCGTTTTGCAAACCTTCATTAAGCAAGTTATGCAGCGAATTGTGCCAGAATCGCCTAAGCCTGAAAACGCAATTGCGGCTGAAGTTTCTTAAATTCCTTGACTTTCTGAACCAATTATTGTTTGATTGTGGGGTAAGCTGAAAAGCCTACCCCAATTTTTTTTGCAAGTGCCAGAATTTTTTGGTAGGATCGGCTTAAAATTAGCTCATTCAGGGTAAATACGGCATCTCTTTCTGGATTTATGTTATTTCCAACCTATCAATTTTTAGTGTTTTTTATCATTATTTTTAGCTTGGCAATTTCTTTAAACAAGTTTCTTAATCTTACTGCTGTCATCTCGCTTTGCATTTGTCTTGAGATGAGAGTGTTTGGATTGACGAATTCAACATCTGCTAGAGTTGGCTGTTTCTTAGATTGTTGAGTTTGGTCTACGATTTTTGGCTCTGGTGTTGTCTTAATTTTTAATTAGTAACTAGCTACACCAAAATCACGAAGATTCGCTAAACTAACAATAGTTTCTCCCCCTGATTAAACCTTGACTCATTCTCCCCCTTCTCAACCTCATAAGGTTCTTACGCCTGAAACACCCTCAGCGCGGCCAAATCAACAAGGCGAACTGCACTTATCCCTCGCTCGTGCTAGTTTAAGACAAGCATTAGCGCGGTATTCTCCTCTTGAGCGCAGACAACAGACTGCGAATACAGAATTACAAGCAGAATTACAAACTCAATTAGATGTCTTAACTTCAACCTTAGAAAAGCTTGACCAGAATGTAATTCGCATTGCTACTTTTGGCCTTGTCAGTCGCGGTAAATCGGCAGTTTTAAATGCTCTTTTAGGTCAGAAAATTTTGCAAACTGGCCCTCTCAATGGTGTCACCCAGTGGCCAAGATCCGTGAGATGGACGCTTCCTCAAAACCTTCTCAAGGGAGATATACAAGTTGAATTAATTGATACTCCCGGACTTGATGAAATTGGCGGTGAAGTGCGAGGTGAAATGGCGAAACAAGTGACTCGCCAAGCTGATTTTATTTTGTTTGTGGTGGCGGGTGATATTACTAGAACTGAATATGACGCTATCCGAGAACTACAAAAATCTCAGAAACTATTGATTTTAATTTTTAACAAAATTGACCTCTATCCAGAGGTAGATCGGCAAGCTATTTACCAAAATTTACAAGCATTAGGGAATGACAAAGAAGGAGAACAAAAGGGAGAATTTCTCAATCCTAAATCCCTAGAAATTGTGATGGCGGCCGCTGAACCAGCACCAGTTCAAGTACGAGTTGAATGGCCTGACGATCGCGTTACTTATGAATGGGAGTCGCCGCCATCTCAAGTAGATGAACTTAAGCAAAAATTGATTACAATTATCAACAGGGAAGGACGATCTATCCTTGCTCTCAATGCGCTAATTCAAGCCAGAGAATCCGAGGTAAATATTGCCCATAAAACTATTAAGTTACGGCAATCAGAGGCGGAAAATTTGATTTGGCAATTCGCAAAATATAAGGGTTTAGCTATTGGCTTAAATCCTATTGCTTTTTTAGATATACTAGCAGCGCCTATGGCGGACTTAGCTCTAATTCGGTCTTTAGCTAGACTTTATGGTTTACCGATGACTGGTTACGAAGCTGGCAAACTTTGGAAGACAATTATTTTTAGTGCGGGTGGTGTACTTTTTGGTGAATTGGGCAGTGGTTTAATTTTAGGTTTGGGGAAAAGTACAGCGGGAATTGTCGCCGATTTTTCTACGTTTGCGGGAGTTGCTGTTACTCAAGCTAGTTTAGCTGCTTACGGAAGTTATGCTGTAGGTCGCGCTTCTCAGGTTTATCTGGAAAAGGGTTGTACTTGGGGGCCTTTGGGGCAAGATAGAGTTATTCAAGATATTCTTAACCAAGTTGAACGGAATTCTATTATCTATCGCTTGCAACAGGAATTTATAGCTAAGGACTAGGAGCTAGGGGAAGAAGGGAAGAAGGGAATAGAATCAATGTAGGACTTACGCACGGACAACATAATTCTGTCATTGCGACCGTAGGGAAGCAATATTCTGTCATTGCGACCGTAGGGAAGCAATCTCAAATCTAGGTTGATGTTACAGTACGTAAGTCCTGTGAAGTAAGAAGGAAAAGACAAGAAAGATAGGGAACAAAAGCTTAGTCAAAAATATCCCTAGTTCCCTATCAATCTATTAGTTAGAAGTCGAAGCAGCTAATTCCGCTAAACGTTCTTGCTGATCCAGAGAAATACAAGCCTGAATCACATCATCAATATCCCCCTCTAAGATCGTAGTTAGAGAGAAATTCTCACCCAAACGGTGATCTGTAGCTCGATTATCCTTATAGTTATAAGTCCTAATCTTCTCCGATCGCGAACCAGTACCAACCTGCGATCGCCGCCTCGAAGTCACCTCATCCTGCTGCTCTCGCAACTTCATCTCATAAAGCTTAGCCCGCAGAATCTGCATCGCCCGCTCCTTATTCTGCAACTGACTCCGCTCCTCAGTACAAAAAATCCGAATCCCCGTCGGCTTGTGGAACAAATCAGCCGCAGTCTCCACCTTATTCACATTTTGACCGCCAGCCCCACCAGATCGAGCCGTACTCATCTCAATATCCTTCGGATCGATGTGAATCTCCACATCATCCACCTCCGGCATCACCGCCACCGTCGCCGTCGAAGTATGCACCCGGCCACCCGCCTCCGTCACCGGCACCCGCTGCACCCGATGCACTCCTGCCTCAAACTTCAACTTACTATAAACACTGTCACCTTGAATTTCCAGAATCGCCTCTTTAAAACCCCTACTCTCCCCCACTGACTCACTCAGCATCTTCACTTGCCAATTCTGACTTTGAGCATAGCGAGAGTACATCCGAACCAAATCAGCCGCCCAAATACTCGCCTCATCACCGCCAGTACCCGCCCGAATTTCTAGCATAATATTCTTATCATCATTCGGATCTCGCGGCAGCAACAAAACCTTCAAACGGCTTTCCAAATAATCTGACTTATCCTCAAGTTCACTCACTTCTAAAGATGCCATCTCCTGCATCTCAGGATCGCTCGCCGACTCCTTTAAAATCTGACGCGCACCAGCTAAATTATCCTGAGTCTCCTTCCAAAGCTCAAAAGTATTAACCACTTCCTCCAAAGAAGATCGAGCCTTAGCCACTCGTTGAAACTCATTCGGTTCCTTCGCCACATCAGGATCGGCCATCCGTCGAGTCAACTCATTAAAAGTTTGCTCAACGGACTTCAACTTATCCAGCAAATAAGATTCAGCCATTGTACTTGTCCTTTGTCCTTTGTTAGTTGGCAGCACAGGCCTTTAAGCCTGCTTTATTAACACCACAGACCAAAAAGCCTGTGTTATTTTGCAACACAGGCTAGAAAACCCGTGTCATTTTGCGCCGATTTTCGATCGAGAACTTGAGATTTTGGATTTAGATTAAATATTCGCGATACTTACCATTAGCTTCGCCTACGCAGACTTCTTAAATCGCCCACCAACCCGTCAATCTAAAATCCAAAATCTTCGCTTCCCAATCCCACAGAGGTATGTTGTCGGTAGAAAAAACCACCCTCAACAGACTGCGGACAAATGACAATAGCTACTTCTTCTTTTTGCCGCCCTTACCACCCTTAGCAGGAGTCGCATCTGTTTTGGGAGCCTCTACAATCGGCCCACTCGCTTGAGGATCGACTGGTGGGGGCATTTGACCGCCATCCATCATCCCGTACTTACGTAAGAACCTTTCAACTCGTCCTTCCGTGTCAATAATCTTCTGAGTCCCAGTGTAATAGGGATGATTGCCAGACCAGACATCAACATTAAGTTGTGGCTTCGTCGAGCCAACCGTCATTACCATTTCCCCGTTACAGTAAACCTTCGCTTCGGGATACCACTTGGGATGAATACCATCCTTTGCCATTTTTTTCTACTCTCTAATCTTGCAAATCTACTACTATTTTAGCTGACCTATGGAGCAGGGGAGCAGGGGAGCGGGGGGGCAGGGGAGCGGGGGAGCAGGGGAGATTTTCTTCTTCCCTTTTCCCTCTTCCTTCTTCCTTCTTCCTTCTTCCTTCTTCCTTCTTCCTTCGCGCCTACCGTTTCGAGTATTGAGGAGCCTTACGAGCTTTCCGTAAACCGTACTTCTTCCGTTCTTTAGCACGGGGATCGCGAGTCAAGTAACCCTCACTCTTTAAAGGCTTGCGGTTTTCTGGGTCTAATTGACACAAAGCTCTAGCAACACCTAAGCGAATAGAGTCAGCCTGGCCAGTCAATCCACCGCCCTCAGCCTTCACCAGAATATCGTACTCATTTTCCAGGCCCAAAGTTTCCAAAGGAGCCTTAGCAAGAGCTAAATAACCTGCATTAAATTGCAGATAAAGATCGCCCTTTTTACCATTGATCGTCAATTCACCTGTACCCGGTACTAAACGCACCCGTGCGATCGAAGATTTGCGGCGGCCTGTACCCCAGTACATAGCGCGACCTGATGTATCTACAACTTGCATTAATCATTTCCTCCCGGAATCGTATTAATAATTAACTGTTCTGGTTTTTGAGCTGCGTGGGGATGGTCAGGGCCAGCGTACACTTTTAACTTAGTAAATAGCTGTCTTCCCAGAGAATTATGGGGTAGCATCCCACGCACAGCTTCTTCAACAATTCTTTGGGGTAAACGGACTTGCAATTTAGCAAAAGTTTCCGTTTTCATACCACCTGGTCTTCCAGAATGGCGGCGATAGATTTTCTGGCTACGTTTTTTGCCAGTAACAGCTACCTTTTCGGCATTGATCACAATTATGAAATCGCCGGTATCCATGTGGGGAGTAAAAGTAGGCTTATTTTTTCCCCGAAGGCGGGAGGCAATTTCAGTGGCAAGACGACCTAGACGCTGATCCGTCGCATCTACGACGTACCAGTTATGTTCTAGGGTATTTACAGGAGGGACATAAGTTGTGTTCATCGGTAATTGTTAGTTGTTAGTTGTTAGTTGTTAGTGGCTAATTGCTAATTGCTAATTGCTAATTGCTAATTGCTAATTGCTAATTGCTAATTGCTAATTGCTAATTGCTAATTGGTGAAACAACCAACAACTAACCGTTATCAGTTAACAGTTAACAGTTAACAGTTAACAGTTAACCAAAGACAAATTTAGGTTGGGTGTCGTACCAGACTTGGGGGGGAAATGGAAATTCTGGATAGCCAACTCGCAGCAGGCATAAACCATGAGCAGGGGCAGAATATTTTACCATTTCTCGACGTTCTTGAACCCAGATGTCTTTAAAATTCTCAAGCGATCGCTCTCCTCTACCCACCTGCACCAGCAGCCCCACTAGCAGCCGCATCATCCCGTACAGAAACCCACTCGCCTGAACTTCTATGTGAATGAACGACCCAAATCGCTGACACTCTGCTACTTGCACGTCTACCCAGGAATGAGGGCGTGACGACCCAGCGCGGTGAAAAGCTGCCAAGTGAAAGCGCCCAATCAAGGGAGTCAAAGCCGCCTGGATTAAAGATTCATCCAGAGGTGCATGATAATAGTGCCAAGCAAAGGGACGGACAAACAAGTTAGGTACTGGGTCTGTATAAAGGGTGTAGCGATAGCGCCGCCAAGTGGCTGAAAACCGAGCGTGCCAGGTGGGTTCCACCTTAGCGGAGGCTCGAATTAAAATATCTTTAGGCAGTCGCGAGTTGAGAATATCTTTCCAGCGATGGGCTGGAACTGGGCCTTCGGCATCAAAGTGGGCTACTTGAGCAGCGGCATGAACTCCAGAGTCGGTTCTTCCGGCCCCATGCAGCGTTACCGGACGTTGCAGCACTGTTGAGATAGTTGTTTCGATCTCTTCCTGTACTGTACGCTGATGCGGCTGCCGCTGCCAACCGTGCAGATCTGTGCCGATATATTGGATGACTAAAGCAATGCGCTGCATCGATTTGGGATTTTCGACTGTCAATTTTGGATTGTCAATCATAAAATCTCAAATCCTTGCTGCACTGCATCAGACTAATTCAATAATGGCCATTTCGGCATGATCTCCAGTCCGGGGGACAGTCCGCAGGACGCGGGTATATCCACCGTTACGATTGCCATACCGTTCTTGAGCTTGTTCAAACAGCGCGTGTACTAGCTGTTTGTCGTAGATATAGCCCATAGCCCGCCGACGAGCCGCGAGGGAGCCATCTTTTGCCAAGGTAATCATCCGATCCACTTCCGGCCGCACAGCTTTGGCGCGGATCAGAGTGGTGGTGATTTTACCGTGACGGATTAATTCTGTTGTCAGCGATCGCAGCAGGGCTTTGCGCTGGTCAGCAGGTTTACTTAGTTGTGGAACACGACAACGGTGACGCATATCAATTGATTAATGGTTATTTGTTGGTTGTTAGTGGTTAGTTGTTAACAGTTAACCGTTAACAGTTAACCGTTAACAGTTAACCGTTACTAAGTTTTAGCCTTTTCTTGAGGCAAAGTAATGCCCAAGCGTTTCTGCAAAGCTTCTATTACTTCTTCTGCGGACTTTTGACCAAAGTTCTTGATTTCTAACAAGTCTTCTTGGGTATAGTCCAACAAATCCGCAACTGAATTGATTTGCGCCCGCTTTAGACAGTTGTAAGCCCGGACTGACAACTGCAACTCTTCAATAGGAATCTGACTGGTGGGATCTGCATCTGAGCCAGTATCGCTTCTGAGTGACTCTAAAGTGATGTCTTTCAGAGGAGAGAACAGATCGACCAAGATGCTAGCAGCTTGACTGAGAGCCTCTTGAGGTGTCAAACTGCCATTAGTCCAGATTTCCATGATCAGCCGATCTTTCTCTGTAGAACCGCCTACGCGGGCATCCTCAACGCTGTAGTTGACTTTGCGAACCGGCATAAAAATCGCGTCAATCGCGAGAAAATCTAGAGCTCCCCCATCGTCACGGCTTCGATCTACTGCCCGATACCCTACCCCTCTTTCAATGCGGAATTCCATTTCCAGCGTTGAGCCTGGGGACAGAGTAGCTATGTACTGGCTGCGGTCGATCACGTCAACCTCAGAGGGTACATCGAAGCGGTCTGCGGTGACTGTTGCAGGCCCTTCTACTCGCAGTCTGCCAATTTGCGGCTGGGAAGAATGGCTTTTAAGGACAACCTCCTTCATGTTGAGCAGGATCTCTAGAACATCCTCCCGTACCCCCTCAATTGTGGCAAACTCGTGATTGACTCCGGCAATACGGACTGAAGTTACAGCCGTCCCTTCTAGGTTTGACAGCATCACGCGCCTGAGCGCATTTCCAACAGTCGTTCCTTGACCCCGGTCGAGCGGTTCAAGGATAAATTTTCCGTACTGACTTCGGTCTTTATCAGTGTTGGACTCTATACACTCAATCTGAAATTGCGCCACAGAGTGACCTCCCTTTTCCATTGAACCCCACAGTGAATTAAAAATTAAAAATTAAAAATGCAAAATTTAATTATTGCGTTTATTTTTAATTTTTAATTTTGCATTTTTAATTAATTAGACTCGTCGCCGTTTGGGAGGGCGGCAGCCATTGTGAGGAATGGGGGTGACATCTCGAATCAGAGTGATTTCCAGACCCGCACCCTGGAGAGCCCGAATTGCTGTTTCGCGACCTGCTCCCGGCCCGCTAACCATGACTTCAACTTGGCGCATACCTTGGTCGTTGGCGCGGCGAGCCGCACTTTCGGCTGCTGTTTGAGCTGCGAAGGGAGTGCCCTTCTTGGCTCCTTTAAAGCCGCTCGAACCTGCTGAAGCCCAAGAAATCACTTCGCCGTTGAGATCGGTGATAGTGACAATCGTATTGTTAAAGGTAGACTGGATAAAGGCTTGGCCGTTGGGTACATTCCTTTTTTGCTTTTTGGCTCCAGCTTTTTTGGTTGTTTGTCTCGCCATATGAGTCTCTTTAACGGCATTTGAATTTGACTGCCTGCTGGCTTTGTGCCAGCCTGCACGGAAAGTAGATTGAAAAAAAGGTTACTTCTTGGAAGGTGCCTTTTTCTTGCCTGCAACAGTGCGGCGAACGCCCCGACGAGTCCGGGCATTGGTACGGGTTCGCTGACCCCGCACGGGCAAGCCCAAGCGATGCCGTCTACCCCGGTAAGTCCCGATATCCATCAAGCGCTTGATGTTCATGGACTCCAAGCGCCGGAGATCCCCTTCAACTTGATAGTTGGTTTCTACCTCTCCCCGCAGAGCCGTCACGTCAGCGTCGCTTAAATCCTTAACGCGAGTGTCAGGATTTACGCCTGTGGCGCTTAGAATCTCTTGGGATCTGGTTAGTCCAATTCCATAAATGTATGTCAGACCAATCTCTACGCGCTTATCGCGTGGAAGGTCTACCCCGGCAATCCGTGCCACGCTTTTACTCCCTACTGAATGCTAATTAGCTACAATGTTGTTGAATCAGGCAGCAGATTGCTCCGATGCCTGGGATAAGAACCCTCCTAACCCTGGCGTTGCTTATGTTTCGGGTTAGTACATATCACCATCACTCGACCGCGACGGCGGATGACGCGACACTTTTCACAAATCTTCTTAACAGATGCTCGAACTTTCATGCCTTTCTGGGCAACACTACAAACGTAGCATTATAGCATTTACTTGGGTGAATTTACAACAATCTATCTAACTAAATTGGAATTTAGTATTTAGAAAGTTTATCTAAGGCTACTTTTTCCGCAGGCGATAAGTAATTCGCCCTTTGGTCAAGTCATAAGGGGTTAACTCGACCTTGACGCGATCGCCTGGAAGGATTTTGATGTAATTACGGCGGATCTTGCCAGAAATGTGAGCCAGAACATTAAACCCATTATCTAGGTCAACGCGGAACATCGCATTGGGCAGTGATTCCGTCACCGTCCCTTCCATTTCAATTAAATCTTGCTTAGACAAGTGGTAGTTTCCTCAACTCAACAACTAATTCACTCAGAGAGCCAAGCCTTGAACTCTCTTGAGTACCCGTTCAACAATTGGCATTTTTACCTACTCGCTGTAACGGGCAGACTTAACATCAAGCCAACTAGCAAAAAGGTTCCTAGTTAACATATCTTAGCAAAAGTTGTTAGCGCCAAGAGGTTCAAAGCAAGAGGCAATACCAAAACTATAGGGAAGGAGAAGCAGGCTCAAGCAATTTTTTAAGCTCTACCGTGACTGTTTCCAGAGAGCGATCGCCATCAACAGTAATTAACTGGTTGCGATCGCCATAAAAGCCAATCAAAGGGGCAGTTTGTTCCCGGTAAACCTCCAGGCGACGGCGGATCGTCTCCTCGGTGTCATCCTTGCGGCCCCTTGCTAACAAGCGCACCACCAAAATTTCATCGGGAACATCCAAATTAACCGCCCGCAGCCCTCCCCCATCCAACAATTCCTCTAAAAAAGTTGCCTGGGGTACAGTGCGAGGAAAACCATCCAAAATCCAGCCATCGCTAGCATCTGGTTCCTTCAGGCGTTCCTGCACCATATCCATCAGCACTCGATCCGGCACCAACTCCCCGCGATCCATATAGGCTTGCGCCTTTAGACCCAAATCAGTTTTGGCGATCGCACAGGCCCGTAAAATCTCACCCGTAGAAATATGGGGAATTTTCCAGAAAGCCGCTAAAAGCTGAGCCTGAGTTCCCTTTCCGGCCCCTGGAGGCCCCAAGAAAATCAATTGCATTGCTATTGCTTGACCATTCCTTCATATCGCTGGGATATGACGTAAGTTTGAATTTGTTTAGCCGTATCGATCGCCACCCCGACCAGAATCAACAGCGAAGTCGCCCCCAACCCTCTAAAAGTCGTAACATTAGTAGCACTTTCCACAGCCGTAGGCACGATCGCCACTAAGCCCAGAAAAATCGCTCCCAAAAATGTCAGCCGATTCAAAACCTTCTCTATATAATCGCTCGTCTGTTGACCGGGGCGGATACTTGGAATACTCGCGCCCATTTTCTTTAAGTTCTGAGACATATCTACAGGGTTGACAATCAACGAAGCGTAGAAATAGCTAAAGAACAAGATCAAAACCAGATAAACGATCGCATAGAGCCAAGGCATAGAGCCATTTGGGTTCAAAGCATTAGCCACCTGCACCAAGATCGGATTATTTGTAAACTGCCCTAGGGAAGCTGGCAGAATCAAAACAGCCGAAGCAAAAATAATCGGCATCACCCCACCTTGGTTCAACCGTAGCGGCAAATAGCTGCTTTTTTCCCGGTAAACCTTGCGACCAACTTGGCGACGAGCTGAAATAATCGGGATGCGGCGCGTTCCTTCCTGAACGAAAACAATCCCAACAATCATCACCAAAAAAACCAGCAACAAAACGATAACTTGACCGACAATTTGGCTATTACCGCTCTGAGCCAACTCCACAGTTTGACCCAAAGAACGGGGCAAAACCGCCACAATGTTGATAAAGATCAGCAGAGATGCACCATTGCCAATTCCCCGTTCCGTCACCAACTCCGACACCCACATGACAAACATCGACCCCGCCGTTAAAGCTAAGGCAGTCTGAGCAATGAATAAAGGCGATGGTTCCTGTGCAAACGGGCTGACCCAGATCGCAATCCCTACACTTTGAAGCACCGCCCAACCCAGTGCCACATAGCGAGTAATCTGAGAAATCTTACGCCGCCCCGCTTCCCCTTCATTCTTCTGCAACTCCTCTAAACTGGGGAGAGCCGCAGTCAGCAATTGAATGATAATTGAAGCATTAATATAGGGCAAAATCCCTAGGGCAAAAATCCCTAAAGCAGATAGACCTCCGCCAGAGAAAAGATCCAAAAAGCCAATTAAAGGGCTATTCTGAACGTTTTGGGCAAAAGCAACGCGGTCAATGCCGGGGACTGGCAAATGGACACCCAAGCGGACTAAAATCAGCAAGCCGATTGTCACCAGGATGCGCCCCCGCAAACCAGCAGCTTGAGCCATCTGCAAGAATGTCTCTTGTGCAGTTGGCGCTTTATCTCGACTAACGTCCATAAACAAGTTTTAAGTTGTGAGTTTGAGTCTTAAATCAGTTTTATAGAGGGGCGACTTGGCGCAGTTGGATTTGCCAATCTCAACGCATCGCGATGCTTACGGCTGGCGTAGCCTACCCAAGAGCGCACCCCTAAACCACTTCACAGCTTCCGCCTGCGGCCTCAATTTTGGCGCGGGCCCCGGCTGTAAAACCAGCAGCTTTCACTTGCAGGGCCACATTTAATTCCCCATCTCCTAAGATTTTCAGCGGCCCATCATCAGTAGTGACGATTTTTGCCTCGATCAAAGAAGCTAAAGTTACTTCTGTGTTTGGTGGCAGTTCGGCAAGTTTACTTACATTAATCGTAGTGTACTCTTTCCGGTTAACGCGGGGAAAACTCTTTAACTTGGGTAAGCGGCGGTACAGAGGATTTTGACCGCCTTCAAAACCCGGTCGAGTGCCACTCCCTGACCGAGATTTTTGACCGCGCATCCCCTTACCTGAGCTAGCGCCTTGACCGGCGGAAATACCCCGACCTAAGCGGCGGGGGCGCTTTTGGGAGCCTGCTTTTGGCAGAGCGTCTTGTAATCTCATAGTTTTGGTAATAGGTAATTGGTAATCGGTAATTGCTACTTGCTAACTGCTAATTGCTAATTGCTAATTGCTAATTGTTAGTCTTTGGTTTTCAGTTGTATTTTCCTACTAACCACTAACCATTAGCTATTAACCATTAGCTATTAGCCATTAGCTATTAGCCATTAGCTATTAGCCATTGACTAAGCATAAAGGTGTTCAACAGGAACTCCTCGCTCTTGGGCCACCTCAGAAAAGGTTCGTAGAGAGGAAAGAGCATTGACGGCGGCTCTAGCGTTGTTTAAAGGATTGCCAGAACCTAGTTGTTTGGCGAGAATATTGCGAACGCCTGCTAATTCAAGCACTGTTCGCACTGCTCCCCCAGCAATTACCCCAGTACCGGGAGATGCTGGTCGCATCATTACTTTGGCTCCGCCACCTTCGCCGTTGACAGGATGGGGGATGGAATTAGCCTTAGTCAGAGGAACTTCTATCAGGTGCTTTTTGCCATCGGCAACGCCCTTTTTAACTGCTCCAATTACGTCACTGGCTTTGCCAACACCGACTCCAACTTGACCCCGTTCGTTACCAATGATCACGATGGCGCGGAAGCTAAGCTTTTTACCGCCTTTGACTACTTTGGTAACGCGGCGAATTTGAACGACGCGCTCTTGCCATTCGGGTTCTTTGTCGCGAGATTTGTTGCTTTTTTTCTTGTTGGTGTTGCTGTTGCGCTGCTCTTTTTGTTCTGCCATTATTTTGTCCTTTAGAAATTGTTAACTGTTAACTGTTAACTGTTAACCGTTAACCGTTAACTGGTAATTACTAATTAGCAATTAGCTATTAGCAATTAGCCATTAGCAAATGACCGCTCTAAAAGTCTAAACCCGCTTCGCGAGCTGCTTCTGCTAGAGCTTTTACGCGACCGTGATAGAGGTTGCCTCCCCGGTCAAAGACAACTTTGGAGATACCAGCGCTAGAGCAGCGCTTGGCAATCAATTGACCGACTTGGACGGAAGCGTTACAGTTACCGCCGCTCTTGAGGTCAGATTTTAATTCGGGATCGAGGGTTGACGCAGATACCAAAGTGTGCTGCTTGGTGTCGTCAATGACCTGTGCATAGATATGCTGGTGAGATCGAAACACCGCCAACCGGGGGCGTTCGGGAGTACCAGATACCTTGCGCCGCACTCGGCGGTGACGGCGCTCTATTGATTCTTTACGAGTAAGTTTCATTTTTACTTCTTCTTCCCTGCTGTCTTGCCAGCCTTGCGTCTGACTACTTCGCCGGTGTAGCGAATGCCTTTGCCTTTGTAGACTTCAGGTGGGCGGACTGCCCGGATGCGGGCGGCGGTGTTTCCCACCAATTCTTTATCAATACCGCTGACAATCACGTTGACGTTGCCTTCAACTGCCACTTGAATGCCTTCTGGGGGCGGCATTTCGACGGGTTTGCTGTAACCCACGTTTAAGATCAGGTTGCGACCTTGAACTTGAGCCCGATAGCCCACGCCTTGAATTTCCAGACGACGCTGAAAGCCGTTTGAGACTCCCTCTACCATATTAGATACGAGGGTGCGGCACAGACCGTGCAACTGGCGGGCGGCACGGGATTCATCCCGGCGTGTTACTAGCAAGGTTTCCCCTTCAAGTGCTAAGACGACTTCCGCCGGCAAGAGTCGAGAAAGTTCACCTTTAGGCCCTTTAACTGCAACGTGCTGACCGTCAATGGTGACGGTTACTTTACTAGGTATGCTAATTGGGCGCTTACCAATTCGAGACATAATTTTTTGTCCTTTGTCTTTTGTCCTTTGTCTGTTGGTAATTAGTAATTGGTAATTGGTAATTGGTAATTGGTAATTGGTAATTGGTAATTGCTGTTAACAACTAACAACTAACAACCAACAGTTAACAGTTAACTGTTAACAATTACCATACATAACAAAGCACTTCACCGCCTAAACCTTGCCGTCTGGCTTCTCTATCGGTCATAATGCCGCTGGAGGTGGAGATGATGGCTATGCCAATTCCGCCTAAAACTCGCGGCAATTCTTTGCGATTAGAGTAAACACGCAAGCCGGGTTTGCTGACTCGCTTGAGGGCGGTGATGATCGGGCGGCGAGTTTTGCCTTTGTACTTTAAAGAGAGCACTAAATGCCGATTGATGCCTTCGCCTGCCTCTTCAATTTCAGCGATAAAGCCTTCACTTTTAAGGACTTCAGCAATGCTGCGAGTCATTTTTGTGGAGGGAATCTCAGTAGTTTGGTGCCGCGCCATGCAGGAGTTGCGAATGCGCGTCAGCATATCTGCAATAGTATCGTTAGCTGCCATCTGTTGTTCTTTACTTTACTACTAATACCTGAATGGCATACCCATTTCTTTGAGCAATGCGCGACCTTCTTCGTCGGTGTTGGCTGTGGTGATGATTGAAATGTCCATCCCGCGAATTTGATCGATGCTGTCGTATTCTATTTCGGGAAAAATTAACTGTTCTCTCAATCCCAAGCTATAGTTACCGCGCCCGTCAAAACTTTTGGCGCTAACGCCACGAAAGTCGCGAATGCGGGGCAGAGTAAGATTGATCAACCGTTCCAGAAAAGCATACATCCGGTCTGAACGCAGCGTGACCATCACGCCGACGGGTACTCCTTTACGGATTTTGAAGCCTGCGATCGCTTTTTTTGCTCTTGTCACTACAGGTTTTTGACCTGCGATGATGCCAATTTCAGTGATTGAGGATTCGAGAGCTTTAGCGTTTTGAGATGCTTCGCCCAATCCTCTGTTTATAGTGACTTTCACCACTTTGGGGACTTGATGGATATTAGTGTATTTAAACTGATCCATCAGTTTCGGGACAATTTTTTCTTGGTACGTGGTCTTGAGTTGTATTGCCATAATTGCTTTGTGTCTTTGCTGTTCCTGGGCGTGGTCAGGAAATTGCTAATTGTTAATTGTTAACTGTTAACTGTTAACTGTTAACTGTTAACTGTTAACTGTTAGTCGATGATTTCACCAGTTTTCTTGAGCTTGCGGACTTTGCGACCATCTTCGGTGAAGGTGAAGCAAACGCGGCTAGCTACTTTTTCTTTGGTGGAATAGAGCATTACATTGGAGCTGTGGATGGGGCCTTCAAAGGTAGTAATTTTACCTGATTCGCCTTCCTGCTGGGGTTTAACGTGCTTAGTTTTGACGTTAATTCCTTGGACAACTACTTTGCTAGCTTGAGGATATGTCTTTAAGATTTCACCGACTTTGCCCTTATCTTTGCCAGTAATGACTTGAACGGTGTCGCCTTTTTTGACGTGCATTTTGTGGCGGACTTGGGTGCCACTTTTTTTGCCTTGTTTGCTGTACATTAAAGTACCTCCGGCGCTAAAGAAACGATTTTAGTAAAGTTTTTGTCGCGCAATTCGCGGGCGACAGGGCCGAAAACGCGAGTGCCTTTCGGGTTGCCGTCAGCGTTGATAATCACAGCAGCATTGTCATCAAAACGGATGCTCATGCCGCTGTCCCGGCGCTCACCTTTGCGAGTACGGACAACGACGGCCCGGACGACATCGGATTTCTTAACTGCCATGTTAGGAATGGCATCTTTGACAACGGCGATAATGACATCGCCGACTCCAGCGTAGCGGCGGTTGCCTCCACCTAATACGCGGATGCACATTAATTTTCTGGCTCCGCTATTGTCGGCTACGTTGAGGTAAGTTTGAGGTTGAATCATGATTTCGATTCCTGCTAATTGCTAATTGCTAATGGTTAACCGTTAACTGTTAACTGTTAACTGTTAACAATTTGTCACCCGTTTTTTGTGGTGAGAATTTCGGCAACGATCCAGTGTTTGGTTTTGCTCAGGGGGCGCGTTTCGGTAATGCGGACGCGATCGCCTGGTTTGCACTGATTCTCTTCGTCGTGAGCTTTATATTTTTTGGTGTTCACGACGGTTTTGCCGTATTTGGTGTGGGAAGCGCGGTTTTCGACTGCTACCACTACCGTTTTATTCATTTTGTCGCTGACGACTAAGCCAACTCTTTCTTTAACTGCCATAGCAACCATTCCTACTGTGCAACTGACTCTGGTTATTTATAGGGGCTTTCACACTCCTAGCTTTTGCTAAGAAGCGCTTTTCGCAGCAGCAAGAGCCTCGGCGGCGGCGGCTCGCGATCGCTCCCCTTCAACTGTCATTAACTGAGCCAGCCGATGCTTAGCGTGCTTGAACTGGTGAGGCTTTTCTAAGCGGCCAGTTGCTTGCAACATTCGCAGTTCCATCAGTTGGCGTTTAATAGCTAAAATCTGCTCTGTGATTTCAGCATCAGTCAAATCTTTAGATTCTTGAATCTTTGATAAAGACATTCTAAGACTGCTCCTCTTCGCGGGTGATGAACTTAGTCTTAATGGGCAATTTAAAGGATGCTAAACGCATCGCTTCGCGAGCAGTTACTTCGGGAACGCCGCCAATTTCAAACAGCACGCGACCCGGCTTAATTACTGCTACCCAAAACTCAGGCGCACCTTTACCTGAACCCATCCGGGTTTCAGCGGCTCGTTGAGTAACTGGTTTATCTGGAAACACGCGAATCCAAATTTTGCCGCCTCTGCGAATATAGCGAGTCATGGCGCGACGACTGGCCTCTATTTGACGGGAAGTGATCCAAGCGGGTTCGAGGGCTTGGAGAGCAAATTCGCCAAAGCTAACATTGTTACCGCGAGTGGCAACTCCATTCATCCGCCCGCGTTGCTGCTTGCGGAATTTTGTTCTTTTAGGACTTAACATGGCGTGGGTAAAGCAAATTGCTAATTGCTAACTGTTAACGGTTAACTGTTAACGGTTAACCTTCGTTTGAACGATCTTCAAATTTATGGCGGCGACCCTTATTTTTAGTGCGGGGCGGGCCTGCATTGGGGGCAGGAATGTCTTCCTGTCCGGGGATGATTTCGCCTTTGAAAACCCAAACTTTAACGCCCAAAATTCCATAGATGGTTTTGGCGGTGCAGTAAGAATAATCAATGTCTGCACGCAATGTGTGCAGGGGGACTCGACCTTCCCGCGTCCACTCTGTACGGGCAATTTCTGCTCCGTTTAAGCGACCGCTGACTTGAATTTTAATGCCTTCAATCCCAGCTTTTTGAGCGCGGGTGATGGCTTGGCGGACAACTCGACGGAAGGAAACGCGGCGCTCTAATTGCTGGGCGATATATTCAGCAATTAAGGTAGCGTCAGCATCTACACGCTGCACTTCTACAACGTTGATCCGAATCTGACGGTTGCTGCCTAATTGTTGCTGCAAACCTACTCGCAATTGTTCGATTCCCGTCCCGCCACGACCGACGACTACGCCAGGTCTAGCTGTTTGTACCTCAAGATCGATTTGGTCAGCTTTCCGGTCAATTTTGACTGAGGAAATACCTGCGTTGCTGAGGTTTTTTTGGACGTACTGACGAATTTTCGAGTCTTCTTGTAAAAGCTCTGGATAGTTTCTGGCATCAGCAAACCACCGCGAACGGTGTTCCTGAGTGATGCCAAGTCTAAAACCAACTGGATGAATTTTCTGTCCCATAAGAGTCAAGAAAGAATTAATTAAAGAAGTAAAGAAGACCGCTTCTTAGCTCTTACAGTTAACAATTAACAGTTAAAAGTTAACAGTTAACCTGGTATTCGTTACTCTGCTTGCGTTGCCACTGCAACAGTGATGTGACAAGTGGGTTTGCGAATTTGATAAGCGCGACCTTGAGCTCTGGGTCTAAAGCGTTTCAAGACTGGGCCTTGATCGGCGAAAGCTTGAGAAACCATGAGTTGCGCTCGATCCATGCCTGCGTTATGTTCGGCATTTGCCGCCGCTGAACGCAGAACCTTGAGAATTGGTTCGCAGGCGCGGTAAGGCATGAATTCCAGTAAAACCAGCGCTTCCCGATAAGATTTGCCGCGAATTTGGTCGAGGACTCGCCGCACTTTGTGGGGGGACATTCGGATGTAACGCGCGATCGCTTTTACTTCTGAATTTGTATCAATAGCCATTTAGCTCTTCTCTCTACTTTTCAACAGTTAACAGTTAACAGTTAACAGTTAACAACAATCTATCTTTTTGCCTTTTTATCGCCTTTAGCGTGACCTCTAAAGGTACGAGTCGGGACAAATTCTCCTAATTTATGTCCGACCATTTGCTCGGTTAGATAAACTGGAACGTGCTGGCGGCCGTTATGAACTGCGATCGTGTGACCTACCATCAGAGGTAAAATGGTAGAAGCTCTCGACCAAGTTTTAATAACTTGTCTTTGACCTAGAGAGTTCAGTTTTTCTATTTTGGTGAGCAGGTGATCGGCCACAAATGGGCCTTTTTTTAGCGATCGTGACATGGTAATTGGTAGTTGGTAATTGGTTAACAGTTAACAGTTAACTGTTGACTGTTAACTGTTATTAGAATTAACTTTGCCGTCCGCCTTTTCCACGCTTGGAGGCCTTGCGGCGGCGACGCACGATTAGGGAGTCGCTGCGCTTGTTTTTGCGCCGTGTTTTGGCCCCCAAAGCTGGTTTACCCCAAGGTGTGACGGGGCCGGAGCGACCGATGGGCGCTCTGCCTTCGCCACCACCGTGCGGGTGGTCTACGGGGTTCATAACGCTACCTCGGACGGTAGGCCGGCGGCCTTTCCAGCGAGTACGACCTGCTTTGCCGATACTGATGTTTCTGGCTTCGACGTTACCGACTTGACCGATGGTGGCGTAGCATTTGGCGCGGATTTTGCGCTGTTCGCCGGAAGGTAGTTTGAGGGTAACGTAGTCACCTTCTTTTGCCATTAACTGAGCGGTTGCGCCGGCACAGCGGACAATTTGCCCACCTTTTCCTGGTACTAATTCGACGTTGTGAACGCTGGTACCCAGGGGAATATTAATCAGAGGTAAGGCGTTACCAATTTCGATGGGAGATTCGGGGCCAGAGGTGATGACTGTACCGACTTTCAAGCCTACGGGATGGAGGATGTACCGCTTTTCGCCATCTTTGTAGAAAACGAGGGCAATTCTCGCGTTACGGTTAGGGTCGTACTCAATGGCTTGGACGGTTCCAGGGACGTTGAGTTTGTCGCGGCGGAAGTCGATAGTCCGGTAAAGACGCTTGTGGCCGCCGCCTCGGTGACGACAGGTGATGACACCGCGATTGTTGCGACCTTGTTTGGTGTGCTTGTTTGCCGTCAGCGACTTTTCGGGTTCTGAGCGTGTAATCTCAGCAAAGTCGGAGACGGTGTGCTGTCTGGTGCTTGGGGTATAGGGTCGGTAGGAACGGATGCCCATAATTTTGTAATTGGTAATTGGTAATTGGTAATTGGCTAACTGTTAACTGTTAACAGTTAACCGTCAACTGACAAATTACCGATGTTTACACTTCTGGGAAGAGAATTTTTCTCAAGGGTTCGCCGTCTGCGAGGGTGACGACTGCTCGTTTGTAACGGGGTTTAAATCCCATGAATTTGCCGACTCTACGCTTTTTGCGGGGCGGATTTTGGGTGTTCATGCCGATAACTTTGACATTGAACATCTGCTCGACTGCGGCTTTGATAATCGGCTTTGTGGCTTTGGGAGCTACGTCAAAGGTGAACTGGTTGAGTTCCATCATCCGAGTAGCTTTCTCAGTGAGAATGGGCTTATGTAAAACGTCCGCTAAATCGCGGGGATTAAATTCACTCACCGTAAACCTCCTGCATTTTGGCAATGGCTGTGGCTGTGGTAACAATTTTGTCGGCGGCAAGAATGTCGTAGATGTTCAGGGAGCCTGCCAATATAATTTTGAGGGTGGGGACGTTGCGGCCGGATAAATAGATGTTTTCCTGTTTTTCTGGCAGGATTAACAATATTCTTGATTCCGGGTTGGCTCCCCATCGGGCGAGGGCTGTGATTAATTCTTTGGTTTTGGGTCTAGCTATTTGTTCGCTGAAGTCTTCTACCACGATGAAGTCTTCGGCGGCGCGGCTTTGGAGGGCTGTCCGCAATGCTAAACGCCGTTCCTTTTTATTCATTTTGATGTCGAAGTCTCTCGGCTTGGGGCCGAAGCTGACACCGCCGCCACGCCACAGGGGGGAACGGATGGAACCGGCTCTGGCTCTACCTGTTCCTTTTTGCCGCCAAGGTTTGCGACCGCCACCTCTGACTTCTGCTCTGGTTTTGGTGCTGGCTGTTCCTTGACGGGCGTTAACCATTTGCCGTCTTAAGGCTCTATGGACGATGTGAGAGGCATTTTCTTCTTTGGCTACGCGCAATTCTAGGGTGGTTTCCCCTACTTCTTCGCCTTGCCAATTTCGTACTACGCAGTTAACCATAATTTTTGGTAATTGGTAATTGGTAATTGGTAATTGGTAATTGGTAATTGGCAATTGGTAATTGGTAATTGGTAATTGGCAATTGGTAATTAATTAACCAACTAACCGCTAACAATTAACCACTAACAACTAACTACTAACAACCAACTACTAACGATTACCGACCTACTTTTTTCTCAGGGACTACATTGACTAATGCGCCTGCTTTGCCGGGAACTGCTCCTTTGATGAGCAATAAGTTGCGCTCGGTATCTACTCGCAATACTGTTAGTTTGCGGACGGTGATTTGCACGTTACCTAAACGTCCGGCCATCCTTTTTCCGGGATAGACGCGACCAGGTGTGGTTCCGGGCCCGATGGAACCTGGTTGGCGGTGGTTTTTGGAACCGTGAGCCATTGGCCCGCGTTTGAAGTTATGTCGTTTTTGGAAGCCGGCAAAGCCTTTACCGATGCTGGTACCGATGACATCGACGATTTGACCTGGTGTGAACAGGTCGGCTTTTACTTGTTGGCCTAATTGAAATTCACCGACATCTTCCAAGCGATATTCTTGTAGGTGGCGAACTGGGGTTGCTCCTGATTTGGCTAGGTGTCCTAGTTCTGGCTTGTTAAGGGCCTTTGGTTTCACGTCGCCGTAACCGACTTGGATGGCAATATAGCCATCGGTCTGTTTTGTTTTAATTTGAGTTACTGTGCATGGCCCGGCTTGAATGACGGTGACGGGAATGGCTCTTCCCTGTTCGTCAAATACTTGAGTCATGCCTAGTTTTGTGCCGAGAATACCGACAGACACGGTTTGTCTCCCTATTTTTTACGCATTACAACATTTTCGGACTGGTAGTTTTCCACGAGCCCGCTTGCTTTGATGTAGATACATTACTGAGAATATTTCTACAAGTTATTAACTCAACCAAATTTTTGACCCTAATGTTTTTGGGTCAATTTTAATGGAAGTCTCGCAAGGTTTTAGACTAGCAACGTTTAAGGTGTTTTGCGACCGAGGTTTACTTCGGTGCGGTCTGTTGGTGCCTGGACTTGAACAGCAAGCTGTTCAGTATCCTAAATTTGGTCTGCTTTCACAATTGGGAGTTAGCTCGCAAGCTGGTTCGCTCCGGTTTGCTTGTTTTTCCTGGCTTTGAGCTTTATGACTCGCCTGGGAAGGTGGCAGCTTTTGTTTTTTGGCGACAATTTCTGATTATATAGGCGATCTTAAGTTTTGTCTAGCTTTTTTTAAATCTTTTTTTGAAGGGGGCGATGTTTGCTTGCTCAGGACTTACGCATTACCTACCTAACGTCCCTAACAGGCGTGGTTCTTTGACTACCAGGAGGTCGTACTGCTGCGATTTTGCGTAAGTCCTGCTCAAGAATTTTCATGTCTCTTGGTTTGATATACTACTACTGGTCTGTCAATACCTTTAAAACGGAAGTCTCCGATCGATTCAAAACCTTCGCGCGATCGCAACATAGCATAAGTATTTTCACTTACCACACATTCTCCTGGAGGACAAACTTTTTCCATGCGAGAGGCGAGGTTAATCGTCGAACCCAATACTGTATAATCTACCCTTTTAATACTACCGACATCGCCAACAACAGCCTTACCGCTATTAATAGAAATGCGAAGTTGTAGAGGTTCACCTAAAGTACCGCTGGCATTAAGTTCATCTAAGCGCTCTAACATTCCTACAGCAGCTTCTACAGCTCTTTCAGCATGATCTAACTGCGGTTCAGGAGCGCCAAAAAATGCCATAATACAATCTCCAATAAATTTATCTAAAGTTCCGCCAGCAGCAAAAACTTCCCGTAGCATTTCCTCGAAAAAATTATTGAGTAATTTGGCAACTTCTGCTGGACTTAAGCGTTCTGACATGGCAGTAAAGCCAACAATATCAGCAAACAAAATGCTAATTTCGCGCTCTACTGGCGGTAAGCGATCGTCTACAAGTGCCGAAGCTGCTATTAACTGTTGTACCACTGCTGGAGAATGATATCGCTCTAATCTTTGTCGCATTGTTTCTTCGCTTCTGAGTTTCTGTGCTAACAGCCACCGCTGCACGCTGGAAGCTACCAAATTGCCTAAAGCCGAAAAAAAGCTCAGGTCTTCATCACCTCCCCTTTGCCATTCCTCAGAAGACAATTGAGCGTGTCCGTAAAGTACACCAAAAACTTTATGTTCGTTCCATAAAGGGACTGCGATCGCGCTACGAATCCCTTTAACAATAATACTCATCTCTTCTTCAAAACGTTCGTCCATCTGAGCGTCAGCAGTTTTAATAGCAACTTGCTCTGCAAATACTTTTTGACAAATTGTACGGCTAATCCAACTACCATCGGCAGGCATCTCTTCTTGTTCAGCAAGGGTTTTAGCAGCAGCATTAACTACTTCTAGTTTCCCAGTACCAGTAACATCAATTAATAGTGCCAACCGTTCAATATTTTTATTATCGCGGAATACAACTTCCTGCACCTGGGAAAAAATAGCTTCTATAGATTCAGCACTGTTCAGAAACTTAGCAATATCTACCAAGTATTTAAGGCGGTCTATAGCTTGTCGGTAATTGCTGATATTTTCAATTTTTGTATCCGGTTCTATCCACTGTTCTTGCAGTTCTTTAGCCTTAACTAGAATTGTCATTCCTTCCCCCAGACTTCCTATTTCTGGAGGATGGGGTTGGGGGCGACTATCTAAAACAACAATTATGCTAATATTATGTCCCAAATTTACATTGTCACCCTGATTGAGTTTTTGAGGATAGGTAATCTGGACATCATTCAATCTAGTTCCATTTTTGCTGCCCATATCTTCTACTAGCCATTCCCCTGAAGCTGTTTTATAAAAACGGGTGTGGCGGCGAGAAATATCTGCAAATGGTACTTGTAAATCGCATTCTGGCAAGCGACCAACGATATAATCATCGCGGTTTACCGCTACTGTTTTTTCTATTAGACCATCTATTTGCAGTTTTAGTTTGAGGTCATCCATAATATCAAATTCAGCAGCAAAAGTGCTAGTTATAACGGTTAATGCTAAGGATGTAATTTATAAATCTATAACTACTCATAGAAAGATCGCGGCCGTGCATATTTGGAACTCCAGTCGTTTGAGATGATTAAATTTATCTCCCTTTTACAATCAGGATAATCTTCAATTCAATTGGGCGGCAATTCCAAAGCAAGCTGACCTAAAACACCTGTCCGAAAATCATTTAACATCTTCCGCGCTGTACGCTCGACATCTCCCTTATAACGCAGTTTTGCTACCTCATGCAAATAGCTTTCACCATTAACGGATGTAGAGTCTAATTCATAGCGAGACTTTAAAACAGATGCGGATATCAAACCATCACTGGTAGCCTCAAGATATGTTAATAGATCGACCATCGCTGCTGCTATACCCTGATTATCATAAGCAGCCTCGCCTATATCTTCACAAATGGCTAATTTCTCAGCGTCCTCTTGATTCTCAATTCTAGTCGGAATTACCCCTGGAGCGTCTAGTAATTCAATTTCATCAGAAATGCGAATCCATTGGAGCGATCGCGTCACTCCGGCCCGGCGAGCACTATCGGCCACCCGCCGCCCCAATAACCGATTAATTAAAGCAGATTTGCCGACATTGGGGAAGCCGATCGCCACAGCACGAACTGGACGAGGAAGCATCCCCCGATCGCGCCGCCGTTGATTCAACTTTACCCCAGCATCCCGCGCCGCGATCGCCACCGCCTCGACACTCTGACCATGCTGAGCATTAGTAAAATAAGGAATCTCACCCTGGGCCTCAAACCATTCTTCCCAGACTTTTCGCACTCGCGGCGAAATCATATCCATGCGGTTAATGACCAAAACTCGCGCCTTATCGCCCACCCAAATCGGTATTTGAGGATGATGAGTAGCCAAAGGAATTCGGGCATCTCGGACTTCTAGCACCACATCCACGCGCTTTAGCTGTTCTTTGAGTTTCCGCTCAGCCTTAGCAATATGACCCGGATACCATTGAATTTTCATAATAAATTGTTAGTTGTTAGTTGTTAGTTGTTAGTTGTTAATTGTTAGTTGTTAGTTGTTAGTTGGTTTGATAGCAACCTTCTTGATAGTTGTCGGGGAGATCGCCTTACAAGTTATAGAAGCGTTATTTATGTTCACCTACTTATGCCATTGCAAGGATCGCGAAGCGATCGCCAAGAATTGAGATTGCTGAACGACGCTCACAATGACAGGGAAATATATCTATTCAGGCAATTAACAGTTAACCGTTAACCGTTAACAGTTAACCGTTAACCGTTAACCGTTAACAATGCTAGGGAACAATCAAAATCGGACAGGGAGAGAGATTAATCACCCGATTGGTGACACTATCTGCCGCCCCCTCTTCAGTTAAACCGACTCCCCGACAGCCCATTACAATTAAATCCGCCCCAATCTCATCGGCCACATCACAGATCGTGAAAGCAGGCTTGCCTTCGCGCTCGATAGTTTCGGCTTCGATCCCCTGCTGTGCAAACATAGATTGAGCGCTCTTAAGCAGTTGGGCTACTGCATCCGCAGAAGTCATCTTCTCAGGGGCTGAGGATTCCCCCTCCGGTGCGGGCGCTTCCACCACCGACAGGATAATCAAGCGAGAGCTGTAGTTTTTCACAATGTGAACAACCATTTCAGCAGCTTCGCGGGCTTCTCGGCTTTGATCGACAGGAAATAAAACAGTCTTAAACATGATCGCATCTCCAAGACGCGGACTTCGATAAAATGTTTACGGTGAACCAGTCAGTGGAGCTTGCTCCATCTGCCTGTTTGTTTGACTAGACGCGAGGAATCGCGTCAGGGGCCAAGCGTGCGAGTGACCCGCGCCGGCCTGATTCAAAGGAAATTAGACAAAAACACACTTAAAGGAGGGTGATCCTGTGACAAAAAAGACTCTAGCAAATTTATCAGCATCAGATTTATCCGGCAAACGGGTACTCGTGCGGGCTGACTTTAATGTGCCGCTCGACAACGGCAACATCACAGATGATACTCGTATCCGGGCTGCTCTGCCCACGATTGAGGATTTAACTTCTAAAGGCGCTAAAGTGATTCTCTGTAGCCACTTCGGTCGTCCCAAGGGCGTGAGTGATAAGCTGCGCTTGACTCCTGTGGCGGCGCGTCTCTCGGAATTGCTGGGAAAAGAGGTTAAAAAGCCTAGTGACTGTATTGGTGAAGAAGTCACTGCGGTGGTGGGGGCGATGCAAAATGGTGATGTAATTTTGCTGGAAAATGTCCGTTTCTATCCAGAGGAAGAGGCGAATGACCCGGAATTTGCTAAAAAGTTAGCTTCTGTTGCGGATTTGTACGTAAATGATGCTTTTGGCACGGCTCACCGCGCCCATGCTTCAACGGAGGGTGTGACTAAATATCTGAGTCCTTCTGTGGCCGGAAAGTTGATTGAGAAAGAGCTGGAATACCTGCAAGGTGCGATCGAAAATCCTCAACGTCCTTTGGCTGCTATTATCGGCGGTTCTAAGGTTTCGAGTAAGATTGGTGTGATTGAAAAGCTGCTAGAAAAATGCGACAAGTTGATCTTAGGCGGCGGCATGGTTTTCACTTTTTATAAGGCTCGTGGTTTGAATGTTGGTAAGTCTTTGGTGGAAGATGACAAGCTAGAATTAGCTAAGTCTTTGGAAGCTAAGGCGAAGGAACGCGGTGTTACTTTCTTATTGCCTACGGATGTCGTAGTTGCTGATAAGTTTGCGGCTGATGCTAATACTCAAATTGTCAGTGTTGAGGAGATTCCTGATGGTTGGATGGGTTTAGATATTGGCCCGGATTCAGTCAAGACTTTCCAAGATGCTTTGGCGGATTGCAAGACGGTAATCTGGAATGGGCCGATGGGCGTATTTGAGATGGAAAAATTTGCTGCGGGAACGGAAGGGATCGCGCGAACTCTTGCTGGTTTGACTAAGACTGGTACTAGCACTATTATCGGCGGCGGTGACTCGGTTGCTGCTGTGGAAATGTTGAATTTGGGCGCAGAAATGAGCCACATTTCAACGGGTGGCGGTGCAAGTTTGGAGTTGTTGGAAGGTAAGGAATTGCCAGGAATTGCAGCTTTAGACGAGGCTTAATTTTGAGTTTGGGCGGGCTTTGTCCGCCCTACTATTTGGAGCAAAAAAAACTATGACTTTATCGACTTTAGTTGTGAAAATGCCCTCGACTTTTCAGATGACTGACGAACAGTTTTTTGACTTCTGCCAAATTAATCAAGATTTACGCATTGAACGGACTAAAACAGGAGATGTGATTATTATGCCGCCCACTGGTTCGGAAACGGGAAATCGTAATGGCGATCTATTTGGTCAGTTGTGGATATGGACAAAGAAAGATAAAACTGGCATTACTTTTGATTCTAGTACAGGATTTACCTTTCCTTCGGGACAAACTCTTTCACCTGATGTTTCTTGGATTAAGTTAGAAAGGTGGAATGCTTTATCGCCTGAAGAAAAAGATAGATTTGCACCGATTTGTCCTGATTTTGTAATTGAATTAAGGTCGCCTAGCGATAGTTTGAAATTGCTTAAGGAAAAGATGCAGGAGTATATTAAGGAAGGAGTAAAACTGGGTCTATTGATTGACAGAAAACAGCGAAAAGTTTATATTTACCGTCCCGAAGTTCCAGAGGAATGTTTAGATAATCCGGCGACGGTTAGCGGTGAGCCGATATTGCCGGGATTTGTGTTAGAGTTGAGTGAGATTTGGTAGTCTAATAGAGGTTATCGCTTATGAAGCTTACAGCATTGGCAATGGTCGGGATTTTAGCACCACTTTCTATAGCAAGTGCTGTCAAGGCGGAGAATCCACAGCACGTTAGACAATTGCTGGAAACTAGGAGCTGTGTTGGCTGCGACTTGAGTAATGCTAATTTGTTTAAGGCTAACCTATTTGAGGCTGATTTGGAAGGAGCGGATTTAAGTGGAGCAAACCTCTATGAAGCTAAGTTAATGGGAGCTAATTTGAGGGGTGCTAATTTATCGAATAGTAACTTATTTAATGCTGATTTATCTGCGGCTAAGCTGGGAGGGGCTGACTTGCGAGGGGCGGATTTATCCTATGCTTTTTTGGGGAAAGCAAATTTAACAAGAGCTAATCTCCAAAATGCAAAACTTTATACAGCAAATTTTGGCGAATCTCAGATGAGTGGAGCTAATTTATCGAATACGGATTTGAGAAGGGCTTTTTTGTTTAGAGTGAATTTAGAAAGGGCTAATTTAAGTGGGGCTAACTTAACTTATACCGATCTACGGGATACAAATTTGAAGGATGCAGATTTGTCACAAGCGAGGCTTCCTCAAGGACAATTGAGCGGTACAAATATAGACCTTACTTTGCGTGAGAATACTGATTTGAAGAGTACAAATTTACGCGATACGAGGTTTGGTTCTTTTCCCTGCGTGTTGACTGAGGTTATATATTGTGTTAATGAGTTGCCGATGAATTAGCGATCGGTTAGATATTAGGTAGGTTGTTGGGCTTTAGCCCCCCAAGCGCACAAGCGGAACAACCTACCTAAAAATCAACCTACTTACGGTAATTTAGAAATTAACTCGCAATGGTAATCGTAGGGTGAAAGTGCTACCTGTACCCAATTGACTCTGTACGCTCAGGCTACCGCGATGTGCTAAGGCTATAGCTTGTGCGATCGCTAACCCCAATCCCGATCCGCCACTGTTGCGATCGCGCGAAATATTGACTCGATAGAAACGGTCAAAAATATGCTTCCGATCTTGTGCTGGAATCCCAATACCTGTATCTTGAACATGAATTATAACTAAATAGTCACTTTTATCTAAAATAACAGTTACTTTCCCCTCCGGGGGAGTATATTGAATAGCATTAATAATTAAATTAGAAATTACGCGATAAAGTTGGTCAGAATCACCAACAACAGTCAATGTCTGATGCACTCTCACTTCAGATTTTAGTACAACTTTAGCGGCAATTGCTAATACTGCTAATTCCTCTATTAAGTCGCTAACAATGTCATTAATAGAACATAACTGGTGGCGCACTGATGCAGATTGTCTGTCCATGCGAGCTAGCAACAATAAATCAACAACTAACTGAGTCAATCGCTGGTTTTGACGCTCCACTGTTCGCAACATCTCTCGCGCTTCTTTTTCATCTAATTTAGGCATCAAAAGTGCAGATTCTACTGTAGCTAAGGTTGCCGCTAAAGGCGTTCGCAATTCGTGGGCGGCATCGGCTGTAAACTGTTGGATTTGTTGGTAGGATTGGTAAATAGGTTTCATTGCTAATCCGGCTAACCACCAACTAGCAACTCCGATCAAGATTAAGGCTGCGGGCAACCCTAATTGTAAAATCCATTTAACTGTACTAAGATAATTGTTGAAGTCTTGAAGGCTCCGCCCTACTTGAAAGTAGCCCCAATCTTGTTGAGATTGAGTATGGAGCGACACGGAAATTTGATGATAAATATTACCTTTAGTATCAGTTATAGTTTGCCACGTTTGGGTTCTAAATGTTTGTGGTAATTGGTTAAAATCTGTGCCTGCGATCGCAATTAAATTCCCGGCAGTATCAAATAAACGCATATAATAATAACCTTGATTAATTGCGCTTAAAATATGGCGATTATATACAGAATTTTTTTGACTATTATTAACCCCAATTAGGCGGAGATTTGGTAAAAGCTCATGTACAATAGGCTCTAAACGTCCAGGCTGTTTTAATTTGAGTTCTAGGCTGTCGTGCAAAGTTCCTGCTACAGATTCTAACTCGCGGTCTAAAGCTACCCAATGAGCATGGGCAATTGCTTTATAAACGCCAAATTCTAATAAGCTTAAAATCAAGCCCATAACTCCAGCAATTGAGAGAGCTAATCGCCACCGAGTCTGATTAAATAGTTTATTTTGATTCATAGCCCTAGATTCAGGCGATATCCTACACCGTGTACGGTTCCGATTAGATTCGCCGCACAACCAACGGATTCTAGTTTGCGCCGTAGCAAACGCATTTGAGCTGCTACTACATTACTAAATGCGTCTGCATCTGCCTCCCATATCTGATTCCGAATTTGGTCGCTAGTGATAACTTGGTTTGGGTGTCTCATCAAATATTCTAGTAGTTGAAATTCCTTATTAGTTAATGAGATTATCTGTTTATCGCTGTTTGGATTGAGATGATAAACCGTGCGCGTTCCGTAGTCAAGAGTCAGGTTTGTAACTGTCAGTTGTTCGGGCTGTAATTGAGGCGATCGCCGTTGCAATGCCCGCAATCTTGCTAAGAGTTCTGCCATGCCAAAAGGCTTTACTAAATAGTCATCTGCTCCTGCATCTAAGCCAGCAACTTTATCTTCCATCCGGTCTTTAGCTGTTAACATTAAGATAGGCAAATGGTTATTTTTAGCACGTAGCCGCTGACACAATTCTAATCCCGATAATCCCGGTAGGAGCCAGTCGAAAATAGCGAGGGTGTATTGCGTCCATTGACTTTCTAGATATTCCCAAGCTTCATTACCATTTTGTGCCCAGTCAACAATATATTTTTCCTGATTTAAGGTGCGTTTGATAGCTTTCCCTAAATCTGGCTCATCTTCAACTAGAAGGACTCTCATAGAATTAATCAGTGATTTAAGTTTTTGGTCTGCTTTTCTATCAAAAACTCAATGTAATGAAGCACTTCTATCTGAAGAGACTCAGCGAGTTATTCTAATTTTTCTAAAATGACTGGCTGTATCATAGTTTTTGATTGCGATCGCGACCCATTTACCCGATCATAACACCAACACCTAATGTCAGCAACAGGACACCAGCCGCCCCAACAAAGAACACTCAGATGTCACCACTTTTGTCAAAACTATCTAACAAACTAGATAATTTGATAGATAAATTTTGAATGCTAGCTACTCAAGAACATTCACCCAAAAATCAGCAATCACAATCTTACCATTGCGATTGAACTGACCCCACAACTTGTATTTTCCAGGCTGAGGAAAACTGGTCATAAACTGCACTTGACCATCAGGAGAATTTTTCATCGCATGAGCATGAATGTAGTCTGTTCTTGTCAATGGAGATGACTGTTTGAGGATAACCAAATGCCCCCGTTCTCCTAAATAAGGCTGTAAATCTGTAATGGGTTGATTGTTAGACTTATGTTGCAAGTCAAACATTATACTAACTTCTTCACCTGCTTTGAGCTTGGGTTGAGAGAAGGCGAGATTAACTTTAGTATCCTCAAATGTCTTAGCATGGTTAAAATCAAGTTTAGGGGCTGCCGGACTATTTCCAGGAACTTGTTTTTTCATTACTGAAACTTGTTCTTTTTGCCCCGCTGGTTTATAATCACTTAAGAGAGTGTAATTTCCAGGGTAAGGAAAATTTGCCTCGACTTCAAAGCGACCATTTTCTTTATAGTTGGGATGAAGATGACTGAAAAACTGAAGGTTGTCGCTGACAATAATCAAGTGCATCAGCTTTTCTTGGAAAGTCTCAAAATTTGTAATTGATTTACCCGTTGAATCTTGAACATCAATCAACAACTTAACTGGTATTTTTAGGGCAATATCTCTTGAAGCAGTGAGTTTTGCCTGAGTGGTTATTGTCTGAACCTCTGTCGAATGTCCCTCATGGGTATTTTCTGAACTTTTCCCATGCTGCATTCCCTCCATCGAGGATTTTTCGTGCTGCATTTCACCCATTGAAGAGTCTCCGTGCTGCATATTTGGCATCTGAGAGCCTTGATTTTGGGCTTTAGTATTGGTTACTGAGATGGCTGCGATCGCACTGGCTGCCAGTAAACCAGCAAAACTGTAAATCATTAATTTTTTGTTCATTTTTTTACCTTATTAATTCACAACTTTTGCTCCTTAACTAAATGTTTGCATTCAGAAATGAAATCTGGATGAAATTTTTAATATAGGCACGGACGATCTGCCGCGTCTATCTTTAATGCGGTTCTTCCGTATTTAGTATGCTAAATATGCTAGGAAAATGCCAAAAAAGCAAAGCTCGCATTTCAAAATTTTTAAAATTTCTAAACTCAAATTCACTGCATTTTAGCAGCTTTAATTTATTATTAATTCCCTCAACTATTCCATTGTTTGTTCTTTGTTCAAAATATCCTACTATCTCTGAAAACCACGTTTTAATAGTGTTTGCACTCTTTTTATAGTAAGGTTCTGCTTTTTTTAACCAATCAATTAATTCTAATATTCCCGAACCTAAATTCTTAGTGTTTTCAAATAAATCATGAAATTCTTCTTTTAAAGAGTGCATTATTTTCACCCGTGGTGAAGCCGATTTTACCTAGCCTGGGCTTAGCACAATCACCCTCCCGTTCCCGGAAGATTTCACAAATTTTAAAATTATTCAAAAAAATAAAATGCAGAGCCAGAATATGAGCTAATTGTGGCTGTAACGATCGATAATTGCGATGGCGATCGCTTCAATGAAGGCAGAAGGGCTAAAAATCGGTTGAATTATATTATAAACTATTGTATAATAGTAGTTCTTAATAATAAATCAATAAATGACGTAAAGGCGCACGTACCTAGAGAGCCAAAATATTTAACTTAAGATAGAGCCATCTCTGCATTTGAGAAGAGCACAATATTTAAACTAGCCAAGTAACAGGATGAGCCATTACTAGCCTGTGGCTACCATCTGTGGAAGGCAAATATTTTTAGTGGAGTTAATCTCTTCTTATGCAGCTTCAAAAGCCTTACCCAACTGAGAAGGTAGAAACCAGTTTAGCAGCAAAACAGTCGCAGATGTCAATCAAGAGGCATTACTCAGTGCATTTCTTAAAACGAATCCCACAATTCCTCAGTAGCTTGAGCATAAGCCAAAAAATTGGCTACGGTTATGCGGTATCAATCGGAATTGCTGTACTCGGAACAGGAGCAGGACTGATGCTAGGAGACTATTACCAGCGACAGGCTAAGGAAAAACTCGATCGCACGCACCAGCAACAAGCTCTCCTAAGCGAACTGCAAAATGAAGTGCTAATAGCGAGATCCCATTCGGAACGGCTAGTACCTATGTTGGGGAATTCAGTTTGGATTAAATCGGAAGCTGATAATTTTTATGAAAGTGTTTTACGGGGGAATAAACTGCTGTCTGAGTTACAAGATTTAGTCGAGAGGGAGGTTAAAAATTACGGTCGAGATGGTGCCGAGATTAAAGCTTTATTGAAAACTTATGAAATAACTTTAGCATCTTATGTCGAGTTAGTAAATTCTCTCTTGGAGACAATCAATCCGCAACAATTGTCGCCACAAGAAGTGGAGCTAACCCAGAAAAGACTCCGTGTTTCTATAAATGGCGTAGGATCTATTAGATTTGAACAACTCTACGAAGAACTAACCAAAGTCATTGCAAAAGCTAAAATCCAAGAAGTACAAGCTAAACTTACCTTTAATAAAGCTGAGTCACTGCGGATTCAAATTACATTTGCCAGCATGATGCTTTCTGCTGCTTTTGCTGTAATTTTAGCATATTATACTAGCCGTGCAATTGCTCTTCCTATCAAATGGGTGACTCAGGTAGCTCAACGTGCATCCGAGCAATCTAATTATAACTTACGTGCGCCTGTACTCACTGAAGATGAAGTTGGTTTATTGGCAACTGCACTCAATCAACTGATTGAAAGAATAGCAACACAGATCAATGAATTGAAAGAAACTCAATCCCAACTAATCCAGACAGAAAAGATGTCATCTTTAGGGAGTATGGTCGCAGGGGTTGCTCACGAAATTAATAACCCAGTGAACTTCATCTATGGCAACCTTAATTATACTAATCGCTACGTCAAGGAATTGATGGAATTAGTGGTACTATACGAGAAAGATTATCCAGAGCCTACTGCAACTATTCACGATAAAATTGAAGCGATTGATCTTGAATTTTTGCTAATTGATTTGCCCAAAGTTTTAGCTTCTATGCAGAATGGTGCTGAGCGCATTCGGCAGATAGTTGTATCTTTGCGAAATTTTTCTCGCCTTGATGAAGCTGAGATGAAACGGGTTAATATCCACGAAGGTATTGACAGTACGCTATTAATTCTCAATTATCGGCTAAATTCAAGAATTGAAGCGATTAATAACTATGGGGATTTACCCGAAATTCATTGCTATCCAGCGCAACTGAATCAGGTGTTTATTAATATTCTCACTAATGCAATTGACGTGCTAGAAGAATTTGAAAGTAAGCTTGCTGAAAAAACAGAGGAAGCTGATTTATTTCCAGTCAAATCTAGCTTTTCGCCTACTATTATTATTCGGACGGAAAAGATAGATAACAATAATATTCGGGTGGGAATTTGGAATAATGGCCCTGGGATTCCCTCGGAAATTCAAGGTAAATTGTTTGACCCATTTTTCACGACGAAGCCACCGGGTAAAGGTACGGGTTTAGGTTTAGCAATTGCTTACCAAATTATTGCTAAGCATTGTGGTAAAATAGAGGTAGTTTCAGAGACGGATCGGGGAGTGGAATTTGGTATTATTTTGCCAATAAGAGCAGAAAGTAATTAGTTAACAGTTAACAGTTAACGGTTAACAGTTAACGGTTAACGGCTTATTTTGTAACCAAATTTAACTCATAAGAAATGGACTCACGAGCCTGAGAAACAACTACAAATTCGTAGTAACCATAATCGTCTAGGCGCTCGGAAAAACTTACTTCTTGAGAATCTTCTAATAAAGCTCGCGACTTTTGCCGATTACCGGGAGTATAAATTGATAACAGAGTTGATTGAGGGGTGGCTTCCAAATTCATCCGCAAAGTTTGACCTCTTTTAAATCGAGCAATGTAAGCTTTTCCTTGTCCAGGTTTTAGAGTATTGCTAACTTTTTCACCAGAAGAGTTGGAGGCAAATTTAATTTCCTCTAGCTGAGTTCCATTTTGCAAGGCTTTGAGTTTATCTGTAGTAATTGCCTGCCAAATCTGACCAATAGGCAGATCGATTAAGTTGCGATTGCGTGGCTGTTCGGGAAATAAATAAAAGAACTGACCATCAGCAAGATCGTAGAGAGCGCGGCTGCTCAAATTTAATTTATTAACTTCAACTTTCCAGCGGTTGATATCTGAAGTATCATAATTTCCTAATCTTTTGCGAGATTCTGCGCTGATGCTTTCTAATTTATTTAGCAAATTGTCAGCGCTCTGATACCAGCGTTCGCGCCAGACTCGATCGGCTGCGTCTTTGCTCAATGGCTTTCCTCCTAATTCGGGATATTGAGCATAAAAAATCTCATCTACAAAGGTGACAAAAAAGTTGCCGTCTATGCTCATTTTTTGCAGGCGATCGCGCAAAGCATCTTGCCGGTTCTGCTCCGATCCGGTTTCTTGGGTTATTTTCTCTGGACGAGCAGAGTATTTTAACCAGTAATTACCTGCAAACCAACCAACTACACCCATTCCCGCCATCACCAGCAATACTAGGATCGCTGCTAGCAAGGGAGAGGACTTGCGAGGAGTTAGAGGAACGGGAGAAGGAGACGGCGATGAAACTGGTTGCGCGATCGCGGAGAGTTCTGGCGGTGGCTGAGTAGCGGGTAAATAAGGTTGAGGAGAGGGTATGGGGCCACCACCGTTGAGAGCTTGAAGTACGTCACCGGCTCTCTGGTAGCGATCGCTTGGACGCTGAGCTAGCATCCGATCTAAAACTGCTCCCAAAGTTGGTGACAGGGAACATTCCCGCCGCCAGTTCCAGGTAAGGGTGTAGCCATCGATCAGTTGTTGTGGTTCCTTACCAGTTAGTAACACCAAAATTGTCGCCGCTAGAGCGTATAAATCGCTGTGAGGAAATACAATTCCCATTTGCATCTGTTCGTCGGGAGCATAACCGACTTTACCTAGTCGGGTGGCTGCGATCGCAGCACCATGTTGTTGGCCGTATTGAGACTCTACAGTTGCGGCCACTTGCTTAACGCCACCAAAGTCAATCAGGACGGGTAAACCGTCAGCAATCCGCAGGATCAGATTATCCGGGGAAATGTCGCGGTGAATCACCCCTAGAGAGTGGATATAATCGATCACTGGCAGGAGTTTGAGCAGCAATGACGTGCATTCCGCCTCACTAAACCGCAACCCCTGACGCTGGCGATCGCTTAGTAGAGTGCGGTAATTTTGTCCTTCCACATAGTCTTGCACTAAAAATATGTATCCCTGATTATGAAGCGTGACGCGGAATAGCTCTCGAAATCGGGGGATTTGAGGGTGTTCTAGCTTGTAGAGAACCCCTGCTTCCCGCTCGAAGAGTTCCTGAGATTTTTCCAAAGCGTAACTACCTTGGACTTGAGGGGCAAATTCTTTTAAAACGCAGAGTTCATTAAATCTGTAGGTATCTTCAGACAAATAGGTGCGTCCAAAGCCGCCGTGTCCCAATTCGCGTACAATGCGGTAGCGGTTGCTGAGAATGATGCCGGAATAAATAGGATTACTCATTTTAATTACCTGTTAACTGCTAACTGTTAACTGTTAACCGCTAACTGTTAACTGTTAACTGTTAAATGTTAACAAATTTATTTTCCTTCTTCTTTTTGCAGAGCTGCCAGGATTTCTGGTCTTTTCATGCGTGCGTAGCCCCGCAGTTTTAGCTCTTTGCCGATAGCCTTGAGCTTCCTTAGCGAAAGAGATTCGTAGTCATCCTGTGGTAGCTGTGGCGGTGTCTTTGACTGAGATTTTGGCTGTGTTTTTGGCTCAGATTTGGACTGCGATCTTGACCTAGCTTTTGGTTTTAACTCTGGCTCTGTCTCCGGCTCAGACTTGGGTTTTAAGGCTAGCTTTGTAGTTATTTGAAGTTGGTGAAGAATCGCTTCTATTTGATTTTTTATGTCATTTTTAACACCCTTAATTGATTCTGAAACATACTGATTAATTTCTCGAACAGTTCCCTCAAGCTTACGCTCAATTAGTTTTTCTAGTTCTTCCAACTGTCCAATTGCATCTTCCTGATTCACTTCAGAAGCAATAGAGAAAGATGAAGTATTGCCAGGTTGTTCAATTTTTTTAGCCAAGTTATCTACCTTTTCGTGAAATGTTTTTTCAATCTTTGCCAGCAGATTTTTAATCTGTTCTATTTCGTCATTTTCAGGATTTCGCTCTGTCAGAGCCTTAACTTGCTTTTTAAGCAAGTCTTCATTTTTCTTAACAGATTGTTCTATCTTCTTAGTAAGATTTTCTACCTTCTCCTGAAATGATACCTCAAGTTGTTGCAACAAACTCTTAATCTGTATTCTTCCCTCAGCAGGAGCTGCAACTAATTGTTCCATCTGGGTTTTAGCGATTGTGGCTTCCTCGTCAGTCATCTCAAAAACCCATGCCCACAAGTGCTCTATGCCAAGTTCTTTTGCAACGATACACCAATCTGCACCGCAGACAACTTCATATTCTTCTTCGTTGCTGTAGGCTTCAGTGCGACGAATAATCAGCGGTATCAAGTTGCTACCTTGCTCAATCAAGCTTATCCTGAGAGCTTCGCGCCGCTCTTGAGGAATTTCCTCTTGTTGAGATTCTGGAATAGCTATTTGGAAAGTGTAAATCTGACTGTGACTAATTGGTTTGATCCGCAAATATTCAATAATTCGGCTGGGAGTGTCTGATCGATCCATCTTATTAGAAGTCCCCTTTTGTCTTTTGTGATGAGTTTAACTGCGGAAGTGACACAGGTATACGTTGCTTTACTCATCTTTACTTTTGTTGATTTTGAACAGGTGTCTTGAATTGATGGTACTGCTAGCGGGGTGGCGATCGCGCGATCGTGATTTGGCTGTGGTGAAGATTTTACAGTCAAGTCGCGATCAACTGGATATCGTCAGCGGAGTCATGTCGTTGAGTTGGGGATGGGGAGAGTGCGATCGCTCTTCAAAATACTGACGACTAGGTTACATCCTCATCAGGTATATCTGCAATCTCTTTTAACTTTTCATAACTCGGTTTTGCAAAGCCAGTAACTTTATCTGAACCAGATTTAGTGGATTTCTCAAGATTTTCCCAAGTTAAACTTTTGCCTGTTTTTTTCCAGTATTGAATAGCATTCCATGCAGCTTTTATTTGAGTAGAAGTAGCTTTGACTTTACTCAAAGCTTCCTTAATTTCTTTTTCGGTTACTATCCTTAAATTTAACTTAGGTGGCTTAGGTGGTTCAGGTGGTTTAGGCGCAGATAACCTTTCTTTAACTAAATTAGCCAGTTCATTAACTGTAGATTTCAACTCTTCTATTTGGCGCTTAACGTCTCTGATTTCTTCCGGCAAATTACCCTCATTGTCTACAGGCTTTTTAAGCAAAACCTGATCAATCTTCGCTGTAACAGGTCGGAGTTTCTTATCAAGCAAGCTTTCAATGTCGGTTGATCCTGTATCTGGTGGCATGACATTTTCTAGCTGTTCCATTTCTGCTTTTGCAGCAGCAGCTTGTTCATCATTCATATCAAAAAACCAAACCCAAAGCTTCTCAATGTTTATTTCTTTAGCGACAATACACCAATCAGAACCATAAACAACTTCATACTCTTCCTCTTCACTGTATGCTTCTGTCTGACGCACAATTAAAGGTATTAAATTAGTTTTGTGATTAGTAAGGCTATCTGCTAAGGCCTGATATCTTTCAATTGAAATATCATGCTTTTGAGATTCTGGGACTGCAATTTGAAATGTATGTATTTGTCCATGACTAATTGGTTCAAGACCTAAGTAGGATCTAATTTGTTGACGACGATCTGGTTTTTCCATTATTTTATTAACCTCCATGAGTAACTTTAATTAAGTATTCTGCTAATTCTGTATAGCACTCAACAGCTTTTTGAGCAGCTTCTTTATCTTGAAATCCTAGTTTGTCATCATATTCTACTTGTTGTATTGGATAACCTTTGTCTTGACAAATCGAAATAATATTGAGTCGTGGAATCCATGTGTTTTCTGGAAAAAAAGGTATATTAGTTGCTTCACTTCTTTCTAGGATCTCGACAAGCTTTTGAGTCATAGACGCATTAAAGCTAGACGATCTCTGATCGTACATACTGACTGCTATTCCCAAAACTTGTATTGGCTTTAACTCTTCTATTTCCTTGACTCTTTCTAAAACATACTCTAACGCTCTAATCGGGTAAGCTGATAGCTGAGTAGGAATAAGAACTCCTGATGATGCCATTAACGATACCCCAATAATTCTACCAAAAGAGGGAGGTGGATCGATTAATACAAAGTCATAATCATGGTTTTTGAGCTTTTTTTCCAAAGCTTGATCTATCCCCACAGTGGTATTTAGTACATTTTCCATCTTACTTAAACGAATATGAGAGGGAACAATATCTAACTTTATATCGCCCCATCTCTTTTTAATAATAGTATCTTCTAACTTGACTCTAGGTTCAGTTAATAAATGGGTAATATCTTTTTTCCCCTGGTTTTCTACATCAGTTAAAGGATCGATACCCAATCCTATTGTTAAATTAGCTTGAGCATCAACATCTATCAACAATACTCGTTTACCCATTTTGCTAAGTTCTGCACCTAGGTTAATGGTCAGTGTACTTTTCCCTACGCCACCTTTGTTATTAAAAACTGTAATAATCATCGATTTTTCCTCTTTTTTTTCCTTTACTGGCAGTTCTTCGATCTCAATGTTGTTCTGTTTTTTCTTAAATAATCCCAACATTTCTTCATTACCAAAAGCTTTAGATAACTGATTAGCTAAATCAAGGTGTATTCGCCGTTGATTCTTATAAAAACCTTGACTAACTTTTAAACAAGTCTCTTTACAAAGCAAGCGTTTAAATAAATTAAATTTTGTAACAACCTCCTCTTGAGAATATTCTATAATTGTTACAACATGACCATTATAGTTATAGAGCAAGTTAAATTGATAGCCATTAGTTAATACCCCCAAAATTGCTCCAGACTTTCGCATATATCCATTAATTTGCCAAGTATTGTAGACAATCTTTTTACTGGGAGCCTTGGCTTCAATCACTAAATACGGCGGATAAGGCGTAGCTGCATTTATCGGGTGAACTTGGAAGTCCAGCCGAACTTTACCTATTGCATTTTGAGCCTGCCAATCTTCCTGACTATAACCTAGAATACCTAAAAGCGGGACTATAACATTTTTCTCTACCTCCTCTTCACTACTGTGGGGGGTGATAGATGCAAATAAATTTGAGAGTGCCGAAGCAGTTGGAGGATTCATACCAACCATGACATAGATAGAATCAGCATAAATGTCGAACTGGTAGTTCCCAGCAATTGCTTCACAAATTGTTACGCTGAATTAGTCCGCGTAGGCGGACTTTGTTCGTGTAGCCGCGATTTCAATCGCCGGGATATTTTTGCTCACACAATCAAAAACCCGGCTTCTTAATGAAACCGGGTTTCGGAAATTATTTACCACACATCAAAACTACTTATTTTGAGCGTGAAAATCATTAAACGTCCGATAATTTGTCACAGGATCGTACAAATGACAATTCTCAGTGATCTCCTTCATCAAAGACCAAGAAAACTTACTCTCTTCCAAATATTCTCCCCAATTTTCCTTTAAACTACTGTGAGCTAACCGCAAGTTATACCAGGGAATAGCCGTTGAAAGGTGATGAGGAACATGAACATTAATATCGTGGCACAAAAACTCAACCCAACCAGGATAATCGCAATGTACAGTTCCCGATAATTGCGCTAAAGCTTCATTCCATTCTGAGGCCGGAGTGAAAGCAATCTTAGGCGTAGTGTGATGTACAATCGTAAATGTGCTCATCCAGAAATGGTAAACCAGCCAGGGTACAAGCCAAAATTTGACAACTCCCCAAATACCAGTTGTGGCAATCAAAATCGGCAATCCAATCGCACCACTAATCAACACAAATAAAACTGAAAACCGCACCTGTTCGCGCTGTTTCCCCTGAAACTGTGACCAATCAAAATGCAATTTTGCCCAGTGAGGAATTGACCCAATCCACCACATTGGCCCCATGATTAGCCGATAAAAGAATTGCAAAGGTTTTCCAGCTTTTGCATATTCTTCTTGAGGCCAAGGATGCCAAGCATTATCTTCACCTACTTTATTTGTATGTTTATGGTGGTGATTGTGTAATAACCGCCAAGCATGAAATGGATAAATTAAAGGCAAAAATGCTAAATGACCAACTAAATCATTTACCCAGCGACGCTTAGCAAATGACCGATGGCCGCAGTCGTGGCCAATCACAAAAAAACCGGTCAACGCTGTGCCGGTAAAAATCCACGCCAAAGGCAATAAATACCAAGGCAATACTGCTAAAAGCCAATAACCCAAACCAACAAGGGCAACATTAATTGCTACCTTTGTCCAAGCTTTGCGCGGGTTTTTGGCGAAAACTTCGCGGGGCAGAGTTTTGAGAATATCTTTGAGGCGCAAGTCTGTTGCGGCGGCAGTAGGTGCCAAATTCAGAGGTTTTGCGATCGATGCTGTCATAAATCGATTTCGTTTCTCCGTATGTCAGTAGAAGTTTGTCACAAATTTAACAAGAGCAAAATTTAGCCAGCTATAATTCCGCAGCAGACAGACGTTGCGATCGGCATGGCGTTTTAGCAAAGGCTAGGAAGTGCGCCGCGTTGGTAAATTGCTAGCGCTTTTGGTTAAAATCAAAACTGCGCTTAGCAAAACTTTACTTTTTATACCACAGTGTCGGAACACTTAAGACAAGTTTTTTAATGTTAGTTGCTGTCGTTGGCAGTATCAATTCGGCTGCTAGGATCTTGAGTCAATGCCGATAAGCGATGCTGTTTAAGGGTCTGGAGTTCTAACAGCAGGGTTTCTACTTCCGCTTGCAGGTGCAGAAACTTGACTTGCTGATCGGCTTGGTAAATGGATTTCATTGAGGTTTCATTATGGACAGGATTCGTCGATAAAGCCTGTGTAGTAACCATTTGAGGGTTACTACCTGTGGTTTGGCTCCGAGAAATAGTTGCTGAACGATTTGACATTAGTAGTTGGCTAGTCATTTGTACTTACTCACACCGTTAAGATATTTTAACCTGCAACTCCTTGCATTAAACATCAAATTAACCGATCGAGTTAAAATTTATGTAAATCCAAGGCTCAGCCTAAAAATTGTTGAAATCGTGACATCTATTCTTTCTACTACTTATTCTCCTACCCCGGACGCGAAACCCAGACCCTCTGCTTGGCGTGGTCTCATAGAAGCTTATCGCCCCTATCTGCCGGTGACGGAAAACACCCCGACGGTGACGCTACATGAGGGTAATACTCCCCTGATTCCAGTTCCAGCGATCGCTGAACTCATTGGCCGAGGCGTACAAGTCTTAGTTAAATACGACGGCCTCAACCCTACGGGTAGTTTTAAAGACCGAGGGATGACGATGGCGATTTCTAAGGCAAAGGAGGAAGGCGCGAAGGCGGTGATTTGTGCCAGCACGGGTAATACTTCGGCCTCGGCCGCAGCCTATGCTTGTAGGGGCGGGATGGCAGCGTTTGTGCTGATCCCAGAAGGTTATGTAGCCTTGGGTAAGTTGGCCCAAGCTTTGCTTTATGGGGCAGAAGTTTTATCTATTAAGGGTAATTTTGACAAGGCGCTGGAAATTGTCCGGGATATCGCGGCACACTATCCGGTGACTTTGGTAAATTCGGTAAATCCTTATCGCTTGGAAGGTCAGAAAACTGCGGCTTTTGAGGTTGTGGATGCTTTGGGGAATGCCCCTGACTGGCTATGTATTCCGGTGGGCAATGCGGGCAATATTACTGCCTACTGGATGGGTTTTTGTCAATACCACCAGTTGGGAAATTGCGATCGCCTCCCTCGGATGATGGGATTTCAAGCCGCTGGGGCTGCACCGCTGGTGACTGGCCAGCCTGTAGATCATCCTGAAACGATCGCAACGGCAATTCGGATCGGGCATCCTGCTAGCTGGAAACAAGCGATCGCTGCCCAAGAAGCCAGTCGCGGCAGTTTTAACTCTGTAACTGACACAGAAATTTTGGAAGCATATAATTTATTAGCATCTTTGGAAGGTATTTTCTGCGAACCTGCAAGTGCAGCATCCGTAGCTGGTTTACTAAAGGTAAAAGATCGCGTTCCTAGTGAGGCAACTGTAGTTTGCGTACTAACTGGAAATGGACTTAAAGATCCTGATACGGCAATTACTTACAGCAAAAACCACTTTAAGAAGGGAATTGAGCCAACTTTAGAGGCTGTAGCTGGGGCAATGGGATTTTAACTTTTGAGTTGTGAATTAATAAGTACAGAACTTACGGAAGATCGCAGTAACGCCGCCTTCTAGGCGGTATTCTAACCGCCTAGAAGGCGGCGTTACATAAGCCATAGATAAGTCCTTTCTGTACTTATTAAATATTTATGCTTTGAGGAATATTTGAGGGTAGCAAATATCTGTAAGATACAAGCCTTTGACTATCCTCATTCAGAATTATATTCTTGATTTCTGCTAGATTTACATTGAATTTGTCCAAAGCTATTTTCACTTGTGGATTCTGAAAAGATGAGCCAGAATAATCCCCTAGTTGTGTATAGTAAACTGAGCCAAGTAAATAAAGGACTTGTACTTGCAATTCAGCCCTCTGTAATTGCGGTAGTAAACTCATAAAGTTTTGCTGCTGTTGCGGGTTTGTCAGTGCTGGAGAATAGCAACCTAAAGGAAATGCCGGCACATAAGTCATCATGCCACTTTGAGGAAAGTTAACAGCAGCGTGTTGAGCGCTAGCTGTAAAAATAATCGTAGATATGGCCTCAACTAGATAATCTAAAGTTTTAATTCGACCGTCACCTTCTTCACCAATATGACAGTATCCTTTAGAAAATAACTCACCTGCCCAATTCTGTAGTTGTGCATCGCTCTCTACAGATGTATCGCTAGCATAGAAAAGACCTAAATAGTCCTTAACCCACTGAAAAATAGCATCCCAAATCCGTTGACCATCATCTCGGTAAGGATAAATTGGTAGTTGTTTAGAATTGTTAACGCCGCGTTTTTCTAAAGTCCGGGGGAAGGCAACTTGATTAAAGTTAGCTAAGTGGCTTTGGGCTTCTTTAATAGATAGCTGACAGTCACTACCAATAGTAGCACCTAATAGCGAGTCTATGGAGCCTCCTGGCGCTAATAAGTATTTATGTGCGCCATAATTAATCAAGATTGTACCTTCAAGATGAGGTTTCAACAAAACCCTGACAGGATGATTTTTATCCGTAAAGCAGCGATTAGTCGCCAGCACAAAAGGCTCAATAAATAAGTGAGTTTGAGCTAAGTGAGAGATTAATTCATGATAATTACTATCAGCCATTTGTAAGATGGTTTTAGCTGTTATCCAATTATCTCCGTCGAGAGGTGTAAATATAGAGTTTTGCTCCGCTGAAGTCTGTTGACAATAAATCGCTATCGGTAGCAAATTCCGATCTGAATAATCATCTGGTGGTACTGCAAATAAAGCTACTGGAGCATACATATACTTTTGAAGTCCACCATAACTACCATTGATTAGTGCCCCTAGCTTAGAATAGTCTGCTAGATAAAGTCGCCCTTCTCCTAGTGCTGCGTCTAGAGAATCCTGAGATACAATATTTTGGTATTGTTCGTTGGTAATTAACAGGCGAGAATCAAGTTTTTCTATTTGGTTGAGCATGACTGGGTTTGGCCCAGCTACTTGCATATAAGCAAAAACTCGATCTTGTTGGAAGTTACTTAAAGTTTCTGGCTTGATTTTTAAAGGCTCAGTTAACTGTTCGTAATCCTCTAAAGTAGGGCTAGGAGTAGAAGTAGTAGTTTCAGCTTGCTCTGAAAATTTGGGTTGATTTTTCTCTAATTTTTGCCCTAAAAATCTGGCAATTTCCTGAAGATGTCTGTATAATTCTTTGTCAACTTCCTCAACTTCGTCAGCCTTTAAATCGAGTTCATCAGGCTTTAAAAAAGTTGGAGGTTCTGGTAGATTCGGTTGTAAGCGTTGGCTTAAAAAAGCCCGTACTTCTCGATCGATAGTATCAAATCTATCCTGAATTTTACTGATATTGCTTCCTACTTTGATCTCGTTATCAGCATCAGGAAATAATTGTCTTGGTTGCTCAGTAATTCCTAAACCTAACACTGATTTCAACTTCAAAACTGCATTAGTTAAATCTTCTTGTCCCTTAGCTGCTTTAATTTCTTCATCAATCGACTTTAATGAATCAATTTTGTTTGAATCAATTTCATTTTCATTTGAAACCGAGTTATCGATCGAAGCAGTAGATTTTTTTATTTCAGCAAAAACACCTAATGCTAGTGTACTTAGAACTAAACTCAGCCATTTTTGCTTGGGAAGTTCATCTGCTGTAGGTAGTTGAGGTAGATATGATATTATACTAGGTAGTACACTTGTCATAGCTAGAGGAGCTAGAACTGTATAATCATATTCATATTTACCAGAGATAATTAATCTCTTAGCCAAAGGCACATTTGCTAAAAAACTTAAAAGACGATATAGCGTTTCAATGATTTCTTGAGTCCAAAAAGACATTGCTTTACTCCTTACAAAAGTATGGTTGTCAGAATTGTTGAAGCGAATGTAAATAGAAGACCCTTATGCTAAAATATATTTATAGCTCAAAAGGCTATCAAAGCACAGTAAGTAAGCCAGGTTTATACGCTTTTACCTCTCAAGGTTAGCTATCAATCCTGATGTGGTAAGTTATTGGGTAAGAGATAGGGAGGACAACTGAAAAATGAGTTAGGTTGGGTAACGAACGCAACTAATCTAACATCTCTCTCACGGGGCGTGTCAAGGAAATATAGTCTCTTTTACGTAAAGAATTACTAAGAGTTTGTGAATAAACATAAATCTAAAATATAGCAACCGCCAAGGCGGTTAAAACTTACGTAACGCCGCCTTCTAGGCGGTATTCTAACCGCCTAGAAGGCGGCGTTACGTATAGAT